>JALZUO010000058.1 GCA_023301565.1 Oligoflexales bacterium
GTCGCAGCAAACTTTTCCTTTTCCGCGTCGGCTTCTTCGAGTCGTTTTTTCTCGCGGGCGTTGCGTTCGTTAACCAGCTTCTCCTGGAACTCTTCTTCGCTTTCGTCGAGTGATCGTTTGATGCCGGCGGTGTCGATCGCGATCGCCTGCACGCCTAGCAGCGATTCGGAAACGTTGTTGATCAGGTCGATTACGGTGACCAGTTCTTTGGCGATGCCGCTGGTGATGGTGCTCCAGATACTACGGATACCAGGGACGACGGACGAAAAGACGTCAATGATTCCTGATTTGAAATCTATCCAGTATCCCATGACGGCGCCGATGCCGGTCTGCCAAACCACCTCCAAACCTTTCCATAAGATCTGGGCGGCCAGCTGCCAGTCGCCGGCGGCGATCGCGTCACGGATCCCGCCGAACACGGCCGTTGACCAGGCAAGCAGCGAGTTGAGTTGCTCGGTTAGGAATGCGACGGATTGCTGGCCGGATTCCGTGTAGCGTGCCCAGGCGGTGACGCCGCTAATCAGGGCGACGGAGATCAGGCCAATCGGGGAAACCAAAAACGCGAGTGCTGAACCGGCAACGCCGATCACGGCAATCAATCCGCTGACTGCAAAGCTGCCGGCGGTGACGATGCCGCTGAGCGTTAGCAGGCCGATGCCGACGCCGGTGACGGCGGCGGCCGCGATGGCGAGCCCTTGGATTAGGCCAGGGTTTTTGGCAATGAATTGTTCGAGGCCGGCCGCGGCGGCGGTGAATCCACGTGTGAGCAAGTCAATCGGCCCAACCAGTGAATCGATGATCGTCAGGCCGACGCCTTCGGCGGCTGACCATAGCTTGCGGATTGATCCACCGATGCCGCCGTCCATTTCGGCTGCGGTTTTTTTGGCAGCGCCGTCGACGTCTTCAAGCTTGGCTCGCAGATCGCCGAAACCTGAGCTGGCGTTGGCGAGATTCAATGCGGCAACTTGACCGCGGCCAAACAATTGCTCGAACGCATCCAGGCGGGCGGCTTCTCCCAGGCCTTCGGTGGCAACGCCAATTTCTTGGATGATGCCGACAAGTGGTTTTAGGTTGCCGAGTGAGTCGGTGGCGTCGACGCCGGTTAGCTCTTTGAGCTTGCCTTGGATTCCAGCGTTGGCAAGGTTCTTGTATGCCCGGCCGAGTGAGTTACCGGCAAGTGATCCTTTGATGCCGTTGTTTGCCAGGACTCCGGACGCGGCGGCAAGATCTTCGAGCGAGTCGCCGGCCTCGGCGGCGATCGGGGCGACAGGCTTCAGCGATTCGAATAGGTTCTCGAGCGTCTGGCTGGAGCTGTTGGCGGTGACCGAAAGCACGTCAGCGACGCGGCCCATTTCGGACGTCTCAAGTTTAAACGCTCGCAGCACGTCGGCGCCGAAACCAGCGGCCTGTGGTAGTTCGGTGCCGGTGGCCCTGGCGAGTGCCAGGACAGATTCAATTGATTCGTCGATCTGGTCTGGCTTGAATCCGGCTCGGCCTAACGCGACTTGAGCTCCGGCAACTTCCGCAGCCATGAAACTGGTCGATCGACCGAGTTCGCGGGATCGATCGGAGAGCATTTTAAATTGCTCGTCAGTGGCGCCGGTGACGGCTTTGACGGTCCGCATTTGATCGTCAAAATCAGCGAAAAGCTTGATCAGTGGAGTCAGTGCGGCCAGGCTACCACCACCGACGGCCGTCAACGCTCCGCCGACGCGTGCCGAGGATGCGGCAAACGATTGCATGCGGGCTTTGATTCGTTTGAGCCCGCCGCTGATCCGGTCTTTGATGCTGGCCGTCACTTCCGCGTGGCCGGCTCTTGCTCTTCTTGAGCTCATTAGATCACCCCAAATTTCAGGAGTGACTCAAGCAGCTGGTCACGCTTGGCTTCGAGCGCCGGCCCCATAAAGGCACGCTTGCGATACCTGCCAACGCCATGTTCGATTCGCTCGGGAGCGGATGGCCGTCCCCCAAATCCAACCGGTCCGATCACGACTTGTAGGTCAAGACGTGATTTTTCGATGCCGAACAAGATCGTTCGCAAGTTCAGCCCGTTGTTGGTCCAGTATCGCGGCGGGTCGCTGGCCGGCCGTGCTCGATACTTGGCGATGCCGGCGTTGACTGCGTCGACGGCTTTTTGGCCTTTGAGCCTTCGTTGTCCTGCATTCTGACGACTGGCGTTGCCGCTTCGCAGTGCGCCTTCGGCAGCCGCTCCGTAGAGCCGACGGCCGGTAGTGTTGTGGATGACGTCTTGGGAGGAACCGGCGATTGTTTGGGCGACCAGCACGCGAACAGAACCGGGGCGAATTCGTTTGCGTCCAGCACGTCGGACGATCGAACCGAACCGGCGAAGAGCAGCGTTTTGCGATCGCACGAACTTGCTGGTCAATTCGCGGTCGCGAATGATCAAGTTATTGACGGCGTATTTTATCGAAAACGGTGACAACTGATTATCGCTTGGTGCTGTTTACAATCGCTTGTCCGAGCAACGCAACGTTGCCGCGGGTCATCCTCTGTCCGGTTTGTTCTGACTCTCGCCAGGGGTGAAGTTCCAGCGGCGAAACCGAGACGCCGTTGGC
>JALZUO010000059.1 GCA_023301565.1 Oligoflexales bacterium
CTGGTTTCAAACTTGATTTTGCATCTTTTCCAAACTTTAGAGCAGGCGGTAGGTTTGAGCTCAGATCTTTTAGCTTTAGCCCAAAACTTGCCGCGAGTTCACGTGCAAGCCCACGCGCGCCAAAACAGTCAGCGCGGTTAGGCGTGATCGAAAATTCAAACACATGGTCGCCGTCGACCTCTTCGATAGCCTCAACTTCTAAGCCGCGGTCAATCAAGGCCTGCCGCGCCAGGTCGATCGCAGGATTTTTATCTGTATCTAAATGGTCACAAATCCATTGGTATCCGATTTTCATAGGGAACCACCTTTTTGCTCTTTTTTAAGGATATTTTTATTGGCTTTAGCGTTTTGCATCGCCGCCTGACGCAAAGTAAACAGCGGAAAGTCACGTAAAAAGTCTCGCGACGGTTCAAACAGCTGACGCAAATCAGGTAGCCCATATTTCAACATGGCCATGCGGTCCATGCCAAAACCAAAAGCAAAACCCGAGTACTCTTCACTATCAATGCCAACAGCTTCGAAAACATTTGGGTGGATCATGCCGCACCCACCGATTTCTAACCAACCTGTGCCTTTGCAAACACGGCAGCTAGAATCTTCTCCAAAGCAAATCAAGCAACTCATATCCATCTCAGCCCCAGGCTCTACAAATGGAAAGTAACTTGGACGCAGACGGGTTTTGGCCTCGCTGCCAAACATTCCTTTGACCCAAGCATTCAAAACCCCTTTGAGGTGAGCCATAGAAATACCTCTATCAACCACAAACCCCTCGACCTGGTGAAACATCGGTGTATGGGTTGGATCGCTATCGACCCGGTAGGTTTTTCCAGGCGCAATCACGCGCATGGGCGGGTGGCAATCCTTCATCGTATGGATCTGCACGTTGCTCGTATGCGTACGCAAAACCATTGGCTCGGTCTGTTCGTTTTCTTCTAGATAAAACGTATCTTGCATGTCCCGTGCAGGGTGTACCTCTGGTATATTCAAAGCAGAAAAATTATAAAAATCAAAATCAAGCTCAGGACCATCGGCAACGACAAACCCTAAACGATTAAACGTATGGATGATCTCTCGGCGAATCAAAGTGACCGGGTGCAAGCTGCCTTTGATGTCTGGTCCGGGCAAACTACAGTCAAACAAGTTTTTAGGGTCCGAAAGTTTGGCGTTTAGAGCCTGACTTTTTACTTTAACCTGCAAGGCCTCAAAAGAGCCTTGGATGAATTTACGGAGAGCATTGATTTTTTGGCCTGCATTAGGCTTGTCTTCTTTGCTAACACTTTTGAGCATTGGCATCAAAGACTGGACCGCACCTTTTTTGCTCAAAAAAGACTGGTGCAACTCTTTGGTTTGTTTTTCGGCTTCGAGCGGGTCCAAAGCATCAAAATCAATGCCCGATATCTTTTCTTGCCAGAGAGCTTTGACCTCTTCGACTTTTTGTTCTATTTCGTGCATCGCCACTTATCCACCTGCTTCGTTCAAAACCCAGTACTAAAGAAGTACTATCCCAGTCTCCCATAGGCTAGAAGCATACCTGGGATAGGCTAGGATTGCATCACTTCCTGTGCGCAAGCTTTGATCCCTGCAAAGCCTTTTTGGATGTTTTCAATGGAAGTAGCATAGCTGGTACGCAAAAACCCTGGAGCGCCAAACGCCTCACCTGGCACCGCACCAACATGGTGTTTTTCGAGCAATCGATTTCCGAACTCCATCGATGATTTACAGCTTTTGGACTGCTGTAGAACCGGACGCAGGTCAAGAAAAACATAAAAAGCGCCAGCCGGATAACAGTGACCAACACCCACAGAAGACTCAAGCAGCTTTGCCTGCTCTATTGCTACAGACCTTCGAGACCTGTATTTGTCTAAATCATTAGCAATCATGGCCTTGCCTCCGCTTAAGGCAACCACTGCAGCTTTTTCGACAAAAGCCGGAAGACAAGTAGAAGAATGACTTTGTAGCATCCGCATCCTAGCGATGACCTCTTTAGGACCAGCTGCATAGCCTACCCTCCAGCCAGTCATAGCAAAGGCCTTTGATAAGCCGTTGATGAGGAGCGTTTGCGTAGCCAGCTTCGGCGCGACATTTAAAATGGACCGATGCTCACCTTCAAAAACAAGATACTCATAAATTTCATCGCTAACGACCCAAAGGTTATTTTTTTTGGCAAAGTCAGCAATAACTTTGAGGCTGGCCTCTGAAAGCACCTCACCAGATGGATTAGAAGGAGAGCTGAAAACCAAGCACTTTGACTTGGAAGAAAGAGCTGCTTCCAGCTTTGCTGCCAGATGCTGCGCAGACGTAGCACCTGCGTTAGCGTCCAATGTTGACACGAATCTTGCTGTGCCACCGGAAAATGCAATTTGATCGGCGTAAGAAACCCAGTAAGGACTTAAGACAATGGCCTCATCACCGGGGTTCAGTAAAGTTAAAAAAGCATGTAGCAATATCTGCTTTGCACCCGCACCTACAGTTATTTGTTCTGGCGCAAAATCAACAGCGTTGTCTCGCTTGAATTTAGTTACAATAGCCTTCAAAAGGTCTGGCCCACCGCCTGGCTTCCCGTAACGGGTTTCACCAGCATCAAGCGCAGCTTTTGCAGCGTCGACCACCGAGGCATGCGTTGGGAAATCTGGCTCGCCTGCACTAAGGTTTACAACGTCCACACCAGACGCTCGCATAGCCTTTGCCTGCGAGTTTAAACTAAGAGTTGGTGATGGGCTTAGCTTTTGACTCCGATCAGATACGGGGTGAATCAAGCTTGCTGCTTTGTCGGACGCATTCATTTTTAAAAACTCCCTCGAGGTATGGTCTTGCTCAAAAAATGGCTGGCAACGGCGATAGTAGAGCAATTAAGAACGTGACACAATTCATCGTTGCTGGTCTTTTAAAGTAAGTTCAGATTTAGCCACAGCAATCCACAGAATGTACAAAAAAAGCAAGGCCCTGAAGAAACCTCAGGGCCTTGCTGACAGACATCAAATTACGACTAATAAAAGAGTTTCTTAAGCTCTGTACCAGGCTTAAATACCGGAACCTTACGTGCAGGTATTTGAATCTGCTCGCCCGTTTGCGGATTACGCGCTACACGTGGCTTACGGTCGACAACCTTAAAGGTACCGAATCCGACCAGCTTTACGCCGTCCTCGATGTTTTTCTCGACAGTGTTGATGAATGCGGTTAGCCATTGCTCGGTTGCCGATTTCGACAATTTAGTATCCGTTGCGATAGCCTCTACGAGTTGTGCTCTGTTCATGGTTTCCCTCCCTGGTTGCTAGTCCACTGAGCAGTGTTTGCAAAATTGCAAGCTGGCTATCTGGCCAGTTCAAGGACCCGAAGAACACCTCAATCTTAAGTTTGAGATCTCCAAAGAGTTCATTCACATACCGTTTAGCTTTGCTTCTTTAAAAAGCTTCACTAAATTCGAAGTAATTTGCAAGAAGAAATTCGCTAGTGCTACATATAAACCACTAAATTCATTAAACAAACAAATCTGAATTGGGTTTTTACAAAAAATAGGGTGAAAAGGTGCCGTTTTGCCGTCTCTAGCCAAAGCAAAGGTACTTTTGCCTTTGGCCAGAATTGGACTTCCTATCCCAGCGAGTTAGCGGCTTTTGGCCGTCAAAAACAGAGGTCGAAACGAGCAAATTTGAGCTTAATTCAAACATTTTACGACCCCCTAACCTATTGTTTTTTTTGATTTTTCCTTTTTTTTTTAGAGATTCCTCAAGAACACCCCCAAAAAAACCGATACATGATGCAGGAACTTTACAACCTAGATGAACTATCAAGAGCAATACCTAGCTTCATAAGGTTTTGGGAAATTCCTAAAAATTTTAAATTTAAACATATAAACCTAGAATCAAGGGGAAGAAAAAATGAAAAAGTGGATAGCAATAACAGCATTAGGTGCAGTCTTATCAATGGGATCCGTCGCTTGTAAAAAAGCTGAAACAACTACAGAAACAGACCCAAACGGAGCATTCTTTGACAACACTCTAAGTACAGACTACAACACCGGGCTCAACACAAGCACTTACGGTACAACTACTGATGCATTCGGTAACATCATTAACAACGGCTCTACTTTAGGTACAACAGGCTACAACCAGTATGGAACAGACCTCTACGGAAACTCTACATTGAACCCTTACGGAACATCTTCATTGAACCCGTATGGAACAACTGGACTTAAC
>JALZUO010000060.1 GCA_023301565.1 Oligoflexales bacterium
CTATTGCGGGGGGCCATAGTAAATAGGACCTACGGTACATACAACAACCTATATATTTCGCTGTTTTTACTAACAATATTTGGTCCTATTTACTATGTTACCCTTTAAAAATAGCCCTTTCCCTGTCATTCTGATGGCTAAGCGCGCGCTATTGACTGGTTGGCATCTGACCCACAAAACAACGTTATTAGTTTCTGCTTTCCTCGGCCTGCCCCGATCTCGGGGTGGGCCGGCGTCCTCCAAGAGCTGCAACGGCTCAGAGGAAGCTACACGGGCCTCGACTCGGCCTTGGTAGGGAGGGTAACCTGACGCGGTCTGGCTGGTGATTCCGTCGCAATAAAGACCGTGTGGGGTAGTGGTGATGCGTTTTAGTTTAAACCCCGACGCCGAGGAGTTTACTCCTCAACGTGTCGAACGGGGGCATCGCCACAGCAGAGAGCGCTATGGGTGCAGCCTGGGGAGTGGAGAGGCTGGCCACAGCGTGGGTAGGCACAAAGGCTTGCAAGTCCAAGCGGATTGTTGGGGTTGGATGGGACGGCTGCACCCTACCGACAGAAATCAAGGCACGTACCGGGCTACTAGGAACCAGAGAGCCACATTGGTGCATAAAAAAGTAAAAATGAAGAAAGAGACAAGGAGGAGGGGGCGGGCTACGCGGAGGTTGATTAGAAAATCAGCACGCGAGGCCCGCGCGAGGCAGAAGGAGGCACTTGTGGTGGTAGCTACCTACAATGTGCGCACCCTGGCTGTAAAGGGAAGGAACGGGTACGGGCGCGATGAGTGTGTTCTGGCAAAGGTCCAACAGCTCGGCTGTGACTTTGTCGGTCTACAGGAGACTAGAAGGCAAGGTGAAACGGTGTTTTTTGCAGCGGGATACCGGGTCTTCTGTAGCGGACAGAAAGAAGGATCAGGAGCCAGGCAAGGGGTTCATGGAGTGGGCCTGGCCGTCAAGGAATCGATATGCTGTAAGTCTACTTACTCCGCTCAATTCGTTGACGAGCGTCTCATGTCGATGAGATTCGTGCTATCCGGTAGATGCGAGCCGGTTAACTTTGTTGTAGCGTACGCACCAACTGAATGTACCAAAGATGCCGATGCGAAGCACAGGTTTTGGCAAAAGTTGGAGGATTTGGTTCGGCTGATCCCAACGAAGGAGCGTTTATTCGTACTAATAGACGCTAACGCGCGGACTGGACAGAGGGTGGATGGTTGCAGTAGTGAAGATGGTAGAGTGATTGGGGCATACGGGCGTGATGTGCTAAACAATAATGGTGAACGACTCCTGTTGTTCGCTACCAATTGCAAGCTCGCCCTTACCAACACCTTTTTCAGCCCACGCAAGGGTGGAATATCGCACACACACAACGGCGCCCACCCGAACGACCGTAAGCGAATCGACTACATCCTAACACGCCAAGCCCACCGATCTAGGGTGCATGATGTGAAGGTCCACCCCCAGCCCCCGCTGCGAGACAAACCGGACTCAGACCATAACGTTTTGTACGCGACGGTCGACTTCGGTGGTCGTCGTGCACCCAATCGACAGGCACGAAAGGCCCAAAAAGACCGACCGTTCGATCGACAGGTTTTTTTGTCCGACGGGGAGTGTCGTAAGCGAGTAGTTGCGAGAGTCGTATCCACTCTCAACCAACCCACCCAGCTTGAAAACATGTCTGACGTGGCTGATTTCTTCACGATGGCCATTCTCGATGCAGTGAAAGTAGAAGTACCAGCTGAACCACGCCGTCAACGCAAGCGTGGATGGTGCGAGTCGGCCGAAACTGCGGCCGCTTTTCAAATAGCATGGACCGCGAGGGAAGATGCGCGACAACTGGTGCGCATCTCCCCCCGTGAAAAGACCGCGCGAAAGACCTTAAGGACGGCGTGCGCGACCCTGCGGAAGGTGATAGACGCAGGAGTACATAGTTATTTTGAAGAGTACGTTGCAGAAATGGAAAAGTTACTTACCGCAAACGATCAGCGTGGTTTCTACAAACACTTGAAAGGCACGGTCGGGATGGGAGGGAAAAAAGCGATGAGTGAACAATTCGTTAAGGATGAGGATGGTACACTGTTACGGGACAAGGTACGCATTCGTGAACGTTGGGCGGGGTTCTTCTCCAAACTTCTGAACACAAAGTCGCTGAAGCTCGATCCCACTATCATCGAGCTATTCCCCAAACGCCCGTTCGCACTATCGCTTGGAGATGAGCCTACTATCGACGAGATGACGGAGGTAATCCGGGGAATGCCGAATTGGAAGGCAGCAGGGCCAGACTCTCTACCTGCCGAACTGCTGAAACTCGACAACCCCGATTTCATCCATTGTTTTCACAGCATCCTTGTCAATGTATGGAAAACAGGCGATGTCCCTCAGCAGTGGAAAGATGCGACCATTAAGGTCCTTCACAAAAAGAAGGATCGTTTTGACTGCAACAATTACAGAGGGATTTCACTTGTTGCTCATGCAGGCAAGGTGCTGTTGAAAATCGTCGCGTCCCGCCTTAGCAACTACTGTGAACAAGGAGGAATCCTCCCCGAGGAACAGTGCGGCTTTCGCCCGGCGCGATCAACCGTGGATATGCTGTTCGTCGTGCGCCGACTGCAAGAACTCGGACGAAAGAGGAAAATTCCCTTGTACATGTGTTTCATCGACCTGCAGAAAGCGTATGACTCTGTCGACCGAGAGCTTCTGTGGAAAGTGCTCGCACGCTTCGGTGTCCCACCAAAGATGCTTGCAGTTATCCGCCAGTTCCACGACGGCATGCGGGCTCGCGTACGTACGGATGACGGCGAGCACTCCGATTGGTTTGACGTCACACAGGGGCTTCGGCAGGGTTGCGTGCTATCGCCGTTACTGTTCAACATGTTCTTCGCCGCTGCGTTACACGTTGTCCTCGTCCGCTTCAGCGAGGACGAAGGCATCATGCAGAACCTGGTCCACCTCGATGACGATACGGCCGGCAGAGACGAGGAACCATTGACATACGTGCGAAGGGCCGTGTGGGGCATGCTCTACGCCGATGACGCAGGCATTGTCTCGAAATCGACAGAGGGTCTTGCCAAGATGATGACAGTCATTGTGACCGTCTTTGAAGCAGTAGGCCTCACGGTTTCTGAAAAGAAAACGGAGACCATGCTGCTGCAAACACGGGATCTTACATCCCGGGGTCCACCGTTCGTCATCGAAGCTGCAGGACAGAGGTATAAACAGACAATGCAGTTT
>JALZUO010000061.1 GCA_023301565.1 Oligoflexales bacterium
GCTGCTCGGATGTTTCCAGATTGCTCGTGACAGCGCGCGGCACTGACCAAGTCTTCTGCCAGTTCATAGTGGTGTGCAGCCGAAGATAGGTCTTCAACTTGGTTTTCATAAATCTCTGCAGCTTTGGTGTAGTTTAGGTCTATCTTGTGGCAGTCAATGGCTTCCAGCCAGTACCCGTGGTTTTCATAGATGGCTGCTGCGCGGTTTGGCGCGTGTAGGCGAAGAAGTATGTTTGTAGCCTCTTTGATTTGTCCGTGCTCTTCCAAAAGCTCTACCGAGCGTCTATACACCCTCAAAGACTCCATGATTTTTGCTGCGCTGACAACGTGGCCTTTGGTTGCAAGCTCTTCTGCTTGTTCATAAATAACTTTTTCTTCAGCCGAGAGCTCTCCGACTTCATCTCTGCGATCGTTTACTGTTGGCACAGGTTTTTTAGATTTTTTCTGCAAAAACATAAAGTAAGAAGTGGCACCCAGAGCTAGAACAACCATAGAAACGTTGAAGTAGATAAGCAGATCAGCTATCGAAACAGAAAAATAAGTGAAAAGATCAGTCATGCAAAGTGAGTCCTTAAGGTATGTTCTTGGTCGTATGCTAGAGTTTAAAAAAAGGGCCTAGTATACCTTTTGTATTTCGGATCTTTAGCTATAATCTTTACCTCAAACCTTTAGTGAAAGGCTGTTTGTGGGTAAGGTTAGCCTAGGTAAAGTTTACCTATAGCCTTACCCAGAAAATACGCAGTCAGTTTGTGCTATTGCGCTCCAGATAACAAAGCCAGCAACCTTGGAGGGCCCGGTTTGATTCTTGATCTGCTGGGCTATTTTTGCATAAGCCAAAAGCTGCTGGGCTGTTCCAGAAGAGTGAGTGTAAGACTGTCTTTGTTCTAGCTCCATCTTTTTGACTAGGTGAGTTGATTTGAAGTCGGCTATCAGGTGCGGCGCCGACAGGTCCCGCCACAGGCCTTTTCTGTTTTCTGGTTGTTTTAGGTCGATCCATAAATCACACTGCGCCCGCACATACTTGTGGCGCTTTGGCTCGTAGCAGCGCAAAGATCGTTCACAGTAGATATTCTTTGCACTTGCCAGAAGGGTTTGCCAAAACTCTGCGTTCCAGGTCTGCTCTGCATCTGCTTGGATGATTTGAAAGGTGCCTGAAAGCTTGTCTGGGGTTTCTTCTGGGTACCAGGCGAGGCGGCTGCGGTTTTCTGGGCTTAGCCGTAGCCAGTTCCATAGGCGTGGCTCCTGCAAGCGCACAACGCTCTGCCACAACTCGGCAGGTGTTTGCTGTTTTTGCTCCGCATGTATTCGCTGTTCAAAATAGCTGTGCAGCCAAATACCGGCAAGGCGTGCATAGTCTAGAGTATAGTCAGGAGCATAGTCCCGACTGCAGTCGGGCTTGCCCGCTGCTGCTGGCCAGAGTTTTTGGTTGTTTTCTGTATTGCCTTCTTCGCTTGCTTCTTTTCCTGCTTCTTTTTTTGGGCTTTCGCTTGCTTGTGCAAGGCGTGAGGTTTCCGAGGGAGAGTGAATCCAGAGGGTTTTGCTTTGCGGTGAAGGTGACCAGCTGGCAGCCAGTTTTTCAAGCTTTGCAGTTTGCGGCAGATCGCTTTCATCCGCTTGCAGGTTAGGCGGGAAAGCCTCAAGCCGAGACTCATCAGTTCGCGTGAAGATCTTATTTTTCGCATCTGCGGCTACGAGTTTTTGCGCAAAAAAAGCTTCTTTATCCCAGCTTAAGAAAAGGTGCTGACGGGCCCGGGTCCAAGCCACATAGAGCAGCCTCGCTTTTTCACGGTTACTTGCTTCTTTGCTGCCTGCGACATCTGGGTCATCTGGCATAAACTGGTTTTCTTTTTTACTGCCGATATAGCGCAGGGCTACCTGCGAGTGGTCGTCTTTGGATTTGACCCAGTACTGGTCAGGCCGAACCCAGTCTCTTCCCAGTTCAGGGATACAAACTACCGGAAACTCGAGCCCTTTGGATTTATGGATGCTCATCACCTTGAGCTTGGACCCGCCAGGACTTGCATTGCTTTTGGGGAGCCACGCTATATCCAAGGAGCGATAGGAGCGCAGTTTGTCGAGGGTCTCAAAAGGTTCATTTACTTTTCGTTCGAGTTGAAAAAGTGCTTCACAAAACAGCCGCGCGTTTTCACCGGCTTGCACAGACCGCAGCTCTTTGCCTTGTTTCAGAAGCGTATTTTGATAAGTACCAATCCAGTTTAGGTTTTGCAGCAAGGCCCAAAAGCCTCTGGCTGTCCACAGGCGGTTGTAGGGCCTGCCAGCCAGCAAAGGCTGGTCTAGGTAAGCACAGATCACGTCAACTCTGCGTGTTTGCTCTGGGTCCCAGCTCACCTGCTCTTTAAGCTCGCGTGCTAGCAAGGTAAAGCGGCTACTGCTCGGTTCGGTAGAGGTGGGGTCTGCTTGGGCGTTGGCTTTTGTAGTTGCATCATCCTTAATTTCTGCTTCTAGACATGTTTTCCAAACCTCAGCCAAGGTACTTGCAGGCACGCTAAAAACAGGGCTAGAAAAAACAGACCATATGGCCAGGTCGTCGACAGGGAAGATGCTTAGCCGCAGCAGCTGCTCAAGGTCTCGGATCTCCGGCAGCTCTAAAAGCGGGTCGCCACCATCCCAAAACTCGCACGGGATGCCAAGGTCCTCTAGGGCTTCGATGTACTCTTCACCGCGGGTTTTAGCCCACAACAGTATGGCTACATCTCCAGGTGAGCTCGGGCGGAAGTGTTTTTTTTCTTTGTCCCATACTTTATAGTTTGGGTCCTTCAAG
>JALZUO010000062.1 GCA_023301565.1 Oligoflexales bacterium
TGTAACCCGCTATTTCCAGGTGTCTTTTAAAGACACTACTTTTATAAACTCTAATTCCGAAGATTCCGTTCTTTTAAAATAACCTTGTCTTTCAAACTGAAATACTTCGCCAGCCTTAGCAGAGCCTAGCTCGTGTTCGCAGGGGATATCACTCATCACTATTTTCGAATCAGCGTTGAGGGCTCCGTCCAGCTCTTCTTGGGGTATTTTACCAGGGAGTTCTTCGCGGAAGAGTCTGTCATACTGCGTTATCTTTGCTTTTAGGCTTCTTTTGGCCGATACCCAGTGCAGCACTCCTTTAACCTTGCGGCCATCGCTCGGGTTTTTACCTAGCGTTTCTGGATCAATGGTTGCCAGAAGCTTGGTGACCGTTCCCGACGAATCTTTAATGGTGCCGGTGCACTTGAGGACGTAAGAGTTTCGTAGGCGTACTTCTTTATCGGTTGTTAGGCGAAAGAATTTTTTGGGTGGATCCAACATAAAGTCAGAACGCTCTATATAAATTGTGGAATCAAAGGGGAGTGTTCTTGTTCCCATTTCATTTTTTGGGTGATTGTTCCCTTGGAGTTCCGTTTCTATGCCGGCTGAGTCTGTAAAGTTAGTGATCTCAACCTCGAGTGGATCTAAAATAGCCATTCGTCTTTGAGCCGACGCATTGAGTTCGTCTCTTACGTATTCTTCAAGCAAGGAGTACTCGATCACAGAGTCTTGCTTTGAAACCCCTATATCTTTACAAAACCCGCGTATGGCAGCAGCAGGGTAGCCCCGATTGCGCATTCCAGAAATCGTTGGCATGCGCGGGTCGTCCCAACCTTCAACGGATTTAGATTCAACCAGCCCCAGAAGCTTTCTTTTGCTCATGACCGTGTAATTTAGGTTTAGTCGACTAAATTCAATTTGCTGTGGAGGTCTCTCAAAGCCAAGCTTTTCTAAATACCATTCATACAGTGGTCTGTGATCTTGAAACTCAAGAGAGCATAGAGAGTGGGTTATGCGCTCAAACGCATCTGAGAGGCAGTGTGCAAAGTCATACATGGGGTAAAGACACCACGTATCGCCTGTATTTTGGTGAGGTGTGTGTTTGATTCGGTACATTGCAGGATCACGAAGGTTCATGTTTCCAGACGACATATCAATTTTTGCACGCAGCGTTTTTTCACCATTTTTAAATTTTCCTGCCTTCATTTCTTCAAACAGTGCGAGCGACTCTTCAACGGTTCTATCTCTAAATGGCGAAGCAGTTCCGGGCTTTTTTAGGGTTCCGCGGCTTACAGACATTTCTTCGGCGCTCTGGTCACAAACAAAAGCATCGCCACTTTTGATTAGCTGTACAGCACACTTATAAAATCTTTCAAAATAGTCTGAAGCATGAAAAGGGCTACCTGCCCATTTAAAGCCAAGCCATTCGATATCTTTTTTAATTGCATCGACATATAGCTGATCTTCTTTTTCCGGGTTGGTGTCATCAAAGCGCAAGTTGCATTTGGTTTCATATAGATCTGCGATGCCAAAGTTAAGGCAAATAGACTTGGCGTGCCCAATATGCAAAAAACCATTGGGTTCTGGCGGAAACCTGGTCTGTACATCACGATCAAACTTATTATTAGCTAAATCAGATTCAATCATCCCTAGAATGAAATTGTTTTTTACGTATTTGCCGTCTGGCATAAAAAATCCCCCAAGACTTTGCCTGGAGGGAGTTTAACTTGTTCACAAGTTAGGATCAACGTGTCTTCTAGATAATGCATGGCTGCCAGACGTATCGGTCCGCAAACTGCTCGTATGCTTCACTCATTTTTATGGGAGGTTTGCCATCGTTGCTGTAAAAGTAGGTGCCCTGCTAATAGTTTGCCGGTTTTGGGCTAGTTACAGTTGCTCCACGGTGGGCCAATAGTTGACCCAGTAGTTGACCCACCTTGACCAGCAGCCTCCGAGAGGGTTTGGTTCACTAGGTAAAAACTGCCCATACTTGTAGGCGGAAGGTCGTGGTCGGTAGCGTTGCCGTATTTGCAGTGGATGTCTTGTCTGCAGATCCCTCCGTAGGCTTCTTAGCATGGCTTGCTTCAGTTTTCTCTGTACTTTGCTTTGTAAGTACTAGAGGCTAGCGGGGGGCCCAGCAATTGCTATAATAGTTAAACAAAGGTTGGCCCTGGTCAGGGCCTAGAGCCTTAGGTTCTATTTTTAATTCGATTTTTTGAATTTGCCGGCAGGTTCGTGTAGGCACTTTTTGCTCTTTGTCGCTGGCATGCTCAGCTAGAGCTTTGTCTTCGTAAATTTGCTTTAACTGCGGATGCAAGAGTCTAATTTACCTAACAAAAAAACCAATAATATCAGCATGTAAGTTGCTTTTTTAAAGCAATTGGAAATTATTCCGTTCTTTTAATATGTGGCAAAGTTAATCAGGGCTTGTTGATAGTAGAGGAATTGAAACCAATGGAATTGAACAGTTTAAACACGTGGAACTTCTCTAGAGGAAAAAGAAGTAAATCCACAAAATGGACTCTGTTGCTTTTTGCAATAGTAGGAACAGCTTTTCTGGCTTCTTGTAGCGCAGATCAGTCAACATCTTTTGCGACGGGTACACCCGATGTAGATCTCATCGAGACGTTTCTTAGCCCAGAAGGGAACAACCCGTTTCTGGATGAGGATGACATTGAAGACTACATCAACGCGAATCCGGGCAACAGAGATGCTGCTGAGGGCGTTGCTGATCTGATAGAGCTAGGCTTTCAGTTTGATACAACCGATATCGGTTCAAGAACTGAATCTTTCGTACCAAACTCTGACGAGTTTGAGCTTAGAATTCCTATGGTCGAAACTTCGTTGGCTGGTAATATCTCTGAAGATCAGGTCCAAAGGCCAACTCTCAACGACAGTTTTGTGCAAAACCCCGACACATCGTCTGTCGTAGACTCATTCATGCAAAAAGACGATGAAAAGACTTTAGATATTCTTGTTGTCATCGATAACTCAGGTTCTATGCAAACAGAGCAAGTAAACCTTAGCTCAAAGCTTTCAGCACTGTTAGTTGCAATAGAAGACACTGATTGGCGAATTCAGGTTACAACCACAGATGAAAGTGACGATTGCCTCGTTATGCCAGACTTTATTTCAAGTACAGACCCCGATCGTGAAGCTAAGTTTGCCGCAGCAGTATCTCAAGGAATAGAGGGGAGCGGTAGGGAGCTTGGAATTTTGAAAATGGTAAGAGGCTTCGAAGGTTGCGCAGGCTACCAGCAGTGGAGACGCCCAAATTCAAACGTAGCAGCTCTTATCGTTTCTGATGAAGACAACTGTTCTGCAAATGGAGCTCACTGTAGAGGTGTTCCCTGGAGCCAAACAAGCTACGCTACCGATTATTTGAATCAAATAGGTGTTTTAGGTGTTACGGCCAAAGTCCATGGATTATTCGCAATTCCTGGAGAGGTTTGTTCTACGGCGTTCAACGTTGGTACTCAGTACAATGAGTTGGTCGACCTTTCTGGAGGTACAAAGGGTACCATCTGTAGTGACGACTACGCTCCTACGCTAAATGCTATTTCTGCAGACTTGAATGAAAACTTGAATACATCTTTTGCTCTAAGTCAAAATCCGGTTGCAGGCTCTTTGGTTGTACGTGTGAACGGCGTTGTTCAAACTAGTGGGTACGCAGTTACTGGCAATGCAGTTGAGTTTGCGCAAGCACCTGCAAAAGATGTAAGCATTACGTTTAGCTACGATGTTAATTCTGCGGTAGGGCCAATAACGAACAAGCCTTTATCTTCGCTAGCCGATAGTCAGTCTGTAGAAGTGTTTGTAGACGGAATCCCAGCACCTAACTCTGATTACACTTATAATGTGGATGACAATAGGGTTTACTTTTTTAAAATCCCATCAGCTGGCCAGCAGGTTTTGATTCAATACCTAGGGTCACCACTATTATTGAAGAAAGAATTTGAGCTTACGCATAGTGATGTACGCGACTTAAGTGTAATGGTTTCTGGATCTCCTGTATCGCCTGGGTCCTACTCGGTGGATTCTACTGGATCTAAAGACAAAATTATATTCAACAGCGCATCCGTCCCAGCTGACGGTACATTAGTGGAAGCGCATTATAGACATTCGCATGTTTCTATTCTTGAATATGATGCAAACCTTTCTAGCGTCAACCTAGAGACTGTTTCAAATAATACGGGCGACATTCCATTCCAAGAAACTAATTCCGGAATAGCAATCGCTAGCGCTGATTTTATGGTTGGATCAGATTTGGTATTGAAAGGTAGGACAACCCCTGGAAGCTCGACCCAGCTAAGTGCAAGCCCACTACTTGGCTCTGTGCAGGCAATGCAAAGCTTTGGGAACACTTGTTCTACAGATACCGGCCTAGAAGTGGATGGGGAAGCCATTGACTTTTCAGGGTGTGTAGGGTCAGATCCACTGGCTACTTGGACTGTTTCTTATCAGTACGTGGCTGAACACAGATTGAGCTACGATCTTCAGGCTGAGCTGGCGGAGTATGCTGGTCAAGCTAAAGCTTGGATAGTATCTGTAAACGGAGCTCCTACGGTTGACTACGCACTCGACGACAACGATGCGTTTAGTTTTGAGTCGCTTCCTTTGAGCGCGGTGATTGATGTAGAGGTTTTCATTTTTCCTCCTGACGAACAGTAAATTCACAGAGGCTAAACTAGTCTTTTATAAATTCTGCGGGCAATATTGCTCGCAGAATTTTTTTTGTGTGGGGTGAAAGCGCAAAACTAGCAAGGATCATCTGTGCTGCAGGCTTCTGGTCCCTAGAAAAGCCGCCCTAGAAAGAGGCTTTTCTTAACTTTAAAAACACCTTATAAACGAGAGAGATTTATGTCACAATTCTAGAGTGACTATAGGCTTTTGTAACTACCTAAAACCAAAGGATTTTATATGCGTTTATCCGCTCTTTCTAGCCGTGCCGTTAAAGACGCACCTCGTGATGCAGAGCTTGCAAGCCACCAGTACCTAACGCGGGCCGGCTATATCCGTCAATATGCATCAGGAATCTACGGACTGCTCCCTTTGGCTTGTCGCTCTATTCGCAAGATAGAAGCGATTGTTCGTGAAGAAATGGATAAGGTAAGCGGGCAAGAGATCTCTATGCCCTGCTTGTCGACTAAAGAGCTTTGGTCTGAAAGTGGAAGATATTCGGCGATAGGAAACGATATGTTCAGGCTGCAAGACCGTGACTCAAGGGACCTTGTTTTGAACATGACCCATGAAGAGCCTGTTGTTTACCTAATGCGAAACAGCATCCAAAGCTATAAGCAGCTACCAGTTATGGTCTATCAAATTCAAAACAAGTACAGAGATGAGCCGAGACCAAGGGGAGGACTCATCCGGTTACGCGAGTTTACCATGAAGGATGGGTACAGCTTCCATGAAAGTGAAGAGGACTTAAAGGACTACTACGACCAGGTTCACGAAGCTTATACGCGTATTTTTCACCGTGTGGGTATGAAGAATTTTGTTAGCGTGCAAAGTGACAACGGGATGTTTGGAGGTGCCTACTCGCATGAGTTTCAGCTTATTACGCCAGCTGGTGAGGACACTTTGGTTGTCTGTGATAGTTGCGATTATAAAGCCAATGAGGAAGTTGCCGTTGCAAGGTTTGAGGTGGAGAAAGCCGAACTTAAGCCGGTAGAAAAAATCCCTACACCTGGGCTTGAGACCATAGAAGATCTTGCTGAGTCCATGGGGGTGAAGCGCTCTGAAACAACCAAAGCACTTTGTTATCAGAAGACAGACAAGTCACTCGTGTTGGTTTTTGTTAGGGGTGATTTAAAGTCGTCTGAGCGCAAGCTGAACGTCTTACTACAAAGTGAAATATTTACTGCACCAAAATCTAGTTTAGTTGAAGCTGGTCTTCCAGCCGGCTCTATTGGGCCAGTGGGAGTAGACTTAAGCAAAGTTCAGGTGGTCGTCGATCAAAGTGTGCTTGACCTAAGCTCTTCTGTTTGCGGCGCAAACGAAGAAGGTTTTCATCTTAAAAATATAAATATTCAAAGAGACTTTTTAGAGGG
>JALZUO010000063.1 GCA_023301565.1 Oligoflexales bacterium
AAACTGTTTTTTAATGGTAAACGTTCTGCCTGCGAGGTTTACTTCTGCTTTTCCATCTTTTTCAATCTGCTCTAAATTATCGGAAAACAGATGTCCCACGTGGTCGGCGCTACTTGGTGCGCCGATGGTTGCCACTGCTTTTATACACGGCATCTTTTGAGCGGCCTTCAAAACCGCTGCTCCACCAAGGCTATGGCCGATAAGTATTTGAGGGTATTCAAACCTTTTTTCTAATTCTTCGCATGCACTAAAGATATCTTCTACATTTGATGAAAAATTTGTGTTTGAAAAATCACCTTGGCTACTCCCTAAGCCCGTGAAGTCAAAACGCAAGACGGCGATCCCGTTGGCTGTCAATGCTTTTGCTATCACGTTCGGAGCAACAATGTCTTTAGAACAGGTAAAGCAGTGAGCAAACAAAGCATACGCCCTAGGCTCTGACGCAGGAAGCTCTAATCTACCAGAAAGGGTTTCGCCACTTTTATTTAAAAAATCAAACTTCATTTTTTCTTTCCAAATCCATCTCTATTTCATTATAAACAGCGTGTAAAACTAACGATCATCAGAGCCGTCACAGAATAAAAATTAGCCAGCTCACCTAGTGCCGAATGTGACCTTGCGGTTAATGCAACCTCAGACTTAGACTCCATAATCTTCCAGGTTTAACCACTACCCTGCCTATCTATAAGCAGGGTTCATGGAATCAAACCTACACCCAGCGTCCCATTTTGAACGTTGGTTTCCATGGGCAGGAATCCCACCATTTTCTTTAAGCATACGGGCCAGATGCATAAGGTTCCAAGTCATAAATGTTGTGTTGCGGTTCGTAAAATCATTTTCGGGACCACCAGAACCCTCGTCGAGGTAAGATGGCCCAGGCCCTGCCTCTCCCAGCCAAGCGGCATCGGCTTGAGGCGGAATGACGTAGCCAAGGTGCTGTAGAGAGTACAGAATATTCATAGAACAATGTTTTGCACCGTCTTCGTTACCGGTAACCAAGCAACCACCTACTTTACCGTAGTCTGCATACTGCCCGGCTTCATTTAAAATATGTGAGTTCGCATATAAACGTTCAATCAGCATAGTGCAAACAGAGGTTTTCTCTCCAAGCCAAATAGAGGTCCCGATAATTAAGATATCTGCTGCTTTTACTTTTTCATAAATTTTAGGCCAATCGTCCTTGTCCCAGCCGTGCTCAGTCATATCTCCCCAAACACCAAATGCAATATCATGATCTACTAGGCGAACTTCTTCGACCTGTACCTTGTTTTTTTCTAGAATCGTTTTACTTATCTGCCACAATCCTTCTGTGTGAGACTTTAGAGGTGACTTATTTAATGTCGTACTTATAAACAACGCATTTAGATTCGAAAAATCCCATTTGCTGCTTGAGCACATTTCTTCTTGTTTTTGATTTAAATTCATTCTTTTACTCCATAGCTTTTGAAAAAACATTTTGGTGGATTCCGCAAATATAATTTACAGACCCGCAAGCAAGCCAGTGAACACAACTAAAAAAACAGCCGTAACGAAGGCACCTAGAAGAGTACCTTCCGTTTGTATTAGTTAGTGCGCTCAAACCTAGCTATCTTGAAAATCAAAACGATTTATTCCATCGATAATAGGGGAATCAATACCTATAATCAAACCTCGATCGCCGTGTTCAATATTACATCACCCTCAGCAACAAAAGATTAAGTAATCTGTTTGTTCTTAAATTTTTTTATAGCTTTCCTCTCTTCACCCAAACACACCGTAGCTGCACTTGAAAGATGGTTCTTAATATGGTCAAGTAAAAACCAACATTTGGAAGAAGGAAAGTCCGTATGTCTCGTTTTCAAATTTTATCACTAAGCGGTGGTGGTATTCGTGGGGCATTTGTTACATCTTATCTAAACGAACTAGAACAAAAGCTGGGTCGCCCTATTGCCCAGTGTTTTGACTTGATAGCAGGAACCTCAACAGGCGGGATCATCGCAGCGGGACTAGCCTCAGGCTTAACCGCCGAGCAAATGCACGACTTCTATACTCGCTACGGCGCATCCATCTTTACACCACGAAAAAACTATCAGCCCCAAAAAGCCTACTTAAAATTGTTTTATCCATTGGTAAATTGGGTATTTAATAGACAAACCGGAAACAAGCTAGACTCTGCTTTTCGGTCGCGTTTTTGTTCGCACGCACTTCAAATCTCATTTGACGAGGCCTTTGGCGATAAAACCCTTGGATCTGTAGCTACCACAAGGCTCATCATGCCTGCGATGAACCTGACTACTGGCAAGCCCCATGCCTTTCGCTCGCGCCACCTTCCTATTGGAGTCTGCGATAAGGACATAAAACTTTCGGACGCCATCATTGCAACCACAGCAGCGCCGACCTACTTTCCACATCGTCAAATTGGTGAAAACGCTTATATAGATGGTGGCATGTGGGCATCCGATCCATCCATGCTCGCAATTGCTGAGGCTATGCAAATCCAGAATATAAATGAAAAGCTAAAGATAGGAGAGGTCTGTAGCCCCGAAGACATATCCCTTTTGTCTGTCGGTACGGGGACTGCTCAGTTCTCATTATCGCCCCCGGCTGAAGAAGCAGGACTGCTGTATTGGGCATCGAGAGTACCCGAAGTCATGCTTACGGCACAGGCGCAAGGCGTCCATTTGCCTTTGAAGTTTTTCTTGGGAGACAGGTACCGGCATGTAAACTTTAAGCTAGAAGAGAAATGGGGTTTAGACGAAATTGAACACATACCTAAACTTTTCAACGTTGGCAAAATAAGAGCCCGTGAAACCTTTGCATCAGTCAGCGAACAGTTTTTCCAGCACGAACGCAAACCGTTCAGCCCATTTACAAGTGATGAAGGCGCATTGAGTATAGACAACTTTGGTTTTGAATCGAGTTAAGATGAATGTATAAAAGTTTTTTTAGGCAGGTTTAATATGAATTTTAAATTTTCACAGATAAACTTAGACAAGTTTTTCACTACTACCATTGGGCTTCTTGCTCTTCTAGGTGCATTTTCCATTGCGCCACTGAGCTTCAGCACACTAACGGGTGGCCCCTCATGCCCTTCCATTTACTTTGTACCTGCCTGCTACATAGTTTTGGCTGGGTTCATTGCTTTGCTCGTTTTTTCATTTGTTAAACACCAAGCTATTTTTTTTCTGGGCTGGCTGCCGGTAGCGTCCATCGCGCTTTTGGCCAGTGTAGGCGAATATTCAAGGGGAGGCATATGCCCTTTATCTTCTTCAGGTGTACCCTTGTGTTATTATTCATTGGGAGTTTCTGTTTTTTTATTAGCTATTTTTCTTTTATGGAAATTTTCACACAAACCAACTAAAAAAGCTAAAAAAGCCAAGGAGAGTTTATGAGAAAGTATTTAAAGTTTTTGCCACTAATACCACTCACGTTGGTATCTTTGGTCCTTATCATTTCATATACGAAGGCTTACCCAACCCCTTATCCGGACAGTAAACCTGACAGTGAAATACCTACTTACTCTGAGGTTAGTTTAGATCATAAACACAGCTATAACGGCAAAAAGTATTTACCTATATTAGCTGCTGCTGCGATTGATACCGATAATGATGGAGTATCAGAACTTTTTTTGGGGGGCGGCGAAAACCAGAACGACCGCATCTACGTATACAAGAACAACCAGTTTGAGGTTTTAAAAGACATTAAAAAAGATGGTGATGATTCTACCTATGGAGCATCTGTAGCTGACTTTAACAATGACGGTCAAGACGACCTTTTGATTGCTAGAGAAAGCGGTGGCTATCTTTTGACAAATAACGGAGGCGAATTCACACAAACAAAGATTGAACTGTTTTTAAACGAAAAATCTCGGGCAATCTCTTTCGCTCTTGGTGATTTAGACAACGATGGTTTTATTGATTTGTTTGTTTCGGCCTACTTGACCCGTAGCGCGATGGAAGGTCAAAACATATTCAACAAAAAAGACTATGGGGCCTCTAGCGTTGTACTGCGCAACAACGGAGACAACACTTTCAAAAACATCACTGACTCTTGCGGTATAGGCCTCGCACACAATACCTTTCTGGGTATCTTTGTAGATCTAGACGACGACCTTGACTTAGACCTCGTGGTAGCTCAAGACACGGGAACCATAAAAACCTGGAAAAACAATGGTGACATGACCTTCACGGATTCTGCTAACCC
>JALZUO010000064.1 GCA_023301565.1 Oligoflexales bacterium
TTCAAGTTCTTTGGCAAAGCCTTTAGGTCCCGCCATACAGAGTGAGCTCAGACCGCGAACGCAGGTGAGCAGAGAGATTAAGGGACCGTAGCGGAAACAAAGGCTGTGGGTTCGTTAGAATTGGGGCGTAGAACGTGCCTTGTATTTGACTGCTTTTCGGCTGTAGGTGGGCACATAGCTTCTGAAAATTAATTGAGATTATTTGAAAGCATTTCTACTATTTTTCAAAGTAACTGGAAGTGGTATGGTTTAATCAGCACCTAGTGCAGTTAATTTTTTTTAAGGGCCCGATATGAGCAAAGCAACGCTCCTTTTTCTTTCTCTAATAGTGACAAGCTGTGTTAAAAACCGTATCCCTGAGCTTATTTCGGACGTTCCCGTTGTGAGAGAGCTTCCTAGTCTGGCATATACAAAATCACTTGATGTACAAGAGATACACGCTAAAGTCATTCAAAATAGAACCAATTTATTTAACTCAGTTGCGGTTGTAGAATATCGAATAAAGGGACAAATTCAAGGGAGTGCAGGGTGGCGACCCTATATCAAAAACTTCATGGTCGGCAAAAGGTGGAGTGTTGATCATCCACCGGTTGGACATATTTATTTGCAGCCAGAGATCTCAACAAAAAGATCTAGGGGATATATTGAAGAGTCAATTGATTTTGACGTTACTTTGCAAGATACGATCAAATCCGGTGGTTGGGGCAAAAACAACTACACCGTATATGCAGGCAGTAAAAAATCTAAATTTTCTTTTTTCCATGGCAAATAGTGATTTAGGTCGAATTTTAAAGGTAGTTGGAAGGATATAAGGATTAAATAAAATGAAGCTTATTTTGATTGTAAATTTTCTCATGATTTCCGGGTGTGTCTCAAGGGGGCTTGATAGCAAGATTCTCTTTGATGACCAGATACCCAGTTTTGATTGTGTTAAGCAAGCGATTAAAAAGACAGAAGGGGTGAAATTTACAGAAGAAAGAATTGTTGATGACTCGAGTGTTTGTTTAGCTGGTCACTGCAGAAAAAAGGCATTTTATGCTCACTATTCGATTAATGGTTGGCCGACAAATTATCGACAAGCTTTTGTAGTGATTAATAAGACTTACAATGATCATTTGTCTATTGGAAACGTGGTTAGTGATCGTTTTGGTGTTTTAACCGAAAGCGAGAAATCAATAGGTCAGAAGGCACTAGATCTAGTTAGTGAAAATATTTCACATGCATGTACAGGCAAAAAAGGAACTTACTAAATATTTGCTCGTTTTTTGACAAGCTGTTGGCCATAATTTCGCCTTTTAAAAACACATCTACTTCTGCTTCTACCATGAAGCAGGATTTTTTTAATTGTACGCACCCCCTGTTTGAAAACCACCCCCTAAAAATGCGGGCTTCATATCCACAAACAGAAGAATGTTAAAAAAAAACCGAAAAGAACATATCCATACTTTCTTTGACCACTGGGACCAATTCAAAGAAGGGGTTTTCATCTCAGAGCTTTCACGGGTTAGTGGTGTAAGCCCGGTAACCCTCTACTGTCGGTAGCTCTCAAATGAGTAAGAAATCAGAGATGCAGGAGCTTTTTGACATTAAAAAGATTCTAGAAGAAAACGAAAAGCTACACGGATAAAACACTGGATGACCTCAAAGATTACCGGCACATATATAAAGTGCCAATACAAAGCCAACATAGAACCCTTAAAAGAGCTTTAGCCATCATCGATGACTGGTCCTTTTCTTCGTTAGGTGAGCAGTTCTACCACCCTACGCCCGAAGAGGTGCGACCAGAGCTTGGGCAGCCTAAATGCTTTGTTTCAGAGCTGAGAAAGCAGGTGTTCAGAGAGGGCCTACCTCACCTAAAAGAACTCGGCGTCCTGCGCGAAGCTATCACAAGAAACCTCTGCCTAACCGAAGACAGGCTAACGTGTCTTCTTGCCATCTATTCTCGGATCTGCGGATTTTTGGTCATCGCTGCCTCAGCCTTATGGACATCTTTTACGACTGAAGATAGTTTTTTTCAGACGCATCAACCTTACTTTTATTTAGCAGGTCTTTTGTTTGTTGCAGGTATGATTTGGATTCAAAGCCTGATCCCAAAGAACGCATTCTTTTCTGCAAGTGCCCAACCGCTTGCATGGAGCCAAGAGTTTATCCGGCTAACAACAGAGCTGTTTAGAGTGCAAGAAAAAGAGTTCTACGAAGATTGGAATAGCGCTAAAAACACCCGGCGCCACAGATCTACTCCCGAACACGGACTACTTTTTATAAACCGAAAGCTAGAGAGGCGAGTACTGCAGCTAAAGTCTCAAATATTTATCTGGGAATGGCTAGGGCTTGGGGTGCCCACTGCTTTGTTGCTGGCACCCTGGGTTCTTCGTATGCTGGAGACAGGTTCTCCGTGACGCCTAAGATAGGAAGCGGATCTGTTTTTATTCACTTTCGCCTTCACTCTTAGCTTCTGCGTTACCTTCAGCTTCTTTTTTAACGTTGAGAAAAGCCTTGTGAAGGAGGTCTCTATGTATGAGCTCCATATTGTCTTCGGACCATAAAAAGGGAGGCGTAGGTCTTTTTAAGCCTTGAAATTCATTGCGAACCCTCTCTACAAAAGTTTTTAGCTCCAGCTCTGATTTGACTATTTTTTTAAAATCGAAATCTTGGTCTATATAATACCTTATACCCGCTCTATGCCCAGATTTTTCCAGGTCAGTACTTAAGTAGACGTAAGAAGTTTTTGCCTCTTTAAAAAAATCTTTGCTATACATTTCATCTACATTTTTATCAAAAGAACCGCCTTTAAAAAGAAAATCGCGGCTCGCATCAGGGTCTGAAATTTGCAAATACTCGATCATTTCAGCCTTCCAAGCCTGATACTTTTTACTGTTTTTTATTTTAACAAGTGTAGAATCCAATCGCGGCTTGGTCTTTTGGGTAAACTCAAGCTCTAACTCTTTTTTTTCCTTGTTCATACTTTCAATACTTCGATACTTCTTGTGCAGATTAAAATCAATGTAGTGCTGCAACTCCTCTGTTAAGACAGAATAAAAAACAGCTTCATCAAGGTGTTTAAAAAAGTCCGTTGTCATTAGAACGTAGGAAGACGAACCATAGACTTTGGAGAAAAAAGTTAGCCATGTCTCTTCTTGAACACTAAAAGGATATTCAAGACGCAATTTTCTCTGCAAGCCCTTAATTTCGAAAGAGAACGCTAAATCTACATCGCCCAGGGGGGCTGATGTCGTCGCCCCTACTAGGTTTGGACTGCGCTCCATGAAATTAGGAATTTTCGACTTTATTTTAAATGGTTCAATCAATATAACTTTGAATTCAGATATGTCTACGTTGTAAGGTGCGCGACTAAAAAATGCAATAATCTTATCTGAATTCTCAAGGTCTTTAATTGCTGTGTGCTCTCCTGCCAAAAAGAGCTCATTAGCTACTTGTTTGTAAGCATTGACCTGCTTACGTATCTGCGTGACATAACCAACAATTATGTCCTGATTAACAGCCTTCAGGTAACTGTTGAAACTCTTCGAATTCTGTTTAACAAAATGATCAATTTCACTTTCTGAATACCCAGCATTCTTCATTTTTGTTCTACAAAGTAGCTCGTAATGCTCTACGGTTATTTTTTTTACTCCGAGTTTTTTCCATACCACTGGCCCAAACTCACCTTTTCTGCCCGTTTCCTTCTCTTCCAACAGACGACGTAAATGGTCTTCGACCATCTGGTCATAGTTTTTAATGTTTTCTCGAATCTTTTCAATCGGGTGGTATCTGTCAGCTCGGAAAAGATCAGCCAGATCTTTATAGTTTTTTTGCCCGGGCAACTGAGCAAAACTATTTGAGCTAAAAACGAGAATAGAGAATACAATGCTTTGGAGTAAAGCCTTTGGTCCGAGGAACATATGGAAACCTTCTTTTGATCGTTTCAATCTTAAGATGGTTTAAGGAGCTCCAATAAACCACGCTACCTAGCTAACATGGTCGTTTTTACTGATCAAGTAATTAGCACCTTTTTTCCATATTCTTAAGTTAGTTGCACGGCCTCCCAAGGCAACAGAGCGCCTTTTGGGCCTATAAAAAAACCCGCCATGCAGGGCGGGTGATTTTCTAAATTCAACGAGGTTCTACCAAGAAGCTTTGGTAACGCCCGGTAGTTTTCCTTGTAGAGCTAGCTCACGAAACTTGATTCTTGAAAGTAAGAATTTTTTGTAAACCGCGTGCGAACGGCCAGTGATAAAGCAGCGAGTTGTCTTGCGAACGGAGCTACCGTTACGCGGCATTTTTTGTAGTTTGATGACTGCAGCTTCTTTATCTTCGTAAGACGAGTCTGGGTGAGCAATGACCTTTTTTAATTCTTGGCGCTTTGATCTTTGATTGGCGATCATACGATCTCGTTTGAGGTCTCTGTGAATTTGAGATTTCTTTGCCATAAACTATTTACTCACCTTTTTGTTCTTCTTATTCTTAAAACTTCTTCTGTCAGGGCTTGTCCTGAAACTAGAAGAGGTATTTTATAGCTAAAATCTAGCTCGGGAGCAATGCCTTGATGGAAAAGAGTTGAAAAGAGTTTCAAATATTTTTGCCTGTTTTTTATACTCTTTCAAACTCTGCAAACAAACACACACCTAACTATAGGCTACTGGTTTTACTCGAGTTTTCCAAAGATGGGGGTTTTCGATCATAAAATGACTAATCCGGTCGCCTAACTGATCATCAAAAAGGTCGCGCGGCAGCCGCTTTTGCATTTCTTTTACAATCTCAAGTGTAGAAGGATCGAGCGACTCGACATAGGCAGCCCGCAGCTTTTCATAGTGCTGGTAGTCGTTTCTTCGAAGGCCTCCAAGCTCTCGGCGAGCTTTGGAAATCATAGAAGACTTTGAAGGAGTGACGATTCCTTGCTGCTTTCTATCAGGAACTTTCGCAGCCGGCTTTTTTGCCGAAGCTCCCCGCCTCGAAGAGACCCTCGCCTCAACCTGACCGGGTCGCTCTTGAAAGCTTTGCTGCTTGTGGTCGTGGGTTAAAGGTTGCTCTTTTTTTTGCAACGATCTCGGCCTGCCAGAGTCGCGAACTTGGCGAATCATCTCAGGGTTCCATCGATCACCAAACCAAAGATTTTTAGGAAGAACCTGCTTCCAACGCGTAAAGTCTTGCTTGTAAAGCTTTTCGAGAGTCACGGCAAACCTGCAAACGGAATCTACCGAACCCAGGTCAAACTGATCAGCTAACTCAAAACCCTTGTTTTTTTCTTTGCGGGCTAACAACTCTATAGCTAAATCTAAGGGGTGACATAAAAGCAGTTGCAGCTGGCTATCGCCTATACTTTTTTCTGAAGCAGCCCTTGGAAGTTCGAGCATGGAGCAATCGCCCGCAAGGACTTCAAAGCTTTTTTTATAAATAGCCGCCAGATCCGGGCACCCATAAGAAGCCGAGACAAAGCCAAGGGTTTTATCTATAAGTGAGTTTGGACCTTGCTCCAGCCAAGCAAGCCTTCGGTGATGAATAAAACTTCCAAGCTCTGATTTGTGGCGCGACTCAGCAAAAGACCTGGAATGCTCGGCATGCAGTTTTAAAAAAAGTCCAATTTCACCAGCAAGCTTTGGGTAAAAAGGAAACTGCAGGTCAACGTCCTCTGCTAGGTGTCCGTGTTCTTCCATTTTACGCGAAATCAGCCGAATGGTTTTATGAAACTCACGGGGGTTCATAAAACTACGGTCAAAAACCTTATTCAAAGGTACTGCCTGGGCACCATCCCACTGAACATAGTAACCATCACCCTGTAAGTACTCTGCAAACAAACAGTAAATCATTCGCTCACGCGCAGAAAGATCCCCCCAAAGTATTCTACTTAAGTACCAGTTTTTTCCAGAGTGTTTCTGTTGCGCTACCAATGATTCGTCCGAAAAAACGCGGCTATCTGTCTGCACGAATGCATCGGAAAAACCTAGCAAAGAGTCTTTGGTTTTTTCCGAAAGCTCGAGCTTCAGGTGGCAGTCGCCATCATCTTCGAAGCTAAGCTCTCCGGAAAATAGCTTTTGCAACTGGTTATCTCTGCGTAAACCAAAAGAAGAAATAAAATCAAAAAGCCTGGTCCCATGCCGGCGCTGACTTTCTCTAGAGGCAGAAAAGTGTCGTAAAAAATTGTTTTTACTTAATGTCGGCCGGCACTCTCCAGAAACAAGCTGGTTTTGCACCCCTTGCAGCAAAAGCAAGAACGCATCGCATTCATCTGCAGATAGCTCAGGAAAAAGCTGCATGCCGTCTTTAGCTTCAACGTCTGCGTAGATGCTTTTCCAAGCTGAGACGAGCCAAGACGGAAGACATACATATTCTCCGTACATAGCTTTTCTCTCGGAAGCTCCCGCAGCCATCAAAGTTTGTACCTTATTTTCTTGGTGTTACAGGTAAGAGCTTGCAGCTCTAGGCCTACAGAACAGGTAAATCTACTGTCTACTGGTAGTGAAACACAATTCCAATTCCAAACCAAGGCTCACGGCGCGCAAAATCAGTTTGGATCAATAAACCCTGGGAGTTATCGGAATCAGGGGTGGCGTGGTTTGCATATCTATAGTGCAGCTCAGCCCGAAGCGCCCACTGCTGACGAAAAAAGTGATCTACACCCATACAAAAATCATACTCCGTCATGGATACCGAAAGCTTCTCTCGGACTAATGGGTCTACATCTGGCTCTACATAAAAAGGGGCATACCTAGAAAGGTAACGCTCTACGCCCATAAAAAATCGCCACTCAGGGCGGATATTGTAAATGATTCCACCCCAAATCCCTGGCAGATCAACCCCAAGATCAGCACGGTAAGGCCGTTCGCTATTTTTTAACTGGCTATGGACCCCAAGACTTGTCCCTAAAAATACGCCAAAGGCATAGGAAAGCCGAAAGTGATAGGAGTACCTGAGCTTTAAAATAAACGCTGTGTCGCGGTATGTCTCAAGCCCTTCAAACTCTGTAAGGTCCCAATCAGGCTGAGAAATACCTCCTGTCACTCCAAAATGATGCCCTTTACGAAAGCCTCGCACAAAGCGATGCCAGTCGTGTAGACCAGATTCAGCATCCACTTTGTCCAGATTAGCATCGTTTTTATCTCCGGGCATCTCGGTTGGAAACCTCGGATCTGCGCGCAGTTTGGCGTCCTTTGTCTGAGCAGATTGGGCTGAAGCATGCATGCATAAAAAGAAGGCAAACAAAAGAGTTAGATTTGCCGTAAAAAAGAGCTGGGAACCGGGTAGTCTTGTTGGCATTAGGATTCTCCCTTTTCTATCCTAGCATAGCTGCATTACCCTGGGCAGCGACTTTAACTCTTTCTTTTGTAAGGAACATCCATGGATTCTAACGAAACCACCCCTTTCTCGCTCTTTCAAGAGTTCGGATCCACCGTTTTTGAACAAGTTCAAAGCTTAGATTTTTTATACATAGCAGCGATTCCCTTCGCAGTTATTGTTGTGTTCTTTCTTGGCCTCTTTACGTTGCGAAAACTCTCTGCCAAAAAAGAAAAATCAGCGATCAAAAGTTTTGAAGAAAACTTAGATGCAGACGCCCCCGCAGCCAGTACGGGAAAAACTATACCCGAACAGAACAAGCCAGCAGAAAAAAAAGAGGTCTACCAATCTGGACTCAAAAAATCTCGGAGCTTTTTAAGCGAGAAGCTTTCTAAAATTTTTACGGGCAAAACCAAAATAGACGAAACTCTTCTAGAACAACTTCACGAACAGCTTTACCGGGCGGATATGGGCGTCAAAACCGTGGACAAACTAGTCGCTAGCGTTCGAAAGCAAATCTCCAGCGGAGAGGGCGGAAACATAGATACGATTAAATCTGCACTTGAATCTTCTATTTTTGAGATTATATCTACCAACGAAGCTAAACTAGCAAGCCCAGAAGACGGGCCCTTAGTGATCTTAGTGGTCGGTGTAAACGGAGTAGGCAAAACAACTACCATAGGAAAACTCGCTCGCCATTTTATAGACCAAGACAAAAGCGTCATGCTTTGTGCGGCAGACACATACCGGGCCGCAGCAATTGAGCAGTTGCAAACCTGGGGAGAACGAGTCGGTGTTAAAACCATCGCGCACCAACACGGGTCAGACCCTGCAGCTGTAGCATACGATGCAGTCAAGTCAGCCATCGCCAAGAAAACAGACGTACTGCTTGTCGATACAGCCGGACGCCTGCACAACAAAGAAGAGCTTATGAAGGAACTTGCCAAAATTAAAAAAGTTATGGGAAGAGACCTCCCAGAAGCCCCTCATGAAGTTTGGCTTGTTTTAGATGGCAACACAGGGCAAAACGCTTTTATGCAAGCACGAAACTTTAAAGAAGTAGTCGATCTTACCGGCATGGTTGTAACAAAACTAGACGGGACGGCTAAAGGCGGCGTAGTTGTAGGTCTTAGCGATGAGTTCAACCTTCCGGTTCAATTCATTGGTCTGGGCGAGGGTCTACAGGATCTTAAAAAGTTCTCGGCAAAAGACTTTAGTAAATCGCTGATTCACTAGCACAGCTCTTACTGTTTTTTCCAAAAACACTCGGCCAGCATACAGCGGATGCTGCCACCACCGATGTCTTCAATATGAGTTACATCGCTGCTGACAATGGCTGTGTGTTTTTCTATGCGGCGAATTTGTTTTGCATCTAAGCTTTTGAGGGCCCTCTGTGAAAGTACAAAGCAGGGGTCCCCGTTTTTGCTAGTTAGCTGCAAGGCATTGCCAGCAAAACCGTTTTCAATCTGATCTGTACTTAGCTGTATCCATTCAAGACCCATGTTAGAACAGTACTGCTCGAGCACTTCGGGTTTTTCTATGCATTCAGCGGAAGACAGCAAAAACCCTTTCCCCACGGCAACCACTATGTTTGTGTGGTAGTAAGGGGTTCCACTCGAAGATGTCGCACACACAGAAACCAAGTGATACCCTAGCTGGCCGGAAACCTGTTTTGCTAAAACTAAGTCGGAGCGTACGGAAGGGGTTAGGAAAACGCTGTTGTGCGCATGATCAAACACAAGGCTGCCAGTGCCTTCAAGTGCAGAACCACCAGATACCTGGCGCAAATCTAGAATATTGCTTAGCTCGTAAGTGTTCTTAAAATAAGAAACCAGCTCCTGCCTAACCTCTGCCTGGCGGCTGGGGTTGTGCATAGGGTATAAAACCAGGCTCCCGTCTGGATGACTGCTAAACCAGTTATTTAAGAAAACAGCGTCTGGGTTTTTAAGGCTTGTATCATCAGGCAATACATCTACGCCTACCCCGCAATCGCTAAGTCTACCTACTACTCCATCAAACTCTTTACGCACGAGGCTAAGGTCACAGTCTTGTTTGCTCTGAAACTCGTTGGATTTAGAAGTCTCCTCGTTAAATCCGAAATTTTCAGGCCTAAGCATAAAAACGCTATTTGCAAATACCATTCAAACCACCTCAAGATTTAACACGCAAAATTTACTTGCCACAAGTTATGTCTTTACAGTGCATAGCATGGCTGTCTTTAGAACACTTAGCAAGCACATCAGCTTTGGCTGCAGTTTCGGTGCGCTCACTTGCTGTAAATGTTTTGCCAAAGGCAGAGACATAGCAGGTATGCTTTTTCTTGGTCTTCACTCTTTTTGGCTTTGAGTAGCTAAGTTCAAAAACTTTTTCTTGCAACTGCGCAACGGCACGCTCAAGCTTCCATACACGCTTACGTAGATCTCTTTTGCTCAATGAATTCATATCCGAGTCAAATTCAATACGAAAAACTTCGGCTGAAACAGATACCGAAAACATAACTACGGACAAAAACAGAATCTTCTTCATATAGAACCTCTAAAAAATGATGCTAATTAATCGGCTCGACAAAGTTAAAGGAGGAAAACCTCTATTGCAAGTGACCTAGATCAAGAACCACCCACCAGAAAGGCGGGCTAAAAATGAAGCTAGTGCGTGCAATTCCAGGCATAGGCAACAACACCAACGCAGACACTCAGGTTTAGCGAGTCCGCGACGCCCTGCATAGGAATGCGGACAAGCCTACTACACTTACTTTTAGCCTCTGCACTAAGCCCTTTTGACTCTGCGCCGAACACCACACCCACGCTTTTAGGAAAAACCAACTCGCTAACTTCAGTACCGTCAGGGTGCATACCAACAAGCTTTAATTCAGGCCGAGCAGACAAAAATTCTTTCCAGCTTGTATATTGCTGTAGCGGAACACTAAAAACGCTTCCAATACTTGAGCGAATCACGTTTGGATTCCATCTATCTACGGTGTTCCCGACGGTAATCACACCACTCGCCCCAAAACCGCTAGCACTTCGTAAAATAGCTCCGACGTTTCCGGGCTTTGCAGGCTCTTCTAAAATTAAAAAAAGCCCTTGTTCCGAATGGCTTGCACCCTCATTTTGCTCTTGCCTCGGGGTCTTTGCTGCAACCACCAAACCAGAACCTTTGCGGTAGCTGAGTTTATCTATCAGCTCAGCTGGCAGCATCGCTCGCCTTAAACCAGACTTTTCTTCCAAATTGGTTGCTAAAGTTTGCTCTGCCTCTGTTGCATTTTCAGAACAATAAAATATGTCTGAAACCACCAAACCAGAACAAAGAAAAGCGCCTATTTCCAAGCGACCTTCGACTAAAAATGCTTTTTCCTTATCCCGCCCGCGTTTAGTCAGCAACGCAAGTGCCGTTTTAAACCGGGGATTTTGTTTACTGCTAATCAGTGTCATAGCTTGTACTGTGCATTGAGGGCCCAACTGCAAGCACCGCTAGGAAGATCTTTGCCATCTTTTGCTGCAATAAGCATTTCAGACGATAGCAAGTTTACATCTGATATTTTATTTTTTTGCAGATACTGTGTTTGAATGTTTTCTAAAGCTCGCGGCGTGTACCCTTGGGAATGTGCACTAAGCAACACAAAGCCAAAACTCGGTTTTACCAAGGCATATATTTGATCCATGAGCTCGCCTAAACTGGATTCAATTTTCCATATCTCTGACTTTGTTCCTCGTCCAAAACTAGGCGGGTCAAGAATCACAGCATCATAACTATTGCCGCGGCGGAGCTCGCGCGCCACAAACTTGGAGACGTCATCAACGATCCAGCGAATAGGGGCACCCCCTAACTCGTTTAGTGCGGCCAAGTCTTTGGCCCAAGCCACAGTGGTTTTACTGGCGTCTACATGGGTCACCTGTGCGCCGGCTTTTGCTGCTGCCATGCTTGCAATTCCCGTGTAGGCAAATAGGTTTAAAACTTTACAGCTGCCGCGCTTTCCTTGTATCTGTGAGCAAACCTCATTTATCTTTTGCCAATTCTGCGCTTGCTCTGCAAAAAAACCAAGGTGCCCAAAAGAAGTTAGCTTTGTTTGAATTTGCAAACTCTCTTGTTTGTTTATTTTAAAACTAACAGTAGGAGTTCGCGGAGACGGCCCGCCTAAACGCCACTCGCCAGAGGAATCCTTAAAGCGTATGTACTCAAGGGTCTTTTGTGGGAAACCTTCTGCCTCCCACACAGCTCCTGCTGCGGGGCGAATCATCTCGAGCCCACCAACATTTTCAAGCTTTCGGCCTGAGCCTGAGGATAAAAGTATATATGGAGCACTTTTCATGTAGGGACCTATCAGCCTAATCGTTTGGATTCACTTCATAACAGAGCTATGGGTGCATCTCCAAATGTTCTAGAACTCTCGAAGAAAAAGCCCGCTCTAAAAAGAACGGGCTTCTGTGATTTTTCAGTAATATTAGTGGTTTAAGAAGCTACTTTACGGTTCTGTCGAGGTAGCGTTTTACTGCGTCTTTACCACCAAGGCCAAGAGCTAGAGCTCCACCAACACCTAAAGCAACGGCAAATGCACCGATGAGGATCTGGAAACTAAGGCTTGTAATCTGAGGCGCCAAGTTTGCTTTGTCCAAGGCCATCGTACCAGCAAGGATAAAAATCCCGTAGTAGACGATCTCGGCTGCAAGCTTTTGACCGCTAAGTGCCGACTTGGCTGATTTAGCCAAAACCGCGCCAACCACAAAGATAATCACCGCACCGAGAACGCTAAAGAACCCGCTGGCAAAGTTTGCCGATATACCTGACAAGAATTCAAGGTTAAGAGCAGAGACAGCCTGTGTAAACATAAGTACAAAGATTGAAACAAAGGTTAGGATCCCAATGATTTCACTGAGGCTCTTACCACCGAAGTTAGCGAAGTCTTTTAAGCCAACTTTTTCTGGAAGCTGATCAACGCCGCCTACTTTAAGCACGTCAGTAACAAGCCCTTGGATGATCTTCCCGAGGAAGACACCAATCGCCAAGATAGCAATCGCTACTAAAATATGTGGGAAAGAAGCTACAACGCTGTCAATCAACTTTTCAATCGGAGCTGAAACGTTTTTAAGATTGAGCGCCTGCAAACTGGCAGGAAGCAAAAGTAAAAACACAAAGCTAGAAGCTGTTGTGGTTAGTACTTGCGACAAAGATGTAGAAGAGCCTGTTACATGTGACAACCCAATTTTACTGTCCAAGTTTAGGGTTCCGAACAAGCTAGAAAGCAAAGCGTAGACAATGCGCGAGGCAATGATTGCAACAAACAATAGTACGCCACTAGCAAGCATGTTTGGAATAAAATCCAAAATCTTAGATATGAGCTGGTTTAAAGGTTCGATCACAGAGCGTAGCCCTAGCGTATCAAGAACCGTTACAAGCACAATAAGCATTAATACCCAAAAGGTGATTTTGCCAACACCTGCTTGAAAAGATCCTGCACGGCCGGACCCTAGATCCAAACGGTCTGCCATCTTGTTGGTTAATGCAGTTAGTCCAAGTGCTCTTACTACCAAAGTTGAGATTAGCCAAGCTACGCCCCAACCAACTAAAAGAAGAACAAGTGCTTGTATGTACTTACCACCTGAACCTGCAGCAACCGCATTCCAAGCTTCTAAAAATCTATCCATTTTTAATTCCCTTTCTTTGTCCATTCATAGAGCGGCCCGACGGCCAATCACACTCAATCTCTCTTTTTGTTCAAAAAAAGAGAACCTTCATCTCGTGCCACCCATATGCTACGGAACGAATTGATATAACGCCTCTATCATCTAGTTTGAACGACTTAGGGGCAAATTCTATTTTCGTAAGAAAGGTCTAAGCCCCTTGAACACCTTGCCCTAAACCAGTAAAAAAAAAACTGCTGCACCCCCGGACAAACACCAAAGAAAGCAGCAGCTTAATTGTTTTTGATCAATTAATAATCACTGTTATGGCTTTAAAAGCTACTTTGCTCTTCCAACACTTTTTGCACTGCATTGAACGCATTGATGATCCCATGCCCGTAAAGGTTATTTGGAACAGAATCAGCTGTATCGCTTCCACATCCACTTGCAGCTTTTTTAGCATCTGCTGTATCAAGCGTGATTTGCTGCAATTTGTCGACGTTTCCAGCCAAGCTAGGGTCAGCAGAAAGCATCAAAGCTGCCATACCGGCCATGTGTGGGCCGGCCATCGAAGTGCCGCTAAAGCTTTTGTAGCTTCCACCCGGTACTGCAGAACGAACCTGCTGACCTGGTGCACTAATATCTGGGCCTATTGCTCCATCAAACTTACTTGGCCCTCTACTAGAAAAGAATGCAAGGCTACCACTACTACTGTTTACAGCACCTACGGAAAAAGTAGTTGCAGAGTTATGCGCTGGTCCATCTTTGATCGTCGAACAGCTTGGTCCCTCATTACCTGCAGATACAACCGTCCAGATTCCAGCAGCTTTAAGGTTTGCTAGTACGTCTACGAATTCATCGCCTTCACAACCTTCAGACTTAGGGCAACCCCAGGAGTTGTTTAGTACATGCGGCGCCATTGCTGGGTCACCTTCTGTAAACGCGTCGCCACCGATTGGAAATGGTGCCATGAAAAACTGAAAACAATCGATGTAAGTACTTGGTTTGCCGTCTCCAGCATCCATGTTTCTACAACCAATCCACTTGGCCTTTGTTGCTACGCCAATTTGATTGCCGTCGCCATCATCGCCAACAATCGTACCGATCGTATGAGTTCCGTGACCGTTATCATCGCAAGGCTCTTCTAGGTTATACCCACACTTGTTTGATCCGCCGAACCAAGATTTAGAACTCGGGGCATCAATCGCATCATGCCAGTTGTAATCATGAGAGTATTCAGCTTCGCCGTCTGCGTTTTCGCCGTACCCGCGGTATTGCTTGCTGATAGCCGGATGCGTGTGATCTACACCAGTGTCTTGCCCGCCTACAACAATTCCATCGCCATAGACGCCTAGCTCTGACCACACTTTGTCAGCGCCAATTGCTTTGATACCTGCTTCGATACCTGCAATAGCCATTTCTTCGCGGCTCTCATGCTGAAAATACTGCGTGCCAGTTACAAGAGGGTTTGCTAAAACTTTACGTACATCATCTCTTTTGGCTATTTCGACAATAGTATCTCTACCAACATCTTTTACCAAAACGATGTTTGCTACGAAAAATCTCTTGTAGCTAAGTTGTTTCTCTTCCAGCAAAGCAATCAAATCTGCCTGTGTGTCGCCTGCGTGTTCGCGAAGCTTGTCGACCACAAAAATATTTTTTTCTGGGCGTGTCTGAGGAATATTTTCGCTGGCAAAGTTTACTTGTTCTTTCATATAAACAAGTGCTTCAGTCGTTGCAGCTTCGTCCATCGACTGAACTTCTTCGGCCATGGTTACACTCATTTTTTGCAATGCTGTTGGTTGAAAAGATGCTTGTGTCTGAAGGGATACTGCGAATACTACTGCTGCACCCGCGCCTAAAATCCATTTAATGCTTTTCATAAGGAACCTCCGTGTCCTGAAAATATATTGGCTATGTGGTCAACCGTGACAGTACAGGCACAAAGGGCCTGTTGTCACTGGCTTTTTTAAGAACTCGCTAAATTATAAGAACTTGGCTGCTCTAACGGCTACGCCAAATCGGCCCACTCTGTAAACTCCATACCCAGGGCTTGCCCAACAGCTTTATGCACAAGCTTTCCGTCGTACGTGTTGATTCCTTTGGCAATAGCAGGGTCTTTGGCTGCTTCAGCAAGTCCCTGCGCAGCAAGTTTGCAGGCATACTTAAGTGTTACGTTTGTAAGTCCGTAGGTACTTGTTTTTGGTACATCCCCAGGAATGTTCGTCACTCCGTAGTGGATAACACCTTCGTCGACATACACGGGATCGTCATGAGTTGTTGGACGGATAGTTTCGACACAACCGCCTTGATCGATAGCAACATCTACGACTGCAGAACCTGGCTCCATCGATTGAATCATTTGCCTTGTTACAAGCTTCGGAGCTTTTGCTCCCGTAATAAGAACTGCGCCAATAACTAAGTCAGACTCACGCACGCATTCAGCAATGTTTTCTGGGTTAGACATCAGTGTAGAAATATCGGTTCCAAAAATATCATCTAAATATGCCAGACGCTGAGCATCGATATCTAGAATAGTAACCCGAGCTCCAAGTCCGATCGCCATCTTCGCAGCGTTGATGCCAACCACTCCGCCTCCGATGATTGCTACGCGGCCTCTTTTTACTCCGGGAACTCCACCCAACAAAAGCCCTTTGCCTCCGTTATGCTTTTGCAAACACTGGGCTCCGACCTGCACAGACATACGTCCGGCAACTTCGCTC
>JALZUO010000065.1 GCA_023301565.1 Oligoflexales bacterium
GACAGTGGGGAAGTCGTTACGCCATTCGTGCAGGTCGGAACTTACCCGACTAGGAATTTCGCTACCTTAGGACCGTTATAGTTACGGCCGCCGTTTACTCGGGCTTCAATTTAAAGCTTCTCCTTGCGGATAACCTCACCTTTTAACCTTCGAGCACCGGGCAGGCGTCAGTCCATATACTTCCACTTACGTGTTTGCATAGACCTATGTTTTTGATAAACAGTCGCTACCCCCTTTTCACTGCGGCCCTCATCAGCTTAGCGAGCAAGTCGCATCACCAATAAGGGCGTACCTTCTCCCGAAGTTACGGTACCATTTTGCAGAGTTCCTTAACTAGAGTTCATCCAATCACCTTAGAATTCTCATCCCATCTACCTGTGTCGGTTTACGGTACGGATTAATATATATCTCCCTACGAAGCTTTTCTTGGAAGCAGAGGATCATGTACTTCGGTCTAGGACCTCGTCATCACGTCTCAGGCTTCACGTCGCGCGGATTTTCCTACGCAACACCCTACTCGCTTAAACCGGGACAACCAAACGCCCGGATACACTACCTTTCTCCGTCACTCCATCAGTCAAACGATACATACCAAGTACAGGAATATTAACCTGTTAACCATCGCCTACGCTCTTCAGCCTCGGCTTAGGATCCGACTTACCCTGGGCGGAGTCACCTGGCCCAGGAACCCTTAGATTTTCGGTGGGAGGGATTCTCGCCCTCCTTATCGCTACTTATGCCGCCATCAGCTCTTGTGTAACCTCCAATGCTCCTTACGGTACACCTTCGTCGGCAAACACAATGCTCCTCTACCACAATATAAATATTGTCCAAAATTTCGGTATATGACTTTAGCCCCGTTATATTTTCGGCGCAGAACCACTAGTCCAGTGAGCTATTACGCTTTCTTTAAAGGGTGGCTGCTTCTAAGCCAACCTCCTGGATGTCAAAGTAGTTCCACAACCTTCTCCACTTAGTCATAATTTGGGGACCTTAATTGTTGGTCTGGGCTCTTTCCCTTTCGACTATGGACCTTAGCATCCATAGTCTCACTGCTAAACTGTACTCACCGGTATTCTGAGTTTGATATGGTTTGGTAATCTGGTAAGACCCCTAGCCAATTCAGTGCTATACCCCCGGTGGTAATCATTTAACGCTGCACCTAAATGCATTTCGAGGAGAACCAGCTATCACGTAATTTGATTGGCCTTTCACCCCTATCCACAAGTCATCCCAAAAGTTTTCAACCTTAACGGGTTCGGTCCTCCACGAAGTTTTACCCTCGCTTCAACCTGCCCATGGATAGCTCATTACGTTTCGGGTCTACAGCATGCAACTAGTCGCCCTATTCAGACTCGGTTTCCCTACGACTACACCTAACGGCTTAATCTCGCTACACACCGTAACTCGGCGGCTCATAATGCAAAAGGTACGCTATCAGGCTTTACAATAGCCCTCTAGCTGTTTGTAAGCATACGGTTTCAGGATCTATTTCACTCCCCTTATCGGGGTTCTTTTCACCTTTCCCTCACGGTACTTGTACACTATCGGTCAGTAAGTAGTATTTAGACTTGGAAAGTGGTCTTCCCAGATTCAGACAAGGTTTCACGTGCCCCGTCCTACTCAGGATACCCGCCCAGTTTGATCGCTTTCGAATACGAGACTTTCACTCTCTTTGGTGTGACTTCCCAGACACTTCTTCTAGCTATCTCCCCTTGATGCAGGTCCTACAACCCCGACCAGCACGCTGATCGGTTTGGTCTAATTCGCGTTCGCTCGCCGCTACTAGCGAAATCTCTGTTGATTTCTCTTCCTCGAGGTACTTAGATGTTTCAGTTCCCTCGGTTAGCTCCTCATAGGCTACTTTACTCACCTATGGGTAATTGCATATTACTGCAACTGGGTTGCCCCATTCGGAAATCTCCGGGTCAAAGCATGCTTAACTGCTCGCCGAAGCATATCGTAGTTTAACAACGTCCTTCATCGCCTCTTACTGCCAAGACATTCACCGTATGCCCTTAGTAGCTTTATCTTAGTTTTGTTAAAGATTTTGTTCTCGTCTTCTTACTTATTCCGTTATTTAAATTTAAAAGAACATATTTGTTTTATTATTTATCCAGACTTCACCGAAGTTAAATCCGAACAAATCCCAAAACAAATTAATGTCTTAAAGAATATATAAAAACTTTCTTCCGAAGAAAAAAGAATATGATGAGAAAGCGTTTTATTGAGTTACTGACCTAGACAGCCCTAAGACTGACATAGTTCCTTTAAAAAGGAGGTGATCCAGCCGCAGGTTCCCCTACGGCTACCTTGTTACGACTTCACCCCAGTCATCGGTCCCACTGTAGACGCTCTCCTCCCGAAGGTTAAAGTCACGTCTTAAAATTGAACCAACTCCCGTGGTGTGACGGGCGGTGTGTACAAGGCCCGGGAACGTATTCACCGCAGCATGCTGATCTGCGATTACTAGCGATTCCAACTTCATGGAGTCGAGTTGCAGACTCCAATCCGGACTGAGATACACTTTTTGAGATTTGCTCACTTTCGCAAGGTCGCTTCCCTTTGTATGTACCATTGTATTACGTGTGTAGCCCAAGACATAAGGGCCATGAGGACTTGACGTCATCCCCACCTTCCTCCTGGTTGCCCAGGCGGTCTCTCTAGAGTGCCCAACTTAATGCTGGCAACTAAAAATAGGGGTTGCGCTCGTTGCGAGACTTAACCCAACATTTCACAACACGAGCTGACGACAGCCATGCAGCACCTGTCACTCGATTCCCTTGCGGGCACCCCAACCATTACGTCGGGTTCCGAGGATTTCAAGTCTTGGTAAGGTTTTGCGCGTTGCTTCGAATTAAACCACATAATCCACCGCTTGTGCGGGCCCCCGTCAATTCCTTTGAGTTTTAGTCTTGCGACCGTACTCCCCAGGCGGAG
>JALZUO010000066.1 GCA_023301565.1 Oligoflexales bacterium
GCCCGTTGCAGTTCCTGCATCTGTAATATCAGCTGCAGTAAAAGTCGTAGGATCAATTGCCTCGCTAAAAGTAACGGTAAACTCAACTGGCTCGGCGTTTGCTGGATCAACCTGCGTAGCAGCTTGCTCAACTGTGACGCTAGGAAGCAAGGAGTTAAGTACAACAGAGTTGTCAGTTGACGAAGAAGGAGTGTTTAGATTTCCTGCCAGATCCGAAACCTGTCCAGAAGGAATACTCAGTACAATCGTTCCGTCAGCCGCTAAGCCACTAACTGATACTGTGAACGTACTATTGTCACCTGAGTTAACTATCGTTAGGATGCCGCCAGGAGCAGTACCTGAATTTAAAATATCCGAAGGAGTGAATGTTGACGGGTCAATGGGTTCATCAAAGTTAACGGTGAATAATATAGGCTCGGAATTAACCGGGTCTGATTGACTTGGTGCTTGTTCGACGGATGCATTGGGTGCAGTTGTATCGATGACTACGGTGTCATCTATAGCACTACTTGGATTTGAGTTTGACCCTGAAACATTTGTCACTGCCCCGCCTGGTATTTTAATCCTAACAAGGCCATCTCCACTTACGCTTGTTACCAAAAATTCAAAGGTTTGGTTGTCGCCTGAGTTTACAATGCTGCTAGCGAGAATGTTTGCTGAGCCAATGCTTAGTACATCGCTTGCGTTAAAGGAACTGGGGGAAATAGGTTGATCAAACTGAATAACAAAGCGAATTGGGAGTGTGTTTGTAGGGTCTACCTGTGCTGATGCTTGGTCAATAGAAACAGATATTGGAATATCAGTGGTTTTTCTTGGTGGCAAATGATTGTCTGGTACTTTGGGTTGATCCCCTAGGAAGTTACCTTCCCAGCCACAGCTCGTCAGCAACAGAGCACTGCAGAGTGTAAAAAAAACTGATTTTATAGACCTGACCATACTCTCCGTTTCGGTTTGCCGAAAAAAAAATAAATATTCCAACTCTTTTTTTTTACAAAAAACCCTATTTTCTCTTTAAAAACAGGTGCTTTAGGTTTTTTTTGGTTTGGGTTTTTAGCGGGATGAAGCAAAACCCTATTGCATCTTTTACCTAAAATAAACCGTCACTTAAAAAGTGCGGCCTTTTGTTCGCACATCGCATTTTAAGCTTGAGCTCACCTTCGAGGACCTACAGATGGTTGATTGCCGTATTTTAGGTGGTTTCCAAACCAAGTACTTAGGCGCTGGTTGTAGTATTTTGCCCGGTAGAAGAAGGGGCGGTTAATGTAACAATGCCTAGCATTTTTTCCTAGGTAGTAACGAAAGTTTGGAAGGCGGTCGGCTAAACTAAACATGCTATTCCAAAGCCTGCTTTTAAATTGCTGGATATTGCCATCCATCCTTAAAAGGAAAAAAAGTTGCAGATAGTCCCAGTCGTTGTTGATTTGTCCCATGGTTACTTCTGGATGTCTAAGTCCAATTCTCTCATAGATAAGATCTAAACTTAGCTCATTCACACCAATGTCATCAGGGTGTAATCCTGGAACATCTAGAGGTAGAGTTTTTTTCATGCCCCAGTTGGTAATTCCGTTTTCCATAAACTCAGGAGTCAGGACTCCAGCCCCGCCATCCGATACATGGTTGATCTGGCTGGCTGGGAACTGCTCTGCTATTTCGGGAATATGGTAGACGCTTCCGTATGCTCCCGCACTACACCCAGTAAGCGCGATTTTTTTGGGGTTTTTGTATGTTTTTTTTACGTAATCTAGTACGGATTTGGTGTTTACAGCACCTTTATGATGGATGGTTAAGTCATCGCTGTATTTTTTTGTGTTGTTTCCCATAAAGACATCTCCGGAGCAGTAAGATAAAAATATATGTGTATAATCTTTTAGTGGATGACTTTGTACGCGGTGGTCTAGAATTCCAGTAGGGATGTAGTTCAGCATACTTGTGTTATACCGAGGTTTGTCAAAAAAAACCTTGCTGCCTTCCTTGCAGGTTTCTTCCGACCAGCATGCACCGCCACCATCAAAGGTTAGAAGAACCTTTTCCGGGTCACCTTCTTTCACAAAAAAGACATATTCATCACCACGAGAGCAGATGGTTTCTCCACCAGGGTAAACAGCTTTCCAGTCTTGTGGCTTAAGGGCGCCAGTCGTTGGAACAACCTCTTGGTCGTACTTTTTATATCCAGTTGCTTGAAAAAAAACATCATGGATAGAGTTTGCTACCTCAAGCTTGTCAGTGTTTTCTTCTGGTAGGCCGGAAGAGGCGAGGTCTGAAGGGTTGCTGCTGCCGCATGCTTGGGTGTGTAGAATAAAAATTAAATAGTAAGTTAATAAAAGTAACTTTTGCATATGCAGGTTTCCTTTATATGGATGGCTCCAGTTTTTTAGACGGGAGGCAATGGTCCGTGGCATAGAAGCCGTAACGGGTCACAATGACTCCGACTTCTCTATATTGTAAAAGTAGCGCCATTTTTTTGAGCACTTAATGTGCCTGGACAAAAAGGCCTTCTGATCTGTAGTCCTTCTAGCCCATAGATCCACGACAAGTGGCTGAAATGAAGACCTTTCAGCACAAGGCTCACATGTGGGCAAAAAGTGCAGCGTAACCTCAGGGAAATCTTGTATTTTTATCGCAAACCGTTCAGTTTGTGTTGTCTTAGTTGAGGATCATTCAAGGGAGGTTCAAAGGTGGTTATATCAATCATCGTAGTTTGTTCAGTTATCGGTCTTGTTGCTGCCGCATGTTTTGCTTGGCAAGTTATGCAGGTAGAGGTCGTAGGTGAGACAGAAGAAAAGACTGCAAAATTTTTAACGATTTCTAACGCAATCGCAGATGGTGCGATGGCTTTCTTGCGGCGCGAATATGTCTATGTCGGCGTGTTTTCGATTGCCTTTGCTGGGTTGATGGCCTTGCTTCTAGACGAGGCGAAGACACCGGATATACACGAAGGTATCCATAGTGCGATCGCTTTTATTTTTGGTGCTTTTACTTCAAGTGTTTGTGCATTTCTCGGAATGAAAATTGCAACCTTAGGAAACGTTCGGACAACGATCCGTGCACAAAAAGGTTTGGCAGACGCATTTAAAGTTGCATTTGCTTCGGGTGCTGTCATGGGCTTTTCACTTGTCGCCTTTGCTTTGCTTGGCCTGGTGGCTTTGTATTTGGTCTACTCATCGTTTGTTTCTGATGTTCATATTTTGATGGAAATCATAGCTGGCTTCGGTCTAGGCGGATCTTCTGTGGCTCTTTTTGGCCGTGTTGGTGGTGGTATTTATACCAAGGCTGCTGATGTTGGTGCAGATTTGGTTGGTAAGGTAGAGGCAGGTATCCCGGAAGATGACCCAAGGAACCCTGCAACCATTGCTGATAACGTAGGTGACAATGTAGGTGATATTGCTGGAATGGGAGCGGACTTGTTTGGTTCGTGCGCCGAGGCCACCTGTGCAGCTCTTGTTATTGGCGCTTCTTCAACGGTGCTCGCAGAAAATCATTCGGCTCTTTTATACCCCGTTTTGATTTCTGCTTTAGGTATCCCCGTTTGTTTGGTGACTTCTTTTTTCGCTGGTCTTAAGCCCGATAGCAAGTCGGCTGAGCCGACTCTAAAGTTTCAGCTTTTGCTTTCTACGATTTTGATGACCGGAGCTATCTGGTGGCTTACTCAAACATTTATGGTTAGCTCATTTGAAATCGGTGCTGTAACAGTTACAAGGTCAGATGTTCTCATCTCTGCTTTGGCTGGGTTATGGTCTGGTCTGGTTATTGGATATGTAACAGAATACTATACCTCGCACGCATATACGCCTGTAAGAGAAGTGGCAGAGGCTTCTAGAACTGGTGCAGCAACAAATATTATTTATGGACTTGCACTAGGCTATAAATCTGCGGTTATTCCTGTCATTGCACTTGCAGTCACAGTATATGTTTCGTTTGTGCTTGCAGGGATGTACGGAATTGCGATTGCAGCGATTGGTATGATTTCTACAATTTCAATTGGTCTCACCATTGATGCTTATGGTCCCGTATCAGACAACGCAGGTGGCATTGCTGAGATGTGTGAATTAGGTGAAACTGTTCGTGGACGGACGGACCTTTTGGATGCTGCAGGAAACACAACAGCTGCTATAGGTAAAGGTTTTGCGATTGGTTCTGCCATTCTTACAGCATTGGCTTTGTTTGCGGCATTTTTGACAAGAGCTGGAGTAGAAACTTTGGACCTTTTGGACCCAATGGTTTTTGCTGGTCTTATGATTGGTGGCGTTTTGCCGTTCTTGTTTACCGCACAAACAATGAAGGCTGTTGGTAAAGCAGCAAATGCAATGATTGATGAAGTTCGAAGACAGTTTAGAGAGTATGGCATTCTTGAAGGTAAAGGTGAGCCGGATTATAAGGCCTGCGTTTCTATTTCTACTGATGCCGCACTGAAAGAGATGATTGCTCCAGGACTACTTGTTATGGTCACTCCGCTGGCTTTTGGGTTCTTGTTTGGAGTTGAGGCACTCGCTGGTGTGCTTGCTGGTTCGATGATTTGTGGTGTTGTGATGGCACTTTCTTCTTCAAACTCAGGTGGTGCATGGGACAATGCTAAAAAATACATAGAAACTGGTGTTCATGGCGGTAAAGGTAGTGAAACTCACCACGCAGCAGTTGTAGGCGATACAGTTGGTGACCCGTTCAAAGATACTTCAGGGCCTAGCTTGAACATTCTTATGAAGCTAATGGCAATACTTAGCTTGGTTTTTGCTCCGTTCTTTGTGCAGCATGGTGGTATCATTACTGCTTGGCTCAAATCTGTCGGTTTGTAAAAATATAATTTATCTGTTTTTAAAAAAAGCCTCGTTCTATCGAGGCTTTTTTATTTCATTTTTCATTCTTAAACTTATTTGCTGATAAAATAGACTAGCCCAATTCCGAGGGCTATAAAGGCAGTTAAGGCTACCCCCCAAAGTATCCCCAGACCTTTTTTCTTGGTTTCAAAGCTCAGCATGACCTCGCTTAAAGCTTCGGTCTGATAAAGGGTTACGGCGGGCACAGGGTGGTTTGGGATCTTTTTAATAGCTGTAGGGTCTACTACACCCAATTCTTCTAATGTAGAGCCTAGGTCCATAGATAGCGGTTCGGGGAGGTTCATCACTTTAGCTATTTGACTGTCTTCAAAAGAGAGTCTGTATTTTAGAATGATTTTTTCTCTATCCTCTCCTTCAAGTTTTCCTAGGAGGGACTCAAGCTTCAGCAAAGCTTCTTTAGGCTTGTCGCCTGTGAAACCATTGTTTACAAGCTTTTCTGTGTATCTGTTCCAGTAAGATTTGTTTAGCTTTCTTGCTAGCGAGTATAAAGCCACACGAATCTCCGAATAAGGAACCTCTTTTTTTACTTTTTTCATCAAGCTAAGAACCTCTTCGGTGGTTTCTTTTGCTCTGCTAATCGATCCAGTCATTCGCACTAAGTAGTCAAATAAATGAGGAACTTCTAACTCCAGATTTTTGACTATCTCGGAGGGTATAGATTTTTTTTCATCATTAGTGTTTAGTAGTTCTTCGGACACGTTCAAACCTTTCCCTGGTAACTTCCCGCTGTAAAACGTAGCAGCTTACTTTTTCTGACTTTTGCGGCGCTTCGTCTCATCTCTTACCTCAAGCCTTCTTTTTTTACGCTCTTTTGCAGCTTCGAAGCGCTCTTTTTCTTCATCTGTTTGCGGTAAAACAGGTGGTATGGGTGTGGGTTTGTTGTATTCGTCTAAAGCGACCATGGTTAGGTAGGCAGTTGCTGTATGAAACTTGCGGCCTGACAAAGGGTTTTCTGCCAATACCTTTACGCCAACCTCTAAGCTTGTTGTGCCTGTGTAGTTAACGGCTGCAAATATAGTGATGATCCAGCCTCTTTTTACGGGTGCTAGAAAGTGCATCGCATCAATGCTTGCAGTTACGACGCCTATCTCGCAATGCCTCATTGCGCAGACAGAGGCGGCTATGTCAACCCAGGATACGACCGTACCACCAAAGGCAGTTCCGCGTTGATTTGTGTGTTGGGGTAGTACCAGCTCTGTCATTTCTACCCAGCTATCCTTAGGAGGTTTTCCTGCACTCATAATTGTTTTCTCTCTTTGTTTGTGTTTTCTATGTTTTTTGTGAATAAAAGGTTGTTTGCTTCTTCTATATTTAAATTTTTAGCCTCTGTAAATGCAGTCTGGTTTTTTCCTTTCAGCTTTGCTTTGCGTAGCATCTTATCAGCGCGTTCCAAGAAGGAGACTTTTGATTCTTTTGGTTGATGCACGGCTATACCGACAGAAGCAGTTACTTGAATATGGAGTCCTGCGACTTCATGCAGCTCTAGTGCTTCGAGTTTTTTTCTAAACCTTTCTGCGGCGGTGTAAGAGCCTAAAAGATCTGTTTGAGGTAAGACCCAGATGAACTCATCTCCACCAAAGCGCGCGACTAGGTCCAATTTTCTAGCTTCATTTTTTAGAGAGTGTGCTACTTTTTTAATAACTTCTGATCCAATTTGGTGACCGAAGTCATTATTCACCTGCTTAAAGTAGTCGATGTCTATAAAACATACCGACAATGGAGACCTGTAACGATCGGCTCGGTGTATTTCTTGTGTGAGGAATTCATACATACGATGCTGATTCGCTAGCCCCGTGAGATCATCGGCTCTTTTTAAAGAGCCGACCGTGAGGAGAAGCTCTGTATTTTCTCGCTCGAGCTCTTCAATTCGGCGAATCAAATTCTTTTGGTCTTCTGTTGCGGAAAGATGATTGTTTTTTAAACTCATGGCTTAAGGATACCATATTGGCCCTGTATTCGGTCAAAGCTAAGAGCTATGGCCGTTTGTCTTGGCTCTGTTTATGAAAACAGAGATACCCAAAAATCTGGCCCTACGAAAAAATGCAGTAGGGCACCTAAGGATAAAAACGGCCCAAAAGGTACCTCTAGCTTATAGTCGCGTTTTTGAATAAGAATCAACATGATGCCTATAACGCTTCCAACAACCGATGCTGTGATTAACGTAGGGATGATAGCCTGCACACCAAGCCAGCCGCCAATAGCGGCTAAAAGTTTTACGTCTCCGAATCCCATACCATCATGACCTTTGACTAATTTGTACAGAAAGTTCACAAGCCACAGAATCCCCCCTCCGACTAAGATTCCAAAAAGAGAATCATAAACCCCAAGGTTCGGGTGAAAATAGGCAACAATTGGTGCTACAAGAATCATTGGAATGCTTATGACGTCAGGAATAAGAAAGTGTTTATAGTCTATAATGGAACAAGCAATTAACAAAAAGGAGAAGGCAGCAGCATGTAAGAACTGCAAGGAAGTCCTTGGTACAATGTCTAAAGTAGGTACCAACTCAATAAATGGAAACTTCCAATAGACTAAAACAAAGACAAAGCCCACCAGGGCTTCCACGAGTGGATATTGCAATGATAATGGTTTTTTGCAGCACTGGGTTTTTCCACCGAGAAGGGTCCAAGAGATAATAGGTATATTTAGCCATCCTGGGATCGGTGCTTCGCAATAGCGGCAGGCAGACCTATTTCCACGGATAACTTTTTCGTCCTGGCTTTCCCAAAGACCTGCATCTGCCAATATTTGAGCAGGAATACGGAATATCATCACGTTCATGTAGCTACCAAATAAGCTTCCTAAAACAAACATACCTAAAAAAATCAACAGATCACCCATAAATACCTCAAAACAGCTATCCACCATTATACACGGGTTGTATGATGGTGCCCTATGTAAGGTTTTTAGGGTTCGAGGGGTCGGAATGTACAGTGTCAAGTTATTGAATGCCTTGGATTGGCCGTTGATCAAAGATCAGCTTGCTTCGTTGTGCGTTGCAGATGCTTCGAAAAACCGCATTCAAAATAAGCCTATTTGGCTGAAACGCGAAGAGGTGGAGAAAGAGTGGCAGCGTGTGGACCAGCTTGTTCAGTTATCTGAAGCAGGCTTTGCTGTGCCTCTAGGTGACTTTTCTGAGGTTGAAGAAAAGCTGGATTTCGTCTCGCGAGGTGGCGTACTCGATGGCTCGCAACTGCTCGAGCTCAACTCTATTCTAACACTCAGTCAGTCGGTTTCACATTTTTCACAAGACTTTTCAGATCGCTACTCCTATTTGAGTGAGGTTAAAAGTAGTTTGTACTTGTTGCCTCACCTCAAATTAAAAATCGAACACTCAATCGACCCCGAAGGAAACATTGCAGATAACGCAACCCCCGAGCTTTTAAAACTTCGCAAGGAGCTTCGAGGGTATACCAGCAAGATCGAGCAAGCGCTTCACAAATGGATGCAGAACCCTAACAACTCAAAGTATTTGCAAGACCAGTTTTTTACCATTCGTTCAGATCGTTACGTTGTTCCTCTGAAATTAGATGGAAACGGCAGAGTCGACGTCAGGGTGATTGATACATCTGGCTCTGGCAATTCAATATTTGTAGAACCTTTTTCTATCAAAGAACTAAATGACTATTTTCTCCAGTTACGCCTAAAACAGCGTATTGAAGAGCTAAAAATATTACGTGATTTATCTGACTTGGTGCGCGACGAATCAGATTTTCTTCGATACAACTTTGACACCTTGCAGGCGCTAGATATTCGCTTGTCTAAGTCTGCGCTAGCCAGAAAAATGTCAGGTGTGGTTCCTAAGCTAGCGGCTGCAAACAAGCTGTTTTTAATTCAAGCCCATCATCCGTTGCTATACCTCCAAGAGCCTAAAGAAAGTGTTGGGCAAGATATTATACTAGAAGAAAAACAAAGGTGTTTGGTTGTTTCTGGACCGAATGCAGGTGGTAAGACTATTTCTTTAAAGATCATAGGTCTAATGCAATTGATGGCTAGCTCAGGCCTTTTGCTTCCGATAGATGCAAAAAGTGAATTTTTCTTTTTTGATAACCTGCATGTAGAACTTGGGGATGCTCAAGACCTCGGGCAGAATCTATCGAGTTTTGCAGGCCACTTGAGGAATATTCAAAAGATAAACCGAGAGGCAAAGAAGGACAGCTTAATACTTCTCGACGAGATAGCAAGTGGTACCGATGCCGCAACCGGAGCCTCATTGGCTCAAGCTTTACTCGAGTCTTGGCTGGACGCTGGGGCAACGGTTATTGTCACAACACACCTCGATAGGTTGAAAAACCTTGCTCTAGAAGATCCGCTATACAGAAACGCAAGTGTGGCTTTTGACTTTGAAAAAAACAAACCACTTTTCAAGCTTCACCTAGATGTTCCTGGTGCAAGCTTAGGTATTGAGTTGGCAGAGCGTCTACAGTTTGAACAGAGTATAATATCTCGAGCGAAAGACTTAAGGAAGTCTATCCCCTCTGGCGGAGCACAAGAGCTGCAGGACCAGTTGCGCGAAAAAATTCAGACCTTCGAAAACCAAAAAGACGAGCTGAAAGCCATGCAGAAAAAGCTCTCCGAAGAGCAAGCGCGCTGGGAACACGAAAAAAACATTTTGCTAGAAGCTAAAAAGACCACCCGTTCGAAGGTTCGAAGTGAGTACAGTCAAAAGTTTGAATTAGTCGAGCGCGATTTTTTTGTCTTAGTTAAAAGAGTAAAAGAACTTCTAAAAGACGCCAAGAAAAACCCTACTAAAGAATCACAGACAAAGCTTTCTGCACTGACAAGTGAGTTTCAAAAAAACTATAGCGGTGCAAAGGGTATGGTGAAGAATGAGCCAAGTATCAAACTCAAAGATGGGCCAGTAAGAGTGCTGGACTTGGCGGTTGGAAAAAAGATTTTTATTGTAAGTTTGCAAAAAGTAGGCGTGATTGCTGAAGAGATGGATGCAGATAAAAAGAAACATTATACTAAGTTGGTGGAAGCTGGCGCGGAAATTGGCCTAACTAAAGAACTTGCGAGCTTTATGAAGCGTCAAAAGCTTGCAGTGGCTGTAGGTGGGCTGCAGTCAATCATTCCCCTTAAGGACATAAAGAGCATAGGATAGTGTTCTATATAAAAACAACCACCTGATATTACTTGTTTATTTTTTGTAACAGCATCATTCTTAAGCCATTTTTAACTGCCTACCGATAGAAAAAAGGTAAGATATACGGGTGGTTTATATGCTTCTGACAAAAAAACTGGCTTTGCTGATTCCTATTGTAGTGATGGGAGAGTCGTTTGCTGTAGCCGTCCCAGAGAAGGCTCAAGTTTTGACGAGGCAAAGTAACCCATTTGCAAAGTCGTCAGCTTCTATAGTACCTGGCGGGTTAAATCCAATTGTGAACGCTGCACCTTCTGTGGGTGTTAAATCTCAGGATTCAGATGAAGCTGCTAAGTCAGAAAATGAGATTTCTCTTCAGCCTCTTGTATACCCAAAGACCTTTCCAGAGTTGATGGAAGAGCGTCGCTTGAAAAGCCTCACTAAGAAGTTTTGCAAGAAGTATCGTGGTAAATACGTTGGACATTATTCTGAGATTTATTTAGTTAAAAACTGTGAGAGAAGGCTTTTAGAAGGCCCTGATAGCCACTTCAAGCTAACGCAGCGTGGAACCAAGATACATACGGTTGATCCTAAGGTAATGGCCGCAATCCCTTTGGGGAAAGCGATGGAGTCTATTCAAAACAGAAATTTTAAAGGCTGTAAGCACTACGAGCGAAAATATGTAACCTATCGAGACGTAGATGTTTACTATGTTAAAAAATGCAGAAAGCTTCTCTTGCCGACATGGGAGAGCTACCTAATCCACCGGACCAAGTATGGCAAAGGTGTGAAAACATTGATCCACAACCTCAGTTGGGAAGAGTTTATCGGTCTTGAAGAGGGTGATATCATCGATTCGAAAATCACAGCTAAGATAGAGGCTAGAAAGTTAGAGTCAGTAGTGGAGCCGTTTGTAGACGTGGTACCTATTTCAAAAGCTTGTAGGGGCTTGAGTGGGAAATTTGTATCTTACTACTCCAGGGTATACAAAATTTCTAACTGCAAGAAACGAGAAATTGATTCTGCACTTTTTTCGCAAAAGTTTAAAAAGGTTGTTCCTAAAGAGCTAACATCTGACCAGTGGATATCGCTTCCAAATGGTAAGGATTTAAAACTATAAAACCCCGTCCAGTTTTTGTAAAAGCTTGGCAAACCTAGATTTACTTGCATTTTTTTCTGTCGACAATAATATAAAACCTGTAGCAATAGTTTTTATATTCCCACTGTCTTTTAGCAGGGTAAGTGTTTGTGTTTTTGGTAGCCAGCAGTACCCTTTCTTTAGCAAGTCTCTTCTGGTTTCAGCTCTCTGGGCGCCACTAGAAAGGTTTTTTAGCCCAATATCTATGTGCAGAGATGCTATTCTTTCGCGTCGGTAGGATACTTTAAAGAAGTTAAGAAAGTGTGTTGCAAACTCCCAGGCATCTTCTGTCTCTTTTTCTAGAGCGTCGACTCCAAAATCATCTAAACCGAATGCATGGTGCTGTAAGACCGACTCCCACTTTAGATGGGGTGCAATGTTGGATGTAGCTATGGTGTTTTTATTTATTTCAAAGCTTTGAAAAGGGTTTTTTGACTTGTTTAGGTGCCAAAAGTAAAAACTGTCTACATTCTGCAGGACAGACAGTACTTTCGATTTGAGAAAGTTGTGTGTGGACTTGTGTTGCTGTTTTTTTAGTTCGGCTGGAAGGTGGTTTGGAGCAAGATGCGACTCTCCTACGAGCACATAAACTTTTTTATCTGGGTTTTTTGCTCTTATCTCTAGTATGCGCTGTGCAAATACCCTGTCAGTATTTGGTAGGTGACTTCGTCTTTTTGGTGAAATTCCCTCTAGCTGAATTGAGTGTTGGTCGCAATAGGCGAGTATTTTTTTGTAGCCTTGTTTTGAAAAGTCCCAGGTTCTTTTTTTTGTGATTGCTTCAAGAAGCTCTTCTTGTTTGAAATGTTTGTCTTCTTGCCGCTTTTTTAGCAAGGGATCGTTGTGCTGGAAAATTTCTAGTGCAACAATAATATTTTTTGGATTTTCGCTGGACTCCATAAAGTCGAGGAATCCGCTTTGAGATTTTTCTAGGGTGTGGAAATCTCCAACCAAAACTATATGCGAGTTATTTGTTTTTTGACTTATTTCCTGCGCGGATATTTGTCTTTGGGGGTGAGCCGGTAAGCTAGCCGCGAAGCTACTTAAGTATGCTTCTAGGCCTACCTCTGATCCTAAATACTCGGATGCGCGGCTTTTGGCTTTAGAAAAAAGCTCGTAACTGATTTTTTGCAATGCACTCATCTACTGATATTAATGTGTAGTCAAAGACAGAGTCTGATTTTGATGTAACAATCTTGCCTTTGTATCTTGGGATGCAGAGGGGTTCAAGGTGTGTAGGGCTGAGTTTAGACCTGTCTGTATTTTGACAATATGTTTTGGTGCAATTCGAACAAGCCTGGGTGTTTTTCAGGCGACGCATACCCGCTTAAAAATTCTGCCTCTGTCCTTGCGCCACGCCGCAAAGCTTGCACCATGGAGTTCGTGTTCTGCCCTAATATTGAAAGTGGTATTTCTAGCAAACCTAAAGCCTCTTTTTTAGAGCTACATCCAATGTTTTCAAGGCTGTAGAGTTGGTCCGTGACATCTAGGGCTTCATTTTTGATTTGAGAAAAAATGCTCTGCTGTCGAACAAGTTTGTTGTGTTCGAGGTCGAAAGCTGCGCAGATAGTATTAATGACTAAGTTTATGAAAAACTTTTTTGCTCTTTTTTTTCGTATATCGTTACAGAAATTGACGAAACTTAGGTTTTCTTGGAAAGCATCCGTAAATCTTTTTTCTAGGCATATCCCTAAGTCACTCGAAAAGATTTCGACGAAATCTGTATTGCGGTCATATGTTGAGGCAACGTAATTTACCCCAGGAAAAAAAGGTGAGGCATAAAACTTTTTTTCAAGAAACGCGTTACTGAGCGGAATAAATACCTGTTCTTTTTTATCTTTCAAGTCATCTAGTAGGTGTGCGAGTGCATGAATTGGCACTGTTAAAAGGCAAACAGGTGCTGGTCCAGGCCCGCTATTTAAATAGCATTCATGTTCCTCGCCTTGTTGGCGGATTTTTATTTTTTCAATGGGACCTTTTCGGCTCAGCAGTCTTACTTGGTGGCCGCTTTTTTCTAATAAAAACGCTAAGGCTCTGCCCGAAGCACCAGCTCCGAGGATATCTATCGCCTTTCTTTCTTTTATATTCAACTGCTAGGAGCCGTTTGTTTTTACGTGGTTTACAATAGAAGTCGTCGAGTGGCCTTCTGTAACAGCAATGTTGCAGACTGTTCCGCCGTTTGCAGATACAAAGTCTCCGCCGACGATTTTATCTATGGCCCAGTCACCGCCTTTTACCAATACATCTGGTTTGATGCTTTTAATGAGCTCAAGTGGCGTGTCAGCCCCGAACTCAACAACAAAGTCGACGCTAGCAAGGCCTGCAAGTACCCGTTTTCTAGATTCACTAGTTTGTACAGGCCGAGTTGGGCCTTTAAGCCTTTGAACGGATTCATCTGAGTTTACGCCAATCACGAGAAAATCGCCCATAGCTCGAGCAGCCTCTAGGTAGTCGACGTGTCCTGGGTGTAGAAGGTCAAAACAGCCGTTGGTAAAAACAACCTTCTTTTTTGGTTTTAGGCTAAGTTCATGGATACAAGCGTCTAGCCCCATCACCTTGGACTGAGACCCTTTAAACATCACCTTCTGCATACTATCCACAATTTCATTTTCCGACGGTGCATAGGTCCCTTGCTTGGTGATGGTTACACCAGCAGCTGCGTTGGCAAACTTCATACATTCGACAAGAGAAGTTCCAGAAAGTATTCCAAGGGCAAAGATAGCTACAACCGTATCCCCTGCGCCTGTAACGTCAAAGACATCTTTAGAGTCTGCCGCCAAATAGCTCTTTTCTCCATCGCTGGTTGCAAGGAGCATGCCCTCTGGTCCTAGGGTGATCACAGCATTTTCAATGGTTGGGTACTTTGCTTGGAACAGTTCTGCTATTTTATCTCTTGTGGAAGACCCAGGTTCTAAACTTAACGCTAATTCAGCTTCTTTTCTGTTTGGGGTGATGAGGAACGCATCTGTATATTTACTAAAATCCGCGCCTTTTGGATCTGCTATACAGTGAACACCTTTTTCTTTCGCGGTACTTAGGATTTTTTTAAGCATGACATTGCTTAATAAGCCTTTGCCATAATCAGAAAGGGCTATGACTCCTACCTTTTCCCAAGGGATTTCTTGGACAATTTTTTCCGCTTCATCCAAAGTTGACCCGTGATAATGTTCTTCGTCAAAACGGACGATCTGCTGGGTCTTTGTCAACACTCTAGTTTTTGTGGTTGTCGTGAAATCTTTATCTTTTTTAATTAATGAAACGTCGATTTTTTTAGTTTGCAATTGCGCTAATAAATCTCGTCCGTTTTTGTCGTCGCCTACACGGCCTGCGATCATGACTTTTGGTTTGTGACGTGCACAGTTAATTGCAACGTTTGCCGCTCCACCAGGGAGTTGAAATTTTTTTTCTATGCGATGTACAGGTACTGGGGCTTCCGGAGAGATACGGTTCACTGTGCCTAGTAAATAGTTATCTAAAATTAAATCTCCAATGACCAATACACATTTGTCTTTTTGGCACTGCTGGTTCCAAGGTAGTTCGTTCATAAGAGGCTCCCTAAAAGTAGATGCGAAGATAGTTGAAGGAGATGCGATACTCTATATGCTAGGGCAGTATCTGAGCAAAAAATAGTCAAAACTATGACCCAAATCGTCAATGAACAAACACTGCTGCTTTAAAAAGCGTCAATTCTATGTCTTTTACGCTAAGCCAAATTTTCTCTGCAATCTATGCCCAGCAACCCTTTCCTAGTTTTTTGCAAGGTTGGCACGGAACTTGCTGTTAACCAATATAGCGATAACAGAAACAGTCCACTGCAAGGTAATGCCATGTGACTTCAGAACGGGGTTAGAAGCATGCGGTACCTCAGCCAGGGTGGAACTATTGGGGAGCATAGTATGCAAGCAGCAGATAAAATTAGTCACATCTATGGAGAAGCAAAAGAAGCCGTTTGCTTTGACTTTGTCGATGATCAAATGAAAAGAGTGATGACGCTTGTAAAGCAAGCTGCAGCTACTAACACCTCTCTTTTGATCACCGGAGAAGAGTCTTGTGGGAAGAAAACTTTAGCCCGCGAGATCCACAAGAAATCTTTGAGAAGAGGCCTGCTTGGATTTTTAGATCTTTCTACGGCAACCACCGCAGAGGTAGACCAGTTTTTTCTAAAAAACATTCACAATGCCCAATACTCGACGTGGATCATTGAAAACATCGAACGCCTGAGCAGCGAGCACCAAGTACAGTTAAACCAGTGGATTCGCTCGCAAGGTGAAAGTAGAAATCCAATTCGAGTGATTGCTACCTCATTCTCTGATTTTAATCGAGAGGTTCACTCGGGTGGTTTTTTTAAAGAACTATACTACCGGCTAAATATCATTAGGGTAGAGGTTCCTGCTCTGCGGTTTCGTAAGCGTGACATCTCGACCTTGGCAAAATACTACTTAGAAAATCACAATTTAGGTGAAGACTACTCGAACATGAGCTTTACCCAAGGTGCCTTAGACGCGATGATCAACCACAGCTGGCCTGGTAATCTTCATGAGCTTCAGGTTGTAGTGCAACGCGCGATATTACTTTCTACATCCTATGAGATCGATGTGGACTGCATTGAGATTCAGTCAGCTGAAGGTATGAATAACAAGTGGATTATGGCGCTTCCTATTGGTCTACCTATGAAGGATGTTGAGACTCACTTTATTTTGGAAACATTAAAGCACCACGAAGGCAACAGAACTCACTGCGCTAAAACCTTAGGCATAAGCCTTCGAACTTTGAGAAACAAGATCAATGAGTTTAAAAGCCGCGGTATTGATGTAGTAGATCCCATGAGAAGAGCAAAATAAACACACTTTAAGTATAAAAACAGGAAGGCATTTATGTCCATATTTAGTAAGCCGTTAAGTGCACTATACGGCAAAGATCAAAAAGAGAGTTTGGAGATTGATATCTCTGCAAAGGATGAAACAAAAATTCAGTCTCCAGCTAAAGGTGAAATTGGACCCAAAATACCACTGCAGCCTCGACAGGATCTGAATAGTAATTCGCTTTTTGAGCAAGGGTTCGTCGCTGGTCAAAAAGAGATCCTTTCTCGCGTGAAAGAGCAGCGCTTAGAGTCAAAAAGCCGTAATGCACAGTTTGTAGATCTAACCTCCGAGATCATAACCTCGATTAAAGAGCTAAAAGAAACTTTGATTACAGAGTTTGAGGCGATCTGCAAACAAGACATACCAAAATTAACGGTAGACGTGCTTCGTAAGCTCGAACAAAACGAGCCACTTCAGTTCCGTTCTATGGTTTCAAGCTTTATGCAAAGCATGGCTATGGAAGATATAGCTATCCACTGCTCCCCGCAGGTATTCGACACCTTAAGCGGAGGTAGTGAAAACAAGTTCGACCCTATTTTGATTTTAGAAGATCAGTATGAGGGACATCGGATGGAAATAAAGTTTGCTTAGTTAAATTACTTGTAAGTTTTTTTAAAACGCCCCATTTTTAGGGGCGTTTTTGCTTTATTAGCTGCTACTTTTCATGCCTTTGGGGCCACCCATGACATTGTAACCGCCGTCCACATGAAGGATTTCTCCTGTGATGCCACCTGCAGCAGGACCTAGAAGAAAAGCTGTAGCTGCTGCCACCTCTTTGCTCGATACAGGAGACTGTAATGGAGATTGCTCTTCGTAGAGTTTGAGCATTTTTCCGAAATCTCCGACCGCAGATGCAGCTAGAGTTTTAATAGGCCCTGCACTGACGGCGTTGACTCGTATTCTGTTTTCACCCATTTCAAGGGCAGCGTATTTAACCGACATTTCTAGGGCAGACTTGCAGACGCCCATGACATTATAGCCTGGAACCACTTTTTCGCCCCCATAGTAAGACATGGCAACGACACTGCCGTTTTCTTCAAAAAGATTTTGACTATACCTTAAAACTGCAAGTAGCGAGTAAGCACTTATATCCATGGCTTGCAAAAACCCAGCACGCGAACAGTCGATGGTTTTTTTGCGCAGATCTTCAAGGTTTGCATACGCCACGCTGTGTACCAGGTAATCGAATTTTCCGACTTTTTCTGAAACAGTAGAGAAGAATTTTTCCAGAGATGCGTCCGAGCTTACATCGCACGGGTAAACATGCTCAGCCTTGAACTCATCGGTTACCCTTCTAACTCTGCGCTCCATTTTGTTGCTACCCTCAGGGTCGGGAAGGTGACTAAAAATTAGTTCGCAACCTAGTTCGTGCAAGTGTGTTGCCACCGAAGCTGCGATTGAGTGGTTGTTTGCTACGCCCATGACAACCGCTTTTTTGCCTTTTAATGAAAGCATGTGAGGGTACCCCTTTTGCAAAAATCAAATAAACACAGCAGGGCTTTTAGGTAGGCCCTGAACCCCAAACTGTAGCTGGCCCAGGCTTATTTTGCGAGTCTTCTTTTAGTTTATTTCTTTAAAGAACTTACTTAGGCTTCTGGTTTTTCGGCTGTAGTGACAGCCGTTGCATGAGATGGGCGTCTTTTTTTTGTGCCCCGCAAACTGTGCATGCTGCGCTAGGTTTCCATCGTGGTCGTAAACGGCAAAAACATAGTCTTTGCCCAAGGAGATAGCAATCTCATGCTCAAGGCAACTGGCGGAGCTCGTGCACTCTTCCTCCCTAAGCTGCATCCGAGTTACTCGGACTTTGTGTCCACGGAAGTTTGGGCTTCTCCATATTTGGCGCGGACGCCTTTTAACTGCGCTTTCTATGGTTTCTGACTTCCAATTTTCGTATTCTGTTAGGCCCAAAAAGTCTGAATGTGTGGGTGGGATCTCAAAGTTTATCTTGAGTGTGCCAATTGTGGAAATATAGTTTTGAATCCAAAAATCTCGCCAAGCAGAAAATTGAGGCTCCTCTCCATGGTCTCGCTCTAAAAATTCTGAGATGTGACATTCCTTAGATTCTTGGGTGATAAGGTTAAGGTTTCCGGTTAGCTGGTTGTTTTCTTTTTCAAGCACGGCCGATTGAACGCATTGGTAAGAATGAAACCAAAGCTTTGCCAGGTCGAGCTGGGCAATATGCTCTGGAGGTGCAATGTAAATTTTCACCTGTTTTCCCTGAGCCGTCGCAATGGATGAACCCAAGGAGAAAGGCAGCGAGAGTGTTAGCGAAAGTGCAAACCATAAAGCAAATACCTGCAGGGTTGATGCGTAGAGACCAGTAGTCATAACGTTCTAATTCCATTTAGTTTGTGAATACTTTTAATTCGGCAAATATCTTTTATTTTGCAAATATCTTGGCTGCTTGCAGAGCTTTTTGCCAGCCTAGTTTTTGCTCGGCCGAATGCTCTTCTGCTGCGGGGCTAAAGCTTGATTCAATCGCAGGCCCTGCAGACCACTCAGAAAATTCCATCCACCCCGAACCTGCTGCGGCACACGCTGCAGCCCCCAAAGCAGTGGTTTCCAGAATTTTAGGGCGAAGCACTTTTTGCTCCAAAAGGTTTGCCTGAAATTGCATCAATACATCGTTTGAACAAGCTCCTCCATCTACACGCAAACCGCTAAGGTCTTTGCTGTTTTTGTTTTGCTCGTGATCTAAGGAACCCCAAAGGGTTTGGTAGAGGTCCGCAACTTGAAAAGCAATGCCCTCAAGCCCAGCTCTTACCATCTGTGCTTTGGAAGTGCCCCGGGTTAAACCAAGGATTGCCCCTCTCACCTCTGCCTGCCAGTGGGGTGCTCCGAGTCCTGTTAGGCTCGGAACAAAATAGACCTCTGGCGATGCAGTGACGTTTTTTGCCATGGCAGCCGTAACCGACACATCCGAGAAGAACTCAAACTGATCACGTAGAAACTGCATGGCAGCGCCAGCAATAAACGTGGACCCTTCTAGCGCATAAAATGTTTGCCCACCCATTTGCCAAGCAACAGTAGTGAGGAGACCCTTTGGAGGTTCAGGGTATTTAGTGCCAGCTTGGACCAGTAAAAAAGCACCAGTGCCATAGGTGCACTTTGCTGATTTTACTTCGAGACATCCTTGTCCAAACAGTGCTGCTTGCTGATCACCTAAAATTCCGGTTATAGGGATTCCGTCGGGCAAAAAATCTAACCCTTTGGTTTTGCCGAAGCTCCCTGCAGACGGGCGTACTTCGGGTAAAAGGTCAGCTTCAATCTTAAGGGGTTCGCATAGCTCGGAGCTGAACTTTTTTTTGTGGATATCAAAGGCTAAGGTCCGCGAGGCGTTGCTGGCTTCAGTCGCATGGGTTTGCCCTCCGGTAAGCTGATACAAGAGAAAGGAATCCATGGTTCCAATTGCTGTGGTAAGAGCTGCATTTTTTGACATGTTAATAGCGCCGTTTTCTACTAGCCACTTATATTTGGTGCCAGAAAAGTACGGGTCTAGGGTAAGCCCTGTTTTGCTGCGGTAAAAATCTTCTAGGCCTTGCCTGCGCATAGACTTGCAAATATCTGTGCTGCGCCTGCACTGCCAAACAATCGCATTGTGTAACGGTTCGTTGGTTGCCTTGTCCCAAACACACAGGGTTTCTCTTTGGTTGGTTATCCCTATGCTTGCTAGTTTTTTTGCGCAAAATTCTGGGATTTTCGCTTCTGCTTCCGCCAAAGATTGCCGTACGCTTTTAGAAACAGACGACCAAACTTCTTTAAGGTCGTGTTCGACCCAGCCTGGCTTTGGAAAATGCTGCGGGAAGTCTACGGTTGTTTTTGATATAGGCTTAACTTCGATAGCTGCACTTGCATCTGACCTTTCAAAGGAAAACACCATGGCAGTGGTCCCAGTGGTGCCTTGATCAATAGCAAGGATATAGATTTTATCGCTCATAAAAAGGCTAGCTCCTGTATTTGATGGCAGGTTAGCAGATGCATCAAGCTTCTACCTCCCTGAAATAAATAACCTTTGTCGGCGAGCAGCAGCTTGCCGCGACCCTTGCCTAGCTTGCATGCGTATTTTGGCGGTAAACAGCTCAAAATACTGCTAAATTTTCGCCCGGACGCAACTGTCTATAAGGGGTTTGCATTGTCACTAGAAAGGCCACGTGTTGTATTTTTAGGGTCTCCTGTATTTGTGCTCCCAGTTCTTCAAGGGCTGGTAGACTTGCACAAAAAAGGTGAACTTGAATTGGTAGGCGTTGTAAGCCAACCGGCAAAGCGCGGCAAACGGGGGAAAACAAAACATGACCCTGCCGTAGCGGCCGCTGCGAAGCAGCTTCTTACAGAGCTACCAGACCTTGTTGTGTTGCAGCCAGAAAAAGCCAAGAGCCCCGATTTTTTAGACGCGTTTAAGTCCCTTCTTCCAGACGTGGCAATCACGGCAGCTTACGGGCAAATTTTGTCTGATACGTTTTTAGCTATACCTGCCCGTGCGACCATCAACGTGCACCCGTCGCTACTGCCGGCCTACCGCGGGGCAACCCCAGTTCAATCTGCACTGTTAGATGGGGTTTCAGTTTCTGGGGTTTCTATTTTGTTCACGGTCAAAGAGCTAGATGCAGGCAACCTCATCACACAAAAAAAAGTAGATATTGATGGGTGTAAAGGTGCCGCTCATTGGATGGGTGCCTTGTTTGAAGTAGGGGCAAAAATGCTACCAGATTCTTTGAAAAAGCTCCGGGACCCTGCCTTTGAGGGGGTAGATCAAGATGAAAACCCTCTAAATGTAGAAGCGTCGCACTGTTTTAAAATCCGCAAGTCACAAGGCAAGGTAGATTGGCATCGGCCAGCAGATGAGATTACAAACTTGGAAAGAGGTTTAGGGATTTGGCCTGGTTGTTTTTGTTTTATTTCGGCTTCTCTATTGCAAAGCCAGCAGCAGGAGCAGCAGGTAATTAAAGTAGCAAAAGTCGCCGTGCGTGGAATGACAAAGCTGACAGCTGCCCCAGACGATATCGACCCATCCGACATGCGGCCTGGCGATGCAGCTTATTCAAAAAAACTTTCAAAGTCTGTCGTTAAATGTGGTGAAGGAATTTTATCCATTGAATGGTTTAAGGTGGCCGGTTCAAAAGAGGTGAGCGCTAGAGATTTCTTTAACCGTTTTTCACAGCCTCGAATATCTTTTTTACCTTCACAGGTACCAGTCGTAGTAGGCGTTTCGGGTACGGGCCGAAGTTTGCGTAATCTTTTGGCGCTTGAGTCAGAAAGCTTGTGGAGCATCAAAGGTGTTTTTTCGAACAAAGACAGCTGCAAAGCAATTGGCTTTGCGCGCAGGTCTGGCCTGCCTACTTGGACAGGTGATGTTGCAGGGGAATCAGAGAGTTTGCAAAAGTTTATCCTAGAGCAAACCCACCGACACTTTGGTGTGGTGTGCCTTGCTGGATTTTTGCAAAAGTTTCCGCCTCTAGATTTGGCAGGTGCCATGGCTATTAACATTCACCCATCGTTGCTTCCTGAGTTTGGAGGGCAAGGGATGTATGGAATGCACGTGCATCAAGCTGTCTTTGACAGCAAGCAAGAACAAAGTGGAGCTACCGTACATTTCGTTAGTGATCAATATGACGAAGGAAAAATAATCGATCAGATAAAAGTAGATATTTCACAGTGTAGTAGTGCAGCTGATATTGCGGGTGCAGTGTTTGTAGCAGAAAAAAAACTTCTTCGTCAGGTGTTAGATGGTCTTGCCTGGAGAGAGAGCATGGAGATCAATTCTTAGTTATGACAGAAAACCAACAGAAAAATTGCGAGCAGGCTTTGCAAGAGTTTTACACTCAAAAAAAGCTACAGTGGAACGACTCGTTTCAGGAAGATAGTGTGCCAGTGCTAGAAGCTGCCATAGGTCAGTTTCGCACCCAGTTTGAGGGTGCCTGGAAAGCTTTCTTAGAAACAAACTATCAACCAAAAGAAGATGAAAAAGATGGTCTAATTGCAGCGATGCGTTACGTGCTTTCAGGTAAAGGCAAGCGGGTTCGGTCGCTTTTAGTCCTTTTGGCTTTCGATGCTTTCTATACCGAGGCCAAAGACACCCCCGCTTACGCAGAAGCTTTTGGAAAGGCATGTAGGGTAGGTATAGGCATGGAAATGATCCATGCGTACTCGCTTGTCCATGATGACCTGCCTTGTATGGATGATGACGCCATGCGCCGCGGGCAACCTTCTGCACATGTAGAGTTTGGGGAGGCCATAGCGGTTCTTACCGGAGACGGTCTGCTTACGGACGGGGTAAAGGTCTTGCTTGCGTCAGGTATTCCTAACACTGCAGCTGCAGTTCACTTTGTTTTGGATTCTATGGGTAGCCAAGGCATGGTGTTAGGGCAATCTTTGGATATGCAGTACGAGCGTAAAAGAGCAGAGTTCGACCCGGCAAAAGCAGAAGAAGTACACTTGCTTAAAACAGGGCGCTTGTTCTCGGCATGCTTGGTTGCGGGATATGTTGCTGCTGGTAAAGCCGACCCGGAAGCAGTACAGGCACTGGCTGCGCTCGGTCTCGACTGGGGGCTGATCTTCCAGATGGAAGATGACCTGCTTGACCTTGCTGATGGATCTAAGCTCGGTAAAGAAGGCGGGGGCGACCTGAGCGCCGGAAAGCAGAGTTTTTGCCGTCAGCCCGAAAAAGCGGTAGAAAAGCTAGGGCCAGCATGTGAGCGGATCACAGCTTGCATCGAAGGGCTTGGTTTGAAAAATACAGAGCTTAGTTATTACCTTACAGGTACTGTTTATAGAAAGTCGCAGGTACATTGATATATGGATCAATTAGATACAGAAAATTATCTCGAAAAGGCCTTTGTGTTTCGTGATCGTCAGGCAGGGGTCAGCTCTATCTATGACGGTGAGCTTGACCGGTTTGCATATAATGCTTACTGCCTAGAAAAGAAACTTCTTAAGGACCTGGTTAGCAAAGAGTACAGCTACCTAGACGACGCTCTTGCTTATGTAAATGCAGAGTTCGGCAGTTGGGACTTAGAGCTACTTGCAGAAGGCTCTAAAAAAGGCTGTGGAAGCTGCGCGGCAAAGTAATCCTAAAAGTAGATTCAAGTTTATTCACCTCAGATTGATGCTACAATTTGAGGATGAATTTACTTATTTTATCTAAGCGTGCTGTTCCCTGCCTCTGGGCTCTACCTTTATCTATCTCATTTTTGGTGCTTTCAGGCCTAATTTGCTCGCAGTCTGCAAGTGGCCAAGCTGAGAGTGTTGTTCAGGCTTCCGAGCCAGAGCAGGTAAAGGAAGCTACACCTACCTGCAAACGCCTGTGGCGGCACCCTCGAATACTTGAAGACCAGCCAACAGTCCAAGTGCCTAATGCCCAGAGTGTTTCCCGAAGAGCTTTTGCTGTAAAGGTGCAGTCGCTACTAAAAAAGCAAAACTGGCGGGAGTTCTACGACCTTTTTCACCCAGCACTCAAAGAGCAGATGACTCAAAAGCGCTTTAGAGTGCGGATGGGAAACCTAGTAAAGATTTATGGCAAGCGCCCGCAAGTAACAAACTTTCGCTCTTGGGAGGTAAAGGGGACAGGCGGTGATCCGGACCCTGTATTTTGTGAAAATTCAAATCTTCACTTGTTTCCTACTTACGGGTTTGATCCGCAGCTTAGTTTGTGGTTTCAGATTTTAGGTAATAAAGATGTTGGCCGTTATTTTGTCCAGGCTGGCGTAAAAGATGGAGAATGGACGCTGACGCTAGTGCATGTCCACCAATGGACGCACTTAGGTATAGATGGCCCCAAATGGGTTCAGCTTGGGTTTGCAGAAAAAGACCCTATTCTCAAATACCTTTACTTAGATCTTGGGTTTAAGCTTGCGATGAGTAACCCTCATGTAGTGTGGCCAGGGCGCGAGTCTTTAAAACAAGATGTTTTGTCCGCTAAAAAAAGCGCAAACCTAGAAAAAGTGGTTTCGGCATTTAGTTCGCAGAAGATAAGAGATGTTTCATCTGCTTTTAGTCGCAAGGGGCTTGGACTTACAGTGTATTTAGAATTTGATAAAGAGACCTCTAAAAGTGGCCGCAAAGCTGCATGTAGAAGTCTGGTGGATGCAATGCAGGAAAAAAGGGCCCAGAAAGAAAAGTCAGGTGTATTTTGGATGCAAGAAACCAAAGGTGTACAGTGCGTTTTTATGTACCCTAGGCACAAAGAGCTTAGACCGAATAAGCTAGGTACCTATCAGCTGAGCTTTAAAAAACCGAAGGCTAAAGTTGAGCCTAAAGCTGAACTTGAAGACGAAAAAACTAAACTAAAGTCAAAGAAAACTAAGCAAAAGATTGAAAAGAAAAAATAGTCGGAATAGATACAAAAAAAAGAGCTCCGGAAAGGGAGCTCTTTTTTTTGCTGTATTAGTATGGGTTACTTTCCTGGTCCACGGGCAAAGCTTCTGTAGTGATCTACATTACGGTTTAAATCCCCTGTGATCGGTATAGACTTTTTAGTTAAAACACCCGAGGCAGCAATGTTGTAGTTTCTATAAACATACATTCCAGACCTTAGGAAGCTAGCTTTAGCTTTCCCGTTAGGAGCTATTTCAAAAGAAAGCTTACCGTCATGAAAATCACTTTTGTATATAACTGTGCCGTCTTGATTTACAGTTGCATGCTCGGGCTTTAACACAAGCTTGTCATCTTTATCGAAGTGAGACTCGTGAAAGCCCCTGATTCCAACTTTTTTGAAAATCTGCACCTCAAGTGTTCCTAGGCTTGAAGTTGGATCGACAGCAACAGTCTCTACTTGAAATACGTATTGCTGAGGGCCTTTTAGTTTCCAAACTTTATTCTTTTCGGCTTTGAAAGTTACTTTTTCTGCTTCATCAACTCTTACTTGTGCAAAAGTGCCCGTTTTTGTCACTTGCAGTGCTGTGCTTTTGTCATCGCTGCCGCAGCTGATCATGGTAGCCGCTAAGGTCAAAGCGAAAAGTGTGTTTAGTGTCTTCATATTTTTACTCCAGGTGTTTGGGGTTCTCTGGTTAATTGGCTAGCCATCCTAAAACAGGTAAGCCTTGGTGCCCTTTGATTATACGCCGAAAACATAAAGTGGATAGAAAGATTCTAAAAATTATACCGAAACAGTTAAATTGGCTGGCCAGTAATTTTTGTGTGATTTCCGGGTGTTTTGCTAGGTGGCTTTAATCTACTAATCTCATGAGGTTTTTTACTGGCTCTGATAGCGCGTAAAAGTGTCTTCTCGAATGGCCTTCATGGAAAGTTTTTGTAGAGGCAAGGAGTTCCCCAGGGCGTCATTTAGCAGTATGGAGGGATCATTGGTTCCATATGGTTGGATTTTTAATAAACCTAACTTTGTCTACGTAGATTAAACTAACTGTCTTTTAACTGGTCCAAACGACTTACGGTGGATGGAGATAGGCCCGAGCTCTTTGAGGGCATCCATATGCTGCTTGGTTCCGTAACCTACATTGCTTGCAAACCCATAGCCAGGAAACTGCTCGTCCATACCGTGCATATAAAGGTCTCTAGCCTCTTTTGCATAGATAGAAGCTGCGGCAATGGCTTTGACTTTGGAGTCACCTTGGACAACTGCAGCTTGCCGAAGGTTTAGCTTTGGGATGGTTTGCCTGCCATCAACCAAAACAAGAGGGGTGCGGCCAGCTAGGTCGATGTTTTCAAGAAGGCTTAAAACCGCACGGCGCATGGCGAGAAAACTTGCCTGCAAAATATTGATCTTGTCGATTTCTTCTGTCTCAGCTTTGGCAACTTGTTTTGCTTCGGTGCACTCGTCTAGTATACCAATCATTTTTATCCGTTGTTTTGAGCTCAGAGTTTTTGAATCACGGATCCAAGCAAAAGATTTTGCATCAAGCTCTAATGCTTTCGCGTAGTCCAAAACACAGGCGCTTGCGTAAACCGGTCCTGCTAGGCAGCCGCGGCCGACTTCGTCGACTCCAATAATGCACACGCCTTCCTGAAGATGTTTTGCTTCGAGTTCAGGAAGGGTGTTTTGCATACGAGTCTCTTTTTGAATTAATTAAACATAGTCTGAGGTTTGTTAAGCGATGGACGAATGCTTGTCTAAGATTGCTTTAAACTGTGCTTTTGGTTGAGCGCCCATAATGCTGTCTACAACTTCGCCGTTTTTAATCAAGACTAAGTAAGGGATAGAACGTACACCGTAAGTTGCTGGCGTATTCGGGTTTTCATCTACGTTCATCTTGCCTACAGAAATTTTTCCTTCGTACTCTGCCGAGAGCTCGTCTAGCATAGGAGCAATTGATACACATGGTCCACACCAGGGGGCCCAAAAATCCACAAGTACAGGGATCTCAGACTTAATGACATCACTGTCAAAGTTTGCGTCGGTAAATTGTTTTGTGCTTCCTGCCATGTTTTCTCTCCTTAAATAATTACAAATAATTACAGCTCAAATAAAGTAAGTGTAAGCCGGCTAGATGCAAACGCAAGCTAAACTGCTGCTAGCCCACCGATTGTTGATCCAACACCTTAAGGATACGTTTGTTTAGGCCAAAAATGGACCTTCCACGCCCACTGAGAGTTTTTTGTGCAAAATAGCCGGTAGCCACCTCATCGACGACGGCCAAAAGCTGCGCAAAATCAGGCTGTTTTTCAATCCACCCTTTGAGCATCTGAGCCTCTTCTCCGCTAAGGGTTAGGCCTTGGCCGCGTAGTTCCACTAGATATCCGACCAAAAGCTCCATGCGTTCTGCAAGGCTCTCTGATTGTATAAAAGGGTGCTGCCCGTTATTTGTGCCGTTGTGCTTCTCCATAAGCTACATATTTAACATAATGCTGTTTTAGTTCCACAAACAAAAGGAAGAAACCTTCTGTGACTCATAGCTCGCTCGATCAGACGATTCATATAAAAGTCCCGGTACGCATGGATCTTGCTGGTGGCACCCTGGATATTTGGCCTATCTACCATGCTTTAGAAAACCCGTGCACGGTCAACGTCGCCATCGAGCTGTGGGCAGAGGCATGGCTGCGCCCTTCAGCTTGCAAAGGGTTTCGGCTTGTTAGTAAAGATCAAAACTTAGAAACAGAGCTGATGGCCGAAGACAACCCACTCACTTGCAAGCTCCCTCTTTTGGCTCTAGCTATTCAAAAAACTCTTACCCCTGATCTTTTGAAAAAAGGTGGTCTGGAGCTTTGTACAAACGCCATGTCTCCTGCGGGTGCGGGCTTAGGTGGCTCTTCTGCTTTGCTTGCAGCCATGCTCAGTGCGCTAGATTGTTACCAAGAAGGTAAACAAAAATTCGATGCAGCAGCTAAAGATAGAATCTCAGCCCGGGCGCGCGATATAGAATCAGTGCTTATTCACACGCCGACAGGTATTCAAGACTATCTAGGTGCTCTCTATGGTGGGCTAAATATCATTGACTTTAAACCAGGTGGTTGGCGAGTCAGAACCTTCGAGCGTGAGCCGTGGCTGCAAGATTTACAAGAATGCACCGTGGTTTATTTTAGCGGGCAGTCACGGGCGTCAGCTATCAACAACTGGGAAATGTTTAAAGGGTTCTACAACAAAGAGCCGAGCACTGTAGCAGCTTTTACTGAGCTTGCCGCTATATCCCGGCAGGTTGCAGAGGCTTGTGAGGGTGGAACTTATCTAGAAGTAATCAAAGCATCGCACAAAGAGTGGGCTAAGCGCCTGGAAATATGGCCAGCAATCCATAGCGATAATACTAATGCACTAGCAAGGGTAGCTGACACATCTGGTGCTTTGCTTACCAGGGTTTTTGGTGCAGGCGGTGGCGGTGTTATGGCAAGCTTTTGCGCATCTAAAGATGCAGCTCAAAAGCTAAGAGGCCAGCTACGGCCAACCCTAGAAAAACTAGGTGGCAGCTTTTTAGATGCACGGTTAAACCTAGGGGTGGACTGCGGACTGCAGTTAAAAAAGGGTGGAAAATAGTGAGTAACAACGAAAGCCAGGCCAAGTTTTTGCAAAACAAAATAGACTCGATTGGAATCGAGCGCTACCACCGGCATCTTCTGCTTTGCATCGGACCTAAATGCGTATCCGAAGAAAAAGGCGCTACTTTATGGGCTCACCTCAAAGAGAGGTTTAAAGAAAAAGGGCTAGTCAACCAGACAGCTTTTCGCTCAAAGGTAGGTTGCCTGAGGGTTTGTTCTGCAGGTGCTATTGCAGTCGTTTACCCTGAAGGGACATGGTATGGAAACCTGGATAAAGAAGCGCTCGACACCATCATTGAAAAACATGTAATAGGTGGGGAAGTCGTAGAAAAATACAAGATTGCCAGTGCAGAGAGCTTAGCGCCGGTTTTAGAGGGTAAGGTCACAAAATGACAAGGGCGATAACCATAGGAAACTTTGACGGCATTCACTTGGGGCACCAAAAGCTTATTGAGCTTTGCAAGGGGTTTGCCAAAAGCAGAGGGCTAAAAAGCACACTTGTAAGTTTTGAGCCGCATCCAACCGAGTTTTTTCAGCCAGGCAGTGCAAGCGTTCGAATTTGGGATGCAGAACAAAAGAAAAGAGCCTGCTTAGAGATGGGCCTAGATGAGTGCATTTTCTTAGATTTCAATGCAGAGCTAGCTGCTCTTAGTCCTAAACAGTTTTTTGAGCAAATTTTAGTGGGTAAGTTAGGCGCTAAAGTTTTGGTGGTTGGAGATAACTTTCGGTTTGGACGCAACCGCGAAGGGACTATTTCTACTTTGACCTCCTTATGCAAGGAGTATGATATCGAGTTTCGCGCGGAGGCTATTATGCCGTTTGCCGGCCGGGATATCTCGAGCACAAACGTGCGAAACGCGATTATGCGTGATGGAGATGTAAGATACGCAGCCTCTGTTTTGGCAAGGCCCTTCCAGCTTAGTGGAGACGTCGTAGATGGTAAGAAGCTAGGTAGGACTATTGGCTTTCCTACCCTGAATTTGTCTTCTAGCCAGGACCTTATTCCGTTTAGAGGTGTCTACTTTTGCTTGGCACACATGCTCGCTCATAAACCATCTGAGTTTCCGCCAATCTGCTTGCCACATCATAGGTGGGACCCACAGCTTAAAAATTCTTTGGTTCCGGTGATGACTAACATAGGGTTAAACCCGACCACAGACCCACCAGCTTCGGAAACAAGCATTATTCCCATGCATAAAAGGTATAAGATTGAGTCACACGCCCTGACAGCATCTAAGCAACATGCCGAAAATACAAAATTTATGATTTTATATTTTCTTCATCGGCATCGAGATGAGATGGTGTTTGCTGGGTTGGAAGAGCTCAAAGAACAGCTTGTCGAAGATAAAAAAGTAGCTACTACGTATTTTTCCAATTTTTTGAATATGTCTGAAAATTTTGCATGAGAAGTTTGTGACTAATAAAAAAAAATATAGCCTCAAAGAATCTGTGCAGGCCCTTCGCTCAAATGCACCTGGCGGCTTGTCTGTAATGCACGAGCAAAGCTCAAGCATTGCAGTTCTTCTAGAGAACTTTTGGCTTAAAGCCTTTGCTCCCGAAGGGGCAGGTACAGAGATTGTGCGCTTTGCTTGTGAAGGTAAAAACCACGAAGACCTGCTGCAGGTGTTGGGAGACCAAGACCTGTTTGGTGGTCCAAAGGTTTTTATTCTTCGTGACTGCGAAAAACTGAACGTAAAAAAACCTGATTTAGCTCTACCCGAAGGAGGCAGGTACCTGTTTTTGTACAGAGGGAGAGCCGTACCCTCTTGGCTACAAAAATGGTCTAAACAACTCGGAGTAGTCCCGGTAAAGTCAAAGGAGCCGGAGACGAGAGATTTTGCTACTTGGGCTGCTGAGCTTTTCGATCTACTAGGGTTTAGGTTCTCACCGGGTCAGAGCCAAAAGTTAGTTCGATTCTATCAAGAAAACACCACAGACCTTATTCAGCTATTACAGAAACTGAAGCTTTTCAAAAACGAAAAAAGTGAGGTTTCCAGCTCAGATTTTGAGACTTTTTTGCAGGCTCAACCAGCCCGGCATTTTTTTACACTTTCAAACTTGCTTTTAGATTTGAAGTTTGCAGAAGCTAGCCATTTTGTGAGATCTCTTCGCAGCAAAGGTGAAAGTGAGTATGCAGTTCTTGGGTTTTTGGCTTCGTTTCTTCGCCGCGCAGCTGTAGTCGCAGAGCTTGCTCCGTCGGCGAAATCTGCTCCGTCAGTCCCTCCATTTCTCCTGAAAAAGTATAGAGTATTTTCTAACCGGGTTGGTTTGGCAAAAATACGTGGCTCTATAAGGGCATTAGCCTATTATGACCTGCATTGGAAAACGGCTCAAAGCAGCCCGAGCCTTGATGTTGACAACCTTCTTTTTAGCATGGGTTGATAGCAAACACGCCACTAGGCTAAGCTTTCAGGGTGATTAGAGCTTTTTTATTTATTTGTATTCTTCTTTTTACTCAAACTGGGCTTAGTACACAGTTTAGGGTGGGTCAGAAAATTGTAGCTAGCGATGGCCGAAACTTTGTCATCATTGGTGTCCCAGAAAACTACGCTGCTCTAGATAACTTTGCAGACTCTAGCCGACCTGAAAATAAACACTCTTTGCGCAAAGGAACCATTGGCTTGGTGCTTCTAGATGTTCTCGGTCGGACAACACACTTTACAAAAATATTCAGTCAATGGCAGGGCAATGCATCTCAAGAGAGAATCTTAGAAAATTTGGAAGTCGTTTTACCAGAGTTAGCAAAACAGGCAGATCCGAATTGGCGGGTAGATCAAAGAGGCCAACTGCTGGATGCTAAGATAGGAAAAAGATCTCTAAAACTCTATGTCGGCGGTGAGTGGCTAGCAACTATGGCGCGCATTAAGGTGTTAGTAGAGAAGGCTTATCCTAATGACTATAAAACACGTTTTGCTTTGACTAGCGAGGTTTACAGCTTGCTTCCATCTATTTTAAAACTTCATGAGCTCGGATATTTGCATACGGATATAAAGCCTAGCAATATTTTGGTCTACCCAGACGGATCTCTAAGCTTGACAGATCATGAGACCGTGCGATTTCAGTCAAAACCTAAATCCATCGAAATGGACTTTATAGGCACGCCGGCATTTGCTCCTCCAGAAGTTTTGCACCGAATCGAGGATAGGTTTACTCCCCAATATGACTATTTTAGTTTTGGCGTTATTTTGGCGAACCTGTTGCATCCGATGCCTGGGTATCGAAGCGAAGACTTTGATTCTTCGAGTTCAAAAAAGCGAGAAGTTTTTTTTTCTACCCTACGTAGCCACGCTAATAGTTTGGATGCGCATTTGAGAGCAGATGCACTGAAGCTAGTTGGTGTTATCAGTGACCTGACTTATCCAGATAAAAGGCGGCGGCGAGCTATCCCGGTCGATTTACCAGCACTGAAAAGCTTAACCGAGTCCTTGGACACGACCCAAAAAAGCAGCTTAGTTCATCACCTGTTCGCCTTTCATTCCTTATACAGTTGTAAGGATATAGACCTTAAAACCGGCCACAAGCTATAGGGTTTAAGGCGTACGCGGGTCTTGGTTTTTTACCTGGCTACTTCTGTCAATTTTTAGGTGAGCTTCGCTGCTAGCTATGTAAATATAGCTTATCGTCACTCTAACAAGAGGTTCGCTTGAGGTATCTGCTTAAACAAGGAAGTTTAATGCAAAAGTCGGCTTTGTATTTTGCCTCTTTTGCTTTTTTGGGTTTGATGACTGCCGAACCTTCAACGGCTGAAACGCTCCAGCGGCAAACAAAGATAGATGTCTTTGAGCTCCTTAGTTATAAGGGCGTTGCGATGCCCCCAAGAAGCTACGAAGCCTTGCGTAGAGAAGGTCGAGTAAACCATCTTTTTATTGGCGAAGACCATAGTGTGTGGTTTGGGACAGCACAACACCTTTGGCACTGGGACCTCGGCAAAAACAAACTACAAAGAAGCAGGGTTCTTCGGCGCTCTGACTTCATGCGAGCCTTGGCTACCGATGGCTTGCAGATATATGCCGCAGGCGATGAGCAGGTAGTAGAGATAAACGCAGACTTCACTCTTAGGAATAGGTATCAGCCCTTTTCTCCTGGCCAAACAAATGGGTTTATCCCTATCACTGATCAGGTTATCTGGATGCACAGCACAGGAGAGATGGCGCTCGACCGTTACGAAAAAACACCCCTAAAGGTAAAGCTGAAGCTTGCCAGTGGTGAAAGTATTTTAAAGTCAGCCTTCGACCCAGTAAGTGGTCTTGTTTGGCTCCTTACAGATAAAGCTGTTTATAGGACTTCTAAATCATTCTCGCAAGTCGAACACCTGCAGAGCCACAACGGTGAGATTCAAAACTTAGGTATTGGTAGTGGTCATGTTTACCTTGTCTATAAAAAACGGACTGAAGTTTATGCGATGGCCTCACACAAGCTTATTCAAAACATTCCAGCAGCCAGCGATAAAACCATTCTTGCTTCTCATTTTTCCAAAGAAGCGCATACGTTTTTACTTTCTGATGGACTAGTAGAAGTGTTCGACCTAAAAGAAGAAAAAACATATCGCTACCTTTTGCTTGTCGACCAGCTTCGCAATATCGGGAATTTTCAGCGCCAAAGCCGAACGGTAGCATTCACCTCTCTTGGGCGTCCATTTGTTTTTCAATTGAGTAAACCTTTAGATTCGTCGCGCCTATGAAAAAATCTCTGATTTCAATTCTAGCTGCGTCCTTTGTCAGTTTTTCGTGTAGCCACCCAGCAAAAACACTAGAGCCGGCGATTAGGCTTCCCCCTGGGGAGCCCAATCGCCCCTTAGAGCAGATCCCCATAAAGTCAATTGCAGTTACTGCGGCTGAAAGGGCAAAAGAAATTTTTAGGCTAAACAAAACCTATGCAAACCAAAAAGATTTACTCGACGCCTTTGAGTTGAGTCAAAAAATAGAGAAAAAAATTGCTAAAAAATCAGATTTTTATGAACTACTGGAAACGGCTTCTGTAGATATTCGAAACGAAGTTTTAAGGGATTATTTTAGATTTGAGTGCAACCGGGGCCAGACCAGAAGTTCGTCTGTTGCCGGCTTAAGGCGTCAAGGCCAGCTGCAGCCATCGCTGCAAGAGAAGTTGACCGGCATGCACCTGTCTTCAGACGATGCCCTCAACCATTTTGCCAAGAAAGCGCTTCGTGATCGTTGCTTTAACTCTTCTAGAGTAGATACCGTTCAAAAAGCTAGAGGCTCAACCCTGGCAGATCGTTTTAAGCAGCATGACGCTGCCGCAGACCCCCTGTTTAAATCGACCCTTAAGGTTGCCTGCGACCGGGACGGCGAAGATGCTTGGTATCGCTGGGCAGACAGGTCCCAGCTCGACCTTTATCAAAGCTACTTCTTCAAGTCTAAGCTAGCTGGATGCAGGGCAAGACTAGAGGCTGCAACTCGGTTTGGAGAAAAGCTTATGAAGCTTTCTGCCAAGAGCCTATGGCATTCGGGGCTACAAGTAGAGATTGGAAGACGGCTTGTTAAGTGGATGAGGTCTACGCGTTCAAGGGTTGTTTTGAGTGCTATGTACGAACAGCTTGTCAGACGCTGGGACCGGCCGGGTTTACTGGCTCTACATGTCGGGATGAAGGATAGAAAGTTTGCCGAAGAGCGTGAGAATATGCGTATATGGTCTGCTCGCTATCTGGCTTTGATCGGGCATTATCAAAAGGCTCTGGTAGCTGTAACTATAGCCCGCCAAAACCTGAACTTTGCGAGAAAATCAGGGAAAGGCAATGACAAAGCTCTTGTCGAGCTGCTAGCGGAATCGTTTCATGTCGAGGCCTTTAGAATTCTTGTGGAAAGACAGCAGTATGCACAAGCAGCGAAACTTTATAAATTTGCAGTGGAAGAGCATGATTTTTCATCTAGGTGGAAATCAAAGTTTTGGTGGTACAGCGGGTTGTTTTCTCACCTTTCGGGGAAACACGTAGAAGCACTAGGGCACTGGGCGAAAATTGCAGCTGTAGACCCTAAGGAAACCTATAAAACCAAGGTGCTGTTTTGGACTATGAAAGCACACCTTGCCATAGGGCAAAAAGCACAGTCAAAAATCGCTTGGGAAAAGCTAAGGCTTGAGTCTGCTATAGGTTACTACACACTTGTTGCAGGAAGAAAACTAGCTCAAAAACATGGTTGGAACGACCAAGTTATATCTTCTTTATCAACGGAGAAAAGTCCGTACTCTGTCCGGGAGGGCGCGCAGAGGTTGTTGGTGGAGTCAATTGGCCAAGGTCAATGGGATCGTTTCCTTTTAGCAACCAACATTGGTCCGTCAAAATGGACGCGGCTTGTAGGTTTTGAGGTTTTGGAAAAATTAAAAGGCGGACGCAAACTCCTAAAAAACAATGACCTATCTCGAGACTTTTTTGGTGTTCTTTCATCAACCGGTTTGCACTACAAACATATCTACATGCAAACCCTTCTATCAAATCAGGTAGATGATTTTTGGCGGCGTTACCCGAGACAGTTCTCGATTTATTTCCCAGCCCCATACAGGCAGAGGATAGCTCACGCTGCGAAGGGCACCGTAGATCCAAACCTAATTTTAGGTTTGATTAGGCAGGAGTCTTCTTTTCGTGAGACCGTAGGCAGCGGAGCTGGCGCTTACGGCTTAATGCAAATCACGCCATCAACGGCACGAGGTTTAGAGCCTGCTTGGAAACAAAAGCCAGAAACATTTGTGCAATCGAAGTTGAAGCAGGCGGATAGCAACCTTCGCCTTGGTATTAAAAACCTGCGCAACTTAACGAAGAAGTATGCAAAGCATGGAGAGTTAACGGTGCCCGCCGTTTTATCTGCTTACAATGCTGGCGAAGAGGTCACAGACAGGTGGATGCGCTATAGAAAAGCAAAGGACGCTGATGCGTGGGTTGAGATGGTCCCTTTTGGAGAAACCCAGAAGTACATCAAGTTTGTACAGCGCAACCAGGCAGCACTGAAATTGCTTGAAAAAAGCTCGTCAAAAGCCCAAACTGCCTATTAATTAGGCTTCTTTCCATACAATTCAGAATTTCAGCGACATACATGCTCAGCAGGTGTGACATTTTGCTCGACCTGTAGCGGGCTAGTAAGTTAAAATTTGTCGGTTTTGAGGGATAATGATGGTTGAAGATTACAAAAGTACCTACGGTAAAGTAGAGCAGGAAGCGACGGCAGCAGATGGCAAAAGAGAAGCTATCGGTTGGATTTCTATGACCTTGCTGATTTTTGTGTACCCAGCGCTATTTTTTGCATGCGCTTATTTCCCTATGTGGGTTGGGTGGGCGCCTTAAGTATGAACTCCAAGTTAATGAATACCCGTCTAGCAGCACGCTCTTCTTCTGTTTCAGAGAGGCAAGCAGCGTTTAGCCTGAGCTCAGATTTTTTGACGGAAGCGCGCTCTTACTTTCAAATGACCAAGCCAACTATTTCTCTTTTGGTTGTGGTAACAGCTATGCCGACGCTATTTATGGCATCGTCTACAGCACCCTCAGCTTCTTTGGTTTTGTTGACTCTTCTCGGAACCTACTTATGTAGCTCTGCGGCGGGCGCATTCAATCAAATCGTCGAACGAGAAAAAGATGCACGTATGGAGCGGACATTAAATCGGCCGGTAGCGAGTGGGAGGGTTGGCTTTGTACCTGCCACCATATTTGCTTGGACGATTCTGGCTTTGGGGACCCTTACCTTATACTATGGAGCAACACCTCTGGCAGCCGGTATAGCTGTTTCGGCTGCTGCGTTTTATGTCTTATTTTACACGCTTTATTTAAAGCCGCGCACGGTACAAAATATTGTGATCGGTGGAGCTGCTGGCAGTGTTGGCCCTTTGATCGGCTGGGCAGCAGCCTCTGGGCAGCTTGCTTGGGAAGCTTGGGTGTTGTTTGGAATTATATTCCTTTGGACGCCGCCGCACTTTTGGTGCCTGGCTCTCAAGTACAAAGAGCAGTTTGCCAAGGCAGGGTTTCCAATGATGCCTGTTGTATTTGGCGACCAATATACAAAAAGACAGATTTTTGCTTATTCGCTTAGTCTGCTTCCTGCAGTAGGGGTGCTCGGCTTTTCAAGTGTCGTGGGACTTGGCTTTTTGATTCCTTCTCTTCTTATTACAGCTTACTTTGCATACCTTTGCTATTTGGTCATGAAAGACCGGACAGAACCAATGCCTGTATTTTTGTTTTCTTGCCTTTACGTATTTGTCGTATTCGGCGCACTTTTTTTAGAAAGACTGTTGGTACTTTACTTATGATTCAATCCTTGTTTTTAACTTTGGTTTTTACGATGACGTCTGTAGCGCTCTCACATGGCGGTGCCGGAGTATCCAAAGAAAAGAAAGCGGATAAAATTGAAGATGGCCGTGAAATCGACTTGGAGTTTACCTCTCAGATTGCTGGCGGTATCAACGTTGAAATGATTCCTTTGACAACTAAAATGAAGGTCAAAGTTGGAAAACGCTATAAAGTAGAATACCAATTTAAAAACAACAGCGGAAAAGACATACCAGTAATAGCTGTTCACTCCGTTTTTCCATTGACCGAGGGTGCTTACTTTAAAAAATACGTTTGTTTTTGCTTTGAAAGTCAGATTCTAAAGAAAGGGGCTGACATAAAGCTCCCGATAGAGTTTAGGGTAACCAAAGATCTTGCAAAAAGCGTAAACTCGCTACGGATTGACTATAAGCTTTATGAGAAGAAAGCACCTTTAAAGAGAAAGCCAATGCGGGCCCCTAAAGAAAGCAATCCAAGCAAAAAAGCTACCAAACGCAAAGCATCTCTTTCCCCAGCTAAAGAATGGAAGTTGGGCTCTTACGGTGTTCGTCGTGAGGATGGCTCGGTACTTCACGCTAGTTCTAAGCGCGCCTAAATAAATATCTCTACTTAAAAAATCCAGGTATTGCCTCATTTGTGCAAAGCTCGTGAAGTGCTTTGTTTTTTATTGCGTTAATGAGTTTTTCTCTGGGCAGCTTTCTGCCCTTTTATAAAATCTTGCCCAACTATCTCTAGTTTTTTCAGGAAGTTATCCCGCAAGCTACATATTGCTGGTTAATTGATCGATAGAGGGGGAATATGGGTTTAAGAACAAAAAACATAGACTCCGAGGGAGAATTCGTGCGCCAAGTAAGGTACACAGCAGGATTGTGGGGATTATCGCCTAAGGCATTTGCTTTACTGTTTTTGGTGTTTTCCATCGTGTCTTGCGGAGCTGATTCGAGCGAGTCTGATGAGGCTGCTGCTGCACCTCCAGCAGAATCACAAACAGAAATTCTAGTGCAAACTAACTTAGCCAGATCTAAAGGTAGAATGTGTGGCGACACATGGTACCCAGCGGCAGGGCCAGTGGTATGGAACGCTGAGCTAGAAGTAGCAGCTGCGCGGCATTCCTTAGATATGGATACAAACGATTTTTTTGCTCACGAAGGGTCGGATTCAACCACGGTCGGTGACCGAGCTACAGATGCAGGTTACAACTGGCAGGTTGTCGGAGAGAATTTATCCTTAAACGCTATCGCTTATAGTGTGGCGATACAGGGCTGGATTGATTCAACCTCGCACTGTGAAGCACTGATGCGAGCTGATTTTGAAGAGCTAGGAGTCAAGCGTGTTGGTTTGTACTGGACGATGGTTTTAGGCGTTCAGCTTTAATCTATATATCTTTTGCATCTGCCAAAGTTAGGATGCGTACTTCGCCGCTACTTAAAATCCCAATGGTATGCTCGAACTGTGCAGAAAGCCTGCCATCTGCAGTAACAGCCGTCCAATCATCGTCTAAGATCGCACAGCGCCAATCACCAACATTGACCATAGGCTCTATCGTGAAAGTCATACCTTTGACAAAGCGTGGACCGTTTCCTTGTTTGCCGTAGTGAGGTATCTGCGGTTCTTCGTGAAAGCCTTTGCCAATTCCGTGGCCAACAAATTCTCTCACCACACTAAACCCCAGTGGTTCAATGTAGCTTTGAATAGCACTTCCGATATCACCAATTCTGCCACCATCTACCGAGACGGCAGCGATGCCACGCATCATAGCTTCTTTGGTTGCTTCTACGAGTTTTTTTGCTTGCCCTGAAACTTCTCCAACATAAAACGTACGAGATGTATCGCCATGATAACCATCTAAAATGGTAGTAACATCGACGTTGATGATGTCACCTTCTTTTAAAATGTCTTCTTTATTTGGTATGCCGTGACAAACCACATCGTTGACCGATGTACACACAGACTTCGGGAAACCTTTATAGTTTAGTGGGGCAGGTATAGCTCCATGGTCGACAATAAAATCGTGGCAAAGTTTGTTTAGCTCTAGTGTCGAAATACCGGTCTTTATCTCTTTTTCGATCATGTCTAGCGTGCGTGCAGCAAGTCTGCAGCTAGCAAGCATGGCCTGGATCTCTTGGTCACTTTTAAGGGGTACCTGCTTTTTACCAAACAATGCTCTGTCTCCAAGATAGGTGTAAAAGGGCTCGGGCCCTTGGCTTACGAGACCCTAAACCTCGCGTATTTTCCTGGAAAAAACCAGCTAAAAATTCATGCTGATTTTCCATGGTTTGAACCTAGGATTAGGGCTAACATCCACTCCCAAGGGGGAACTGCCAGTGACAGATATAGATAAATCAACCGTGACAGCTATTGTGCCTTGTCCTAAATGCAAGAAAAAACAGGTTTATTCCATAAAAAATGCTTTTAGGCCTTTTTGTAGTGAAAGGTGCCGAACCATGGACACGGCTGCTTGGGCCACAGATGAATATGCTATCCCCGAGAAACCCACAGACGAGCACAGCATGTTAGAAGAAAGCTTCGAAGAAATGTCTGAAAATAAGGACGGTTTCTTGTGAGTCTTAAGCCAGTCGCCATTATTGGTGCCGGGATGGCCGGAGCCTCTGCTGCTAGGTTTTTATCTGAGCGCGGCGTGAAGTGTGAGATATATGAAAAGTCCCGTGGGTGGGGTGGGCGATTGTCCACGAAAAGAGTCGATACAGCAGACGGTTCTTTTTACTTTGACCACGGCGCACAGTATTTTACCGCTTACGACCAGAGGTTTGTCCAGCTCATAGAACCGCTGCTAGAAGAAAAAAAAGCAGCTGCTTTTCAGGCGCGATGGACGATTCCTTCTGAGGCATCCGGTAGCTCTGCAAAAAGGCAAGGTAAGAAGTTTTATGACACGCAAAGATACTGGATGCGTGGCGGAATCAACCGTCTTTGCAAAGAGATCGCTCAACATCATACGCTCAAGCAAAAAACCGTAACCTCACTAAGGCCGGAGGATATCAAGCAGTTTTCTGCCGTAATATCCACCGTGCCGCTCCCGCAGCTTGCGAAACTTATCAGTTTAAAGGAAGAGGATTCGCTTTGGAGCTGCGAAGAGCACTGGGACCCTTGCTTTGCTTTGATGCTTGGTTTTTTGAAGTCAGGCCAAAACTTGGCAGCTGAGAGTTTGCCAGAGGCAGGCTTTCTAGCTGATGGGTTGGGGGGCGAACACTGGTTTTGTGAACAGTCACAACGGTTTTATCCGAAAAACTCTTCTTTATCTTCTTGGGTTGTGCATGCAAGTGCTACTTTTTCTAAAAAATACTTTGATAGAGACAAAGAGGAGGTCGCACGCATGTTGTTGGATCAATGTAAAGAATCCGTTTGTGCACTGCGCCCAGATTCTGGTTGGGAACTAAAAGTTAACCGATTACACAGGTGGAGATACTCCAAGCCGAAACAAACAATCGAAATCCCTAAAAACACGTTTGAAAAACAAGGTGTTTTCATAGCGGGAGATGCTCTTCGCGGTGGCCGCGTAGAAGGTGCTTACTTAAGCGGGCTTGAGGCGGCTGAGAGCGTTCTTCGGTTTTTGAATCTATGAGCATTAAACTGGGCCTTATAGGTAACGACATTTCCTATAGTCTAAGCCCTAGGCTGCATCAGTATATGTGGAATCTACAGAAAAAAAGAAAAGTAGATGCCTTTTTTGAACAAGATTTTGAATACTGCGTCCTCGACACTAAAAGCACGTTTTCTGCGAGCTTAGATTCCTTTTCTGGCTTACAGGTGACCCAGCCATGGAAGCCTGTGTTGTCGGGGGTGTTTTCTGGCGCGCCTTTTGGTAATACTCTTTTTAAAAACAACGAATCAGGGTCTAGCTGGAAGCTTGAAGACACGGACCTGCCAGGGATGTATGCCGCTATGCTGCAGAAAAACCAGAATGTGCGTGATGCCAAATCTATATGCGTATTTGGCTTTGGCGGTCTGGCAAAAAAGTTTTTACTTACCTGTAGAGATTCTTTTCCCCTGTTAGAACGAGTGCATGTTGTTGCTAGAAGAACAAAAGCTGCTCGCACGTGGTTAGAAGCCAAGGGTTTGAACTTCGTAGAAGTAACCTCATGGGCCTCTGCAAAAAACAACTGTATTTATGAGCTTGTGCTTCAGCTCAGCAGTGCTCCGCACAACGGTGACCCTATGTCAGCCTTCGGCTCTGTTTTTTCACAAGCGGACTTGGTTTTTGATGCCTGTTACAGCCCGTGCATATCCTATGGACACGGGTCTTCTAACTTTGTCGGGGGCTTGCACATGCTTGTGGCGCAAGCGATAAAAGCCTGGAAGCTTTGGCATATTCCTACAGAGGGTTTAGATGTGAGCAGGGTTGTCGGCGAGCTTGAATCCTCCTGATTTTTTAGCTAGCTACTAAATTTATTAGCTTTATTCGGCTAATTTTGTGATCCTCCTTGGTCGCTTTTAAAAGAGAGGCATCTAAAATGTTAAAATAGTGATATCCCTGTCTTTGATGAGACTTGGTTCAGGCATTTTGAAATGCAGGTTGTAGACCAAGAAAAAAATATACACTGCAAAATAACTTCCAAAAAGAGACTCTCTACTATGTTTCTTCCTAAGAAAACAACCTACATCCTTTTGTACCTTAATCTTTTGTGGCCCTCAGTCGGTTATTCAGCCGCCCCTATCTCCTGCATGGGTCTGGTAGCTGCTTTAAGTGGAGAGTGGCAAAGTGTTGAGATTGAAGTGCCAATCACAGAAGAACTTTTGCGAGACATCGATACGGTAGACGGTACACTTTCTCCCTTGGTGGCGCAGGCTGGGCCAAATGCTAAGTCTTATTTGAGTGAGCACAAAAAGTTATTTCTTTTAGATAGACCGAAAATTGTTTGGAAAACATTAGCTTTTGAGGAGCAGCTTGCTTTTTTGAACGCTCTGCATGCAGATATTGATGTCGAGAGTTTTTTAAAAACAAGAAAAATAGAGGGACTAACTTTCAAAAGGCAGGTCCGTGAAAACTCAAAAACTGTTGTTTTTGAGGACTATGTCGAATGGGGCTCTCCGTATGACGGGAAAAACACAGAGTTAGAAATCCACCTAAAGAGTTGGTCGAAGGACCCAGGTGTGGCTTTGAAGGCCGCGGAGGTTTATACGTTGAAAGTAGCTGGTGAGAAGCTACCAGTCCATTTTCAGCGGGTTACCCTAAATCCTCTGCTGCACCATCCAGGTGATATAGAGAAGGGGATCCATTCTATCCATTCTTTTATGACTCTTTATTCGCAGCTATCAATGCTTTTAGAACTGTCGATAGTAAGTAAAGGGGGACACCTGAGAAAAAATATAAACGGTCCGGCTCTGCAATTTTCTCCGTTGAGCATAGGTACTTTAATGTTTAAAACCAGGTTTTTAACAAGAAGACTACTGTATAAGGTTTTAGATAAGTATGATGAAGAAGTAATAAATTTTTCGAATGGTTTTGTATCGCTTAAGCTTCCTGGGTTTTATAAAAATAAGAACTTAGTTGGATTTGAGGTTAGAGTAGCAAACGATACGCGGTTTCCGGAACTGGAAAAATACATACGCTTTGCTGATCAGAGGCTTGATGACCCGAGGTTTGGGTTCGAAGATGGTTTTTTTGATTTTTTTGAGAGAGAAAATCTGCCTCTTTTCAACGCTATAAAACTAGGAAGCGGAGGTTCGAAAGAAGTCCAAGAGATAATAGGTTGGGTCCTAATGACATCGCAGTCTGCTTATGCAGGAAAAGCCTTAGACTATTCTCCAGAATTTTTTACGGATGGATCACGGGTTGACCCAGGACTGGTTATTCCTCTTTTGAGACGGAAGGATGAAGCGGACCTAAATGCAAAAGCAACAAAGTACTTCGAACACTTTGGCGAGCTGCAATACTTATTTACAAACTATAGAAGAAACTACCATCTGCGTGGTAGGTCAAAAGATTTAGGGGCGTTGGAGCTCGCTCAGGATAGGGCTGTTAAAAGGTTCGTGGACCTGGTCGATGCAGGGCATAGCCATATCTCCGCAGAGGCTGATAAAGAAGTGACAAGGTTAATGAGAGAGTTTCTTGTTTCATCTGATCTTTTGCACGTGTTAGAAAAAGACTTTGAAAATTCTGCAAACAGAGCTGCGTCTCGCTATCAATCTGAGCTTAAAGATTAAATCAGTGTGTTTTTTAAAAGAAAAAAGCTTCCCTCAATATCTGAGGAAAGCTTTGATTAGATTTCGTTTTTTTAAGCTTGGCGCTAAGCTAGAGCTGAAGCTCAACCCTGTCACCGCCAACGGTGATTTCTTTTACAACGTCGTCTTGGCCAGGAACCTTGATGGTTACTTCGTACATACCCGGATCGACTACTGCATGGAAGCTCCCGTCTGCTTTGACTAGGAAAGTGTCTTTGAACTCGTTGTCTCCTAGGCTTTCGACTGTCACCCGCGCATCTGTGACCTTCTCGCCGATTTCAGCTGCGTCTAGGTAGCCTCTAATGCTGCTGGTTTCAAGCCGGTCCAATAGGTACTTCCAACCTGGACGCTGTTTTTCGACGGTTTCATCACGCATCGACCATGGTGGGTGAAAACCAGTGCTTGTCGAGTTTACTTCTACTACAAAAGCTATGGTTCTATAGTCTTGGTACATCCACGAAGCATCGTCACCGTCTACAGAGTATAGGAGTTCCCAGCCAGTACCTGGAGTGTATGTGCCACTGCCGTCGTCTGTAACAAGCTTGGATGCAAGAGTTTCAGCAACGCCTACAACTAGCTCTTTGTTTTCTGGAAACTCGTCTTCACAGCCATAAGGGTAAATGACTAGTTCACTGTATGAGTGATATGAAATATCAAACACAGGTAGAACACGCCCCACAAGACTCATCATGGTTTTGGTTTCAGGCTCAGATGCCGCTTCTGGACCCCGGTATGTTTGCGACCATTTAAAACCAGATGATCCGCTGCAAGCACCCCATTGGTACGGGTAGTTCCTGTTGAGGTCAACACCAAAACCACCACGGGCATTTTTTCTCCACATTTTGTTACCATTCCAAACCTTGTTGGATCCATCGGGGTTTACCTGCGGTACAAGGTAGATTTGGTTTCTGTTTACCCATTTTTGTACTTCTTCATCGTCGTCGTACCCGTTTAGAAGCTGTTCTGCAATGTCAATGATGACTTCAGGGGTTATGATTTCACGCGCATGGTGCATTGCGTTGAATAGAACCGCTGGCTCGTCTGCTTCTTCTTCAGTTGGGTTGTCACTAATTTTTAGTGCCCAGATATCTCGTCCTTCAATAGATTTACCGACTGACTCCAAAGTGGTGATCTCAGGAAAGTCTTTTGCAAACTTTGCAAAAATCACATCGATTTCTTCTGGAGACTTAAATTCAGAATCTACCGTCGGTTCCATGCGGCCAAAGTTAGAGGTCATCTCAAATTCCAAACCGTTTTTTCTTAACAGTTCAATTTGATCGAGATCATCTGTGATGATCTCTACAAGTTTTTCTTTGATGTTAATACCGGCAAGATCTAAGCCCATGCTTTGAACTGTAGAGAGACCTTTTTTAAAGTCTTTAAAGTGCAGTTTTACAACATAGCCGTTTCCACCGTGTCCCATTGCGAGCGTGCTCGTTAAAAGCATGCCTAAGCCTAGCCAAATTCCTATTAGCCCAGGAAAATTTAGCTTGAGATGCCTGTTTAGTAGTGTCATGTTCTCCCTCCTTGGAGTTGTTGAGTGTTTAGGTTTTGCCTTAGCTTATATTTTGGCTGATTGGCCAATATAATCAATGATAATATACTGTATTTTCAGGAATTTATAAAAACCTTAGAGAGATTTTGGGATTTTTAAAATGGAATGGTCACAGCTAAAACCTTTGGTTGATGAACAGCTTGAGACCCACGGTCTTTGTTTTTTGGGGCTAGCCAAGCCAAACCAGCCCGAAGCACTCGCCCATTATAAAAAATGGCTTTCTGAGGGTCGCCACGCCGAAATGAGTTATTTAGAAACAGGGGTTTTGCCGCGTGAAGATCCATCCCTGGTTCATCCAGGCTCTGAATTTGTGCTGTTGGTTGGGTTTCGCTATGGGGCTCGTGAAAAACTCTTTGGTGAAAAACCCAGGGTTGCGCAGTATGCAAGGCTAAAAGACTACCACCGGTTTATGCGTAAAAAGTTAGATGCATTCGTAGATTGGTTTTCTACCACTGCTGAGCTAAAGGGCCAGCAGATTTCCTGCCGGCCGACAGTCGATAGCGCGCCTGTTTTAGAGCGCGCTATGGCCGCTAGTGCAGGCGCTGGTTTTGTCGGTAAGAACACTTGCTATATACATCACTCATACGGAAGTTTTCTGTTGTTAGCAGAAGTTTTTGTCAGCGGTTTAAACTTAAAAAAAATAGAAAATTTAAATCCGAGCGGTGGAGAAAGTGATTCAGCCGTAAAAGGCTGCGGAAGCTGCCGGCGCTGCCAGGTACATTGCCCGACTGGCGCCTTGGACGAGGACTACCGTATTGACGCGCGTAAGTGTCTTGCCTATTGGTCTATTGAGCACAGAGGTCCAGTACCTGTTGAGTTTTGGAAGCACTTTGCAACGTTTGCTTTTGGCTGTGACATTTGCCAAAACGTTTGCCCAAAAAATAGGGGGGTAGATGAACGTTATGGTCTGCCCGCAACGAGTGAATATATAAAGGTTGGCTCTACCTTTGAGCTAGATAAGGTTCTTGCCATGGATCAAAAGGGCTATGTCGAGATGTTTGGCGGCACGCCCCTTACAAGAGCAAAGTTTGTTGGGCTTAAGCGAAACGCCATCATTGCTTCGGTAGCGCTGGCTTCTTCTCCTTCTGTTGCTTCCGCCGAAGCTGCTGTGCAAAGGCTTCAAGAAAAATGGAAAGAAGCTTATGGCGAACAGTGGGCTAGAGAGGACGACTCCAAGGAAACAATTGCAAAAACCCTAAAAGCAATACCCGAATACTTGTCACAGCACCGGGTAGATCGCTTAAAAATTCAGTGAACCTGTTTTATACTATTTTATTTGACGCACTGCTTCGTTGACCGCTCTTAGCTGAAACATTCCGCCAGGATGACACCCTGCACCACCTAAAAAGAGATTTTTTAGAGGAGAGCTTTGATCCGTGTGCTGCACAATTGGCCGCGCGATCATTTGATCAAGGCCCATTTCTCCGTGGAATATTTGTCCTTCGCTCAGTCCAAACCTGCTTTCTAGTGTCTGTGGGTCCATCACCACAGAGCTGACTAGGTGAGAATCTTGGTATGAGGTGAACCGAGAAAGGGTTTTTGTAACTGCTTGCAATAGCTGCTGGCGAGTCTCATCGCTCCACTTTTCGTCGAGCTCATAAGGTACGGAATGGACTCTAAGACTTACAGATTTTTGATCGGGGCCTAAAGTGAATTCTAACACTGGATTTTTTGCAAATTCCCCGTACTTTACTGGGTCAAATGCTTTTTCTACGTACTCTTGGCTCGGAGCAAACACAATGTGCTTTCCAATGAATCGGTCGCTGAATTTTGGTGATAGTGCTGTATTAAGCTCTAAGCCGACCACTGCAGAGCAGCCACGCATGCGCATATTCTTTGTTTCTTGCGCTGTTCCAAAGTCCATGTTTCTGCTTCCAACACCTTTTAGAAGGGTTTTTTTCGTGTCTAGCGTAGAGATAAAGTTGCTAGCCTTCCAGCTGCCAGCAGAGGTTTGAACCTCGGTTGCAAGATGGTTCGAAGACACTATAGATTGCAGTTTTCCTGCTTTCACGATGGTGCCGCCTAAGTCTGTGAGGCGTTTTTCAAGAGCAGATACTAGCTCAGTCGAACCAAACCCGAACCCATGCTGCCGCCGGCAAAGCCAAAGTAAAAGGTTTGCAGAGGTTCCAGGTGAGTGTGGCGCAAGAAAATGCCCGCCTAAACTGGCAGCAGAAAGCCCGCCTTTGAGGATGTTTGCGTCGGCTAAACTTCCGAAGTGATCGCTAAGTAAATCTGCTTGCGGCATAGGTAGAGAGCGCAGTAGCTCCATCATCTTATCTTTGCCCATAAAGCGAAGCCTTGCAGCTTTGGTGGCAACAGACCAAATAAAGTTGAGATTGAGGTTTCGGGTGTTGGGCAGTTTTCCGCTAGCAAGCCGCTGGATAAAGGGGGAACACTCACTGATGAACGTGCAAAATTGCTCAAAACTTTGAACCATTTCTTTCGACCACTCGCCGGTCATCGCAGCTTGTGTGTCGGAGTTGTAGAGAAAGTAGGGGATGGACTTGTCTTCACCACAGAATTCAGTGGGCGCATCACCAATTTTTTGGTCCCACTGCAGGGAGTCTTTGCCAAAACCAAGGCTTAGAAGCTCTGCTCGCGTCACTCCATGCATAGGTACAGGTAGCCCAGGCTGCGATGTGCCGCCAATTTTCCAGGACCCGTGGATACCGCCAATCGTGTCGCTATGTTCTAGGACTACGACTTTTTTATTTTTTTGCGCCAGTAGAACAGCAGCCGCTAGCCCCATGGGTTCACTGCCTAGCACGACGCAATCAACTTTGTGCTTACTATTTTGTGCTGTATTAGGGTTCGAAGCCATATTTCTTCTCCTTCGAGGTCAATTGATTAAACGGCAGCACTGCGCAGCATGGTTTTTGCTGCCAGCTCTCCTGGTGCTCCCATGATTCCGCCGCCTGGGTGAGAGCCAGAGGCACACATCCACAAGCCTTTAATCGGGGTTTTGTACTTTGCCCAGCCAGCTGTCGGTCGCAGGAATAAAAGCTGTTCTAGGCTAAGTTCGCCGTGAAAGATGTTTCCTTCAGTTAGCCCGTAGTCTTGCTCTAGGTCCCACGGGGTGAGAGCCTGAACATGTTCGATGCAATCACGAATATCTGGAGCAAACTCTTCAATTGTATCTATTACGGTCTTAGCAAACTTGTCTCGCAGCTTTGGCCAGTGACTTGGACCTTCTTTTATATGGTAGGGAGCGTACTGCACAAAGCACGACATCACATGTTTTCCTGGAGGTGCAACGCTCGGATCTACCAGCGAGGGGATCACAATATTCAAGTAAGGTCTTTCCGAAAACTCACCGTACTTAGCCTGGTCATAAGCTTTTTCTAGGTAACGCACAGACGGTGCAATGGCTATGTCGCCGCGTAAATGCGCTGTTCCTTCGCGTCCGTCTTTGAACGTCGGAAGGCGGCTTAGTGCCATATTTACCTTGCCGCTGCTGCCACGCATTCTAAACTGCTTAAGCCCTTCTGCAAAGTCTGGTTCTAAATTGTCTTCGCCGACAAACCCAAACAAGGTGCGGAAGGGATCACAACCACTGACCACACAGTCTGCTGCAATTTCATCGCCGTTTTCCAATACGACGCCTGTTGCTCGCCCGTTTTTCAAGTTGATTTTTTCGACGCCTGCATTCACATGGATTTCTGCACCGTGGGCAGCTGCAGCTCTTCCAATTGCATTAGACAAAGCTCCTGTGCCACCTTTGGCAAAGCCCCAAGAACGGAATACACCGTCAATTTCACCCATGTAATGATGTAGCAAAACATATGCCGACCCAGGAGAGCGAACACCCAAGAAAGTACCGATGATGCCGCTTACCGACATAGGTGCTTTAAGAGCGTCCGACTCAAAGTACTCACTCAAAAAGTCATAGGAGCTCATTGTAAGGAGCTTGTTGTGCATGTGGACAAAGTCAGGGCCAAAATCACGAAACTGTTTTCCAAGTTTGAGTAGCTTCCAAAGCTCAGAGGGGTTGAACGAGGTTGGGTCTGGAGCTTTTTGGTCAATGATGTTTCGTGCAAACATCGAGACACGCTGCATATCTAGAGCAAACTCAGGGTATTTTTCTGCGTCTTTTCTGCTAAACCTGCTGATTTCTCGCCGGCTTTTTTCACTGTCAGCCCAGCGGCATAAGCCTGGACCGTCGTGGTGCGGGCTATAAGAAGTCTCTAGAGGCAAAATTTCTAGCCCGTGTTTTGCAAGCTCTAGCTCGCGGATAATGTGAGGGCGAAACAAACTGATTACATACGAACAGACCGAAAAAGTGAACCCAGGGACGACTTCTTCACTTACGGCAGCTCCGCCCAGAAGGTGACGGCGTTCTAGTACCAGAACTTTTTTACCGGCTTTCGCCAGATAAGCTGCGCAGGTCAGCCCATTATGCCCAGCACCAATGACAATGGCATCATACTTTGACCGATAACTTTTAGCTTTTTGAATCACTAGAGTGCGCCTCCTGTATTTTTAGCCAGTGGTGCCATGGGGTCAGGCGTGGCTGTTTTTCTTTTAGGGTTGAAAAATGGCATTGGAACAATGGTCGCAGGAACCGTTTTACGTACGTGTTCTACGGTTACTTCTACCAATATTTCCTGTCCTATTTTTTTGTAAGCTGCTTCGACCGTCGCCAGAGCAATATTCTTTTTAAGGATGGGTGACCAGGTGCTACTTGTGCAGTAACCGATCTGTCTTTCCGAAAAAGCGTAAAGCGGGACCGAAGTCCTAGAAGCTTTGCTACACAGTCCTGGTGGAAGGCCCTTTTCCCGGAAAAGCTTTTCGTAGGCATCCCAGTTGTATTCAATGCCTACTGTGGCCCAAGGGGACCCCTCTTTTTTTTCTTTTTTCAGGGCGTCTTTTCCAACAAACTGTCCGCGATTTTTAAAATGCACAGTCCATCCAAGACCAACCTCATAAGGCGAAGATTTGCGCTCGGCAATAGGGCAATGGTGGGCCGAATGGTAGTCGACACCGTTCATGATAAAGCCAGCCTCGATGCGTGCCACATCCAATGCATCTAAGCCAGCTGGGATAGCACTAAAGAAGGGGGCTTTGGCCATGAGCGCTGCATAGACTTTAGCTGCTTTTGTCTGCTCTACCCAAATTTCATAGCCGAGGTCTCCGGTATAGCCGGTCCGGCTTAGCTGGCCACCGACTTGATCGCCTTGTACCGAGACAGGCATATGTTTAAAGAAACCAAGCTTTTGCATAGAAGTTCCGAAAACAGCGGTGCACAGGTCACGGGAAGTAGGGCCCTGCATTCCAATGATTGCAAAATCTTCGGTGATGTCTTTCAGCTCAATTTCAAAGTCATCTGCATAACGCATGAACCAGCTAAAAGAAGGGATAGCAGCGGTGAACCAAAACTCTTGGTCTGCAATCCGCATAACAACGCCATCGTCTATGATTTTACCCTCTTGGTCGCACCAGGTTGTGTAGCCAGAGGCACCGTTTTTTAGCTTTTCTATGTTTCTTGTCATCATGTAGCTAAGAAACTTACAGGCGTCCGGTCCGGTAACTTTATATTTGAAGAGAGGGGTTAAATCCATAATTCCGCAGCTTTGACGGAATGCATGGTACTCCTGGTCATGATGGATATCGTAGGAGGAAACGCTGTAGTAACCTGCCCAATCCTTCCAAAGGTAGCTATGACAAAGAGCTTTTGTCTGTTCATGAAGCGGCGTGGGGATTGGCATACCTGCACCTTCCTTAAAATAGCTGATTCAAAATCCTAGGCCCTACCTTCATAGTGCATCATGCACATGGGGGCTTTTTTGTTTCGATAAATATGTTCCAAGGTAGTGGCACTAACGGTCTTGCGCAAGAATAGCCTAATATTAAGGCACCGCCGGTCGGTAAATATGCGTACGAAAACAGAGGTGACTGCTAGTTCTGTTTTTGATTAAGCACCTGTATTTACTGTATATATGCTAGTATACCGGAATAGTTTTGTGTGGGGGTATTTATGATTAGAGTGTGTTTTTTGGTTCTACTGAGTTCCGTTTGGATGAGTTGTACGACGTCTGAGATAAACCAAGCCATGGAGAGTCTGCCAGGTCTTTTAGGGACTCCTGGTGCTACCAGTGCCCGCCTTTCACAGTCAGAAATTGTAGCTGGTTTAAAGTCAGCCTTAGAGGTCGGCTCTACCAAAGCTTCGACGATGCTTCACCGTAAAGATGCGTTCTTTACCAATGCAGCTATAAAGATTTTGTTTCCGCCGGAAGCAGCAAAAGTAAAATCTATTTTGGACAAAGCTGGGTTGGACCGACTTACCAGCAAGGTTGTACTTAGCTTAAATAGGGCAGCAGAAGATGCTGCTGTAAAAGCAAGGCCGGTGTTTTTAAGCGCTGTTAAGTCTATGACGATTCAAGATGGTGTCAACATATTGTTCGGCAAAGAAAACGCTGCAACTACCTACCTGCAAAGCAGCACTTCGGCTCAGCTTGTACAAGCTTTCAAACCGTCTATTTCCAGATCTCTAGCAAAGGTTAACGCCACAAAGCACTGGTCTGACGTAATGCAAGCCTACAATCAAATTCCTTTTATGAAAAAAATAAACCCAGACTTATCCTCTTATGTGACGCAAAGAGCTTTGGACGGGATATTTTATGCACTTGCAAACGAAGAGAAATCTATTCGAAAAAACCCCACAGCGAGGGTTACAGGTATTTTGCAAAAAGTATTTGGATATAGAGATTCAAAGAAATAGCTTTTGTTCGTCTATGCTCTTGTGAGATTTAGATCGAATTTTTTTTTGAAGTTACAACCAGAAAACTTTTCCTAGTAGAGATAAGCCCCTTATTTAAGTGGCTTATTTGTTTTTTTCTACCTTCCAAACTTATCCATTTTAGAATTATGCCGATGTGAATAATTGTAAACAATAAGGTTTAGAGTTTTTTTATGCATTTGCAATGGAGGTTGTCATGCGAGTTAGAGGATTGATTGCTATTTTAGGGATGTTTGCGTTTGCAAGCGTCGCCTGTGGAAGTGGTTTGGATAGAAACATTGGTGACATACGTGATTTGTTCGGAGCGCAGGGTACTGGTTCTGGCAATGGTGATTGCACTATTTCGGCAGTTAGTAATAGTGAGAAAAGTGCAGGTTATACTAGTCTAAACATCAACTCCCTTCAGTTAGAAGAAAATGGAGAATATGTAAGTATATGCAGAATCATGAAAAGAAACGACATGAAGTCTGTAGTGATTCAGTTTGCAGGAGTTACCTGTCTTAGCTGCCAAGATGAAGCCATTTTCTATCAAGGGATTATTCCAAATTACAAAGAAAAAGGCGTAGGGCATATCGTTGCTCTTACAGACAGAAAAAGAGACTATCCGGAGTCTATGTTTAAGTATTTCATGAGTGCATATGCAGAAGATGCAGTTCGTGTACACGATCAAAACGCGCAGGAAATACCTGTGTTGTGGAAGCTTTTTTCCAAGGACCCTCAAAACCCAAACAGACCTACGATCATTACGGTTAATGTAGAGGGCAAGGGTTTTGTAATCAATGATCATTCTGTCGATATGGGTAAAGCCTCTGAAAAAGCACTAGAGCTAGCTGGTGTAGTAGCTGATAAAGGTTCTGACAACCAAAAAGACGAAGATCAGCAAGACGATAACCAACAAGGTGGTGACAACCAAGGAAACAACGACAACATCGTTAATGATCCAGTTCTTCCACCGCTTCAGCTTCGTTCGAATATTTCTTTGAACAAAGGATACAGTGGCCAGGTCGGAACGCTTGCAGATGTGTTTGACTCTGAGTATCTGATTTTAGATGTTTCTCAGTATCGTTGTAGATACTGTACGGAGCTCGCTGATGAGCATCAAAACAACTATGCTTTTCAGACGGTTATGGCGACAAGTAAGTGTTCTTCTGTAACAGTAATTCCAGATAAAGACTATAACGAGTGGACGCGGCGCTACCCGGTAGGATCATACGTAGGTAATACGACCTACAGCACGTCAACCCCGCTATGGCAGCTAGTTCAACAACTCGGTGTACAGAATTTTCGCGGAACACCGACGATTATGCTTCTAAATAGACAAGGTCAGATAGTTGCGCAAAACGCCGGTAGAGTACCACCACAAATCAAGCAGATTTGCGGTTACTAAAAACAACTTCAACGTATGTGAAGGAAGGGAAAAAATGATTTTTATCAAAAAAAGTTCATGGGTACTTAACTTTCTTTTTCTGGGGGGATTCGTTCTTTCCTCATCCTTTGCCTCTGCAAAGCCCTTCGAAGGCCTAAGCTTGCCGTCTTTTAATGACGGCGAGGTCTTTGACTCGGCTAAGCTTGCTGCTCAAGATATTACAGTTGTGCAGTTTTGGGCAGATTGGTGCGGGGCTTGCAAAAAAAACATCAAAGATATTTATGCAGTTCAAAGTGATGTTCCATTTAAGTTTGTTGCGGCAAACGTAAATGAGGATAAAAGTAGTGCGGATAAGTTTTTTGTAAAGCAAGAAGCAAAAAGAAAAGCAAAGAAGAAAACAACTATTCCGGCTTTCAAAAAAGATGCCTATTATGACACGAATAAAAAGCTTAAAGATCAACTCAAAGCCAAGACCTTGCCGACGATCGTTGTTCTTGACAAAGACGGAACAGAGCTAGGTCGACTAACTAAAAGGCTTACAACAACAAAAATCAAAGAGTTTAGGGCGATTCTTGCAAAAGCCCAGACAGTGAGAGCAGTTGAAAAAGAAGGAGCAAAAAATGCTTCACATTAAACTTATACTATTGGTTGCTGGTTTTATGGTGGGTGGCTGTAGCACTTCAAAGATTGTATTTAACAAAAAACGTCTTTTAGATGCAAGTATGGACCCAGGGAAAACTACAGCTGCAGACGGCACAGGTTTTGGTGGTGTCTACGGTATCTATGAGAAGTCTGCCATGGGTGGATCGCAAGGAATAGGGAGCTCGTGTCCGACATGCGGAAGTTAATACAAATATTGTCATTAATTATTTTGCCAGGCTCTTTGCTCGCAAGTAGTCAAACTGCAGATACATCACTAAGTCTGTTTCGTGACGGAAACCTTAGTCTGCAGGATGCAAAGTTAGGCTACAGCTATATGTCTAATGTCATAAGCGAAGCTGACTACGCCACAACAGTTGCGATTCAAGGTGGGTTCATTGCTTACAGAAACCAGTCTGGCGCATCGACGTCACACCCGATGGGTTTGCATCAAAGTGTAGATAGCCGCAGTGCGGGCGTGACGATCAATCAGCAGTTTGCTACAAAGTACTCTTTGGGCGTGAATGTAGGCTATGCTGAAACCATTTATGAAAGTGAAGAGGAAGAAGCTGATGGCGAAGAGTTTGGCTCTGTAAATTATGGCGTAAATGCTTCGGCCTGGTTTTTACAAGAAACCATCCGCCTAACTCTTTCCTACGGTGTAGGGGCTTTTGAACAAATAGCCTTGGATACCTCTGCTGGTACGGGTGAGCGCATTATCTTGCCGCCCGAAGTAGATACAGCCTCTTACTCTGCCCGAGTCTTGCAAATGTTGACCCCTTCGACGATTCTTCAGTACGGAGCAGGCCTAACCAAACGCTCGGACCGTCCGGATATTCGGACAGCTGACCTGGAAGTGCGTCAGTATATCAATGCGGTCAAAGGGTCAGTTCAACTTAGTGGACAGTACTATAATAATGTCGGGTTTCTTAGTAGCGAATCCTTTGATGGTAACATCACGGCCTTTGCTCTCAATGCAAAGTTAAACAAAAAACTCGGTGAAAAGTGGATAGCATCTGCTGGTTACAGGTTTTACCGTGAGCTAGAAGAAGCAAGAGATGAATTCACACAGTCTACGCAGCGCGGAAGCGACTACGCTTACCTTGGTGGCCGCTATCGTTTAGGGGATGTTGGCTGGACCGACGCAGCGTCAGAGGTTTTTGGTCAAGCCGGTTATTACGCCTCCAACTTGCCTTCAAAAGGTATAGGGTTTTCCTTAGGTGTTCAGTTTAGACTGTAGCGTTAACGTCAAAAAAGTAAACTTTTTCAAACACTAGGAGTCTTGCCAGGTCCAACGGACCTGATATCCCTGGTGTTTTCTTACATTAAAAACAAAATCATCGAGATAGATATACTGCCCTTTGACCCCTGTGAGAGTGCCTTCGATCGTAGGTGTTTTGTCGAGGCCGAGGGTTTTTATTTTTTCTGGGTACGTAGACACAGGATAGTTTAGACGTTGGATCTCCACAGGTGATTCTTCGATGAGCTCTGCGAACTCGGTTTTTTCAACTTCTTCCCAAAAAAGATCAATTTTATCTTCGATACTCTCTTCGGTGTTGCTGCCTTTTAGCATCGCACGCCAGTTGGTTTTATCTGCAAAGGTTGATTTAAGGGCGGACTCCAAAAGTCCGGCATGTAGTCTTTTTGCTGTCTTGCCAAGCTCTACTGCTGCGGTTGCCCCTTGGTCAATCCACCGGGTGGTCTTTTGGTGAGCCCGCGTGATGCCTACTTTAACACCGCTGGTTAGAGAGAGGTATACTGTATGAGGAATCATGCAGTTTTTTTCTCCCCATTCTGGCTCTCTGCAAGTCCCTTTGTGGTGATGGCATAGTTCCGGCTTAACGATGCAAAGGTCGCAGGCGGCCAAAGACTGCAAGCAGGGAAAACAGTAGCCTTGAGCAAAGGTCTTTTTTATTTTTCTGCCACAAGCGATGCATTGTATCTGCTGTTCAAATTCAATTTTAAGTTTTTGGCCTATCCGATCGTTTAAAAAGGATTCGGATGTTGGGTCTTGGTATTGAACGAGCCCATCTGCAAGAAGCTTTGCCTTGAGCTTTTTAATCTGCCATTTCATCAAAGTTACCCCTGGTCATATACACTGTGTCTTTGATAACATACAAGAGAGTAGGAACGCAGATGATAGATGGGGAGACGGACATGAAACGTTATATCGCTCTGGCAACATTGGCTCTTTTTTTTAGCGGTTGTCATTTTTTTGGATCCGGTAACGAAGTCGAAACCGTTTATCTAACTAATCTGATTGAAAATGGTGCAAAGGTCTGGAAGCCGGCGGAGCTCGAAGCCTATGCTGGAAAGGTTGTCTTTGAGCTCGAAAATACGCTCGAAGAAGCCCATGGCTTTGTGGTCAAGGGCGTCAACGACCCTGTCGTGGTTGGCCCAAAGAAAACAGTGAAAGTTACAGCGAACTTGAAGCCTGGAACATACCCGCTTGAGTGTCATCTGCACCCAGCGCATGTTCCTTCTAGTATCACGATCGTTGAAAAAGCCAAGCTTTAGACTTTTAGTGGCCTTTAAAATAGTTTTCTTTGTAGAACTTCAGCTCATCAATGCTTTGCTGTACGTCTTCTAGGGCGCGGTGGTTGGATGTAGGTTTTCTAAACTCGGATTTTTCACCAAACCAAGATTTTATGAGGTTTTTGACAGTTGTCACGTCGATTAAACGGTAGTGAAGGTGTTCAATTATATCAGGCATCTCACGAACCATAAACCTACGGTCTTGCCATACAGAGTTTCCGGCTAGGTTGCCCTTGCCTTTTTTTACGTGTTTTTGAAGAAACTTTAGAGTCCCTGCTTGCGCCTCTTCGATGGTGGTTGTTGATTCCAAAGCCGCTTGCCAAAGCCCTGATGCTTGGTGATGACTGCGGTTCCAATCATCCATATTTTTTAAACGGTTTTCATTGACTCCGATGACGTAGCTTGGCCCTTCGGCTATAACTTGAAGGTCTGGAGTGGTTATTATCGAGGCAATTTCAAGAATTTGATCGGACTCTGGGTTGAGTCCAGTCATCTCTAAATCTACCCAGAAGTATTGTACCGCCATATTTTCACTCCTATGAGATCGTTTTTAGCTTAGCTAGCTGCCTGCAAATAAAGATTCATGTTACCATAAGCTCTTTACGCGTTACCGCGGATCCAAAGCTATGCAAGGGAGAGAGCTTAACATGTTTCGAATATTTTTGGTTTTATGTGCCTCAAGTTTATTTTTCACGTCCGCTGCGATGTCTAACTCTGTCTTTAAAGTCGACGGAAAGACATATAGCGAAAGTGATCTTTTTGACAAGTACAACGGACAGCTTTTCGATGTCGAGCAAAAGCGTTATCAAGCTTACATCAATTTGGCTAGCCAGGTTTATTTGGATAGCCACTGGGCAAAAGAAGGCAAGAAGACAGGGGTCAAAGCCGATAAAGCCCGAGAAAGATTCTTAAACAAAAAAGCTAAGGTTTCCAAAGAGGAAATTGATAGGGCTTTAAAGCAGTTTGGTAGTAGCCCTCAACTGAAGTCAAAAACAACTGCAGAGAAAACAAAGATGATCAAAGAATTTTTGGGGCAGCAAGCAAAAGCTGCCGCAGAAGGCGGGATTTTAATGGAGGCTAGAAAGCGCGGGAAGATCCAGCTTCTGATGAAAGAACCGGTAGAAAAGCCTATAGAGCTGAAACTCGCAAAGTTTGACCCTATCCGCTACGGGCCAGGTATGGACGATGTTACTCCGGTAAAAGGTGGGTGTAAGGGCGATGATTGCATCACAATTATAGAGTATTCAGGGTATCAGTGCCCAGCTTGCCAAGCATCAGCAGAGCACGGAGCACGGGTCCTTTCGGACTACAAAGGTAAGGTGCGATGGATCATGAGAGACTTTCCACTGAGCTTTCACAAGAGAGGCCGGCCGACGGCTATTGCAGCCCATTGCGCGGCTAAGAACAGCCCAAGTAAGTACTGGCATTTTTATGACCATTTTTACACAAGTAAAAAAGGCGATAAGCTTACTGATGCCTCCATTGCAGCTCTCGGTAAAAAAGTTGGTTTAAATATGAAAACCTTCAATAAGTGCCTAAAGTCTAGTGCTGCGGCTAAGATTGTGGAAGATAATTTTCAAAGTGGTCAAGGTTACGGTATTTCTGGGACGCCGAGCTTTTTTATTGATGGCTTTAAAAAAGGTGGCGTGACTTCTTACGGAGCATTTAAGCAAATCATTGACAAGCAACTAGCAGCTAAAGCTAAGCATGCAAAAAAGCCTGCGAAAGGGTGATAAGATACTAAAATAAAAGGGTAAATAGCAAACCCCTTTGGTTCTTAGTTAAAATGACCGATCTCTTTGGAGGTCGGTTTTTTACGTTGAGGGATCTATGGCGACGAATGCAAAACAACAACAACCTGATATCGAAGGTAGCACTGAAGAAGAGGATGGGAAGAACCGGAGAATACACACGCGTGTTTTTCTTGAAAAGCCGCTTCAAGTGCGCCTGGCATCGATAGGCGGCTTAGTTAGCTACCAGATGGAAACAAGTGATATTTCGCATGCAGGGTTCTTTTTGGATTTTGATAGGCCTGGTAGGTTTCCTTTTACGGCAGAAAGCATTTTAGAAGTGTGGCTTCAGCTACCTAACGACAAAGCTATCTTTTTCAACGGAAAAATGGCTCGCTTGGTCCTCCCTCCGTCTGAGGGTAAGATTGCAGAAACGGGTATTGCCATACGTATTATCCAAATTAGCAATGAAAATGAAAAATTATTAGACTGGTTCATCAAATCAGTTGCTCCTCAGGTAATTAAGAAGGCTGTATAGTCCCACTTGCATTTCACGCGAGCATTCGCGACAATTAGTATGTAATTTTCACGGAGGATGCCATGGGGTGGAAAAATATAGATGTTCCGGCACAGTCAAAGATGTTCAAGATTCACACCTTTGGATACCTTGTTGGTGGTCATAACTACTCAGTCGAAGTAGATGAGTATTCGGACGGTCAGTTTGTAGGCTTTGCTGAGCAAAGTAACGATGCATCGACTTCAACACGCAGTTGTACGGCCGATAGTATGGAAAAGTGTTTAGAGAAGATACTTAGTGAAATTGCCTCTTTAGGGAAGTAAGTATCCGTGTCAGATTCTACAACTACTGCAATAGTTCAATCCGGTTTGGACCGTGTTCGCTCTTCGCTTCCGAAGAAGGCAAAGCACTGGGGGCGAGTTGGGTTGGTTTGTAACCAAGCCAGTGTTTCACTGGATGGTCGGGCTGCCTGGCAAATTTTTTCCGAGGGTTATAGCCAACTCAAATGTTTTTTTGGACCGCAGCATGGTCTAGACAGTACCGTGCAAGACAATATGGTCGAAACAGCTCACTCTACTCATTCAGTCACAGGGCTACCGGTTTATAGTCTTTACTCAGAAACCCGTGAGCCTACAGAAGAGATGCTTTCTGGTATCGATACGATTGTGTTTGACCTACTTGTCACCGGCTGCAGGATATATACATATAAATACACACTTTCTGCATGTATGCGCGCCGCTCTTAAATACAAAAAAAAGCTGGTTGTACTAGATAGGGTAAATCCTCTTGGCGGAGCAACTAAGGGACCTTTATTGGTAGACACTAGGCACTCATTTATTGGGGAGTTCCCTATCCCTATGCAGCATGGGATGACTATGGGTGAAATCGCAAGGTATTTTCAAAAAGAAATTCCGTGCGAGCTCGAAGTCGTAGAGCTTGCTGGTTGGGATGGCTCAAAAAACATGGAGCAAAGTGGTCTGCGTTGGCCTCTTGCCTCTCCAAACCTAAGTCAGTTTGATTCTGTGTTGTCTTTTGTTGGGACGGTTCTGCTGGAAGGAACAAATCTTTCAGAAGGCCGAGGGACAACTTTGCCTTTTCAGATGATCGGCGCTCCTTACATAACAATGGTGGATAAATGGATCGCTCGTATCGTAGAAGAATTACCTAAAGAGTGTAGAAAAAGCTTTTTTCTACAGCCTACTGAGTTTATGCCTAGCTTTCAAAAGTATCGCAGCCAGGTTTGCCGTGGGTTCCGCTTGCATGTTTTAGATAACACAAGGTTTCCGGGTTTTGAGTTTGGTTTAGCTCTGGTTAGGGCTACTTTTGATATGTATCCAGAGTTTTCTTGGCGCAAGCCAGGCTATGAATACAATTTCAAGCACTTACCCATTGATTTACTGCTGGGGATAGAAGACGCACCTTCATTTTTTCAATCGAAGGATTTTTCTGTTCGTCCGGACAAGTGGTTAGCCGCCTCTCAAGGTTTTGTTTCGGACAATCAAGGTGTTTATCTATACGAGCGCAGGTCTTAGTGCGATACTAGATGGCTTTGCAGGTAAACTCTAAGATTTTCTAAATCTGGATCTTTTAGATACATTTCTCGTGACTTTGGCCATTTAGACCAAGCTTGACGCATAGTGTACTCGGCCTCACTGAGTTTGCCTTGTAGGGCAAGCGCACGGGCCAAGCTGTACTTGATCGATGCGTCTTCTGCCCGCAGAGAAAGCGCTTTAGCAAGGTGTTTTTGCGCTTCAGTGGGGTTGCTTTTTTCAAGGCAGGTTAAGCCCAACTTGTGTAGCACGACACCGTTCTCTGCTTCTAGTTTTAGTGATTTTCCATACAAGGCTCCAGCAGCGTCAAAGCGGTTTAGGTGAAATGAAAGATCTCCAGCAAACTCGTACAAACTAGAGTTAGATTGAAAGGAGATGAGTTCAACCAACATTTGGTAGTACTTTTGTTGGTTTTGGACAGTTTCTTGACGAAACCTTTTAGTGAATTCCATTAGGAAGGCTTTGTTTACCCGGTTTGCTAGGATCGTTCTTTGAAACTTCTCTTTGGATAAGATGTTGCGACGTTCATGGTTTTTGAACACGGCTATTACTTTTTTAATTTTTTGAGATGTTTTTTTCTTCTGTTTGTGCGCATTTAAAACAGCTAACGTATAGTCTCTGGCGTTGTCTACAGAGGATGTGTCTTTTAAAATTAAATACAAAGAAACATAGTAAGCGAGTCCGTATTTTTTGAGAGACCCGCTACCGGTTAAGGATTGTAGCGCGTCCTGGGTTTTGCCTGTTTTATGCAAAAGAAGCGCATTGGCTAATCTGCCGAAGTAGGTGCTGCCATTTGCCTGAATTTTCTTTATGGTCGATTTTGCAGCTCTTAGGTGGTGAATTCTCACTGGCTCATTGCTTGCTCTCACGGCTTGCTGAAGGTGGAATACAGAAGATAGGAAAAGAACTTCGTTGGTTTCAGGGTGTTCGGCCCTCCAGGAAATCACAGCAAGGCTATTAGGGTGATACTTGTCGCTGAAAACAGTCTCGTAGGCCGATTCAAAGCGGCCTGACTCTGTATCTAATAGGACACTCATGCTTTGCCCAGACACGGCTATGCAAAACGTGAGGGTTAATACCGGGTACCTTAGGTTAAACACTTGGCCCCCTTTCATTCATTTTTGCTCTTAACCACTCTTCGGTATTTAGCTGGAAATCTTTAGGTTTTCGGTGTTTTTTGCGAAAAAGCCAAAATTATTTGAGGTTTTTTATAGAAAGGGGGTTTTACAGAAACAGACAATACCCCGAAAAGATAGAAGATATGGGGGCCATAGATTGAAGGCAACACGATTAACAGCATTACTATGTATATTGCTTTGCATAAGCTCAAAGCACGTCGGGCCGAATAGTTCTGCCTCTAGTACTCGTTTGTTTGATCGGCTTGCTGTCTCTCTTACCAACGCTAAATCCCTTTTTTCTTTCACCGAAAGACGGTTTTCAAACTTTCTACTCGTAGACTCTGTGGTATCTATCTTCTCGGCTTATTACGTTGACAAAAAACAAGGTGCTGAGAGGTTCTTGCTCGGCAAACTTGTAGAAACCCTAAATTCCTATGCAGATGTATCTGCTAGGTCTTCGGTAAAGCATGTTTGGTTAGAAGTTCGCTCTAAGAAGTATCAAATACCTCTACCTAAAAAGTTAAGTGTTACCCGTGTTAGCAACATACTAATCAAAGCGGCAACTTTTTTAGATACCAATGCTCCAGAGATTTTCACTCGGTCCAAAAAACAATATCAAAGTCACAATGGTGCCGTCATTCACATACTTAACGAAACCCTAGCGTCGATCGACGCACATTCGGTTGTGTTGAGTCCGGAACTTTATCGTGAACTGATCGAAGGTACTGAGGGTAGTTTTGGTGGTCTTGGGATCGTGGTTGGCGTTCAGGATTCCGTACTTACTGTTATTAAGGCGATTGACGGAAGCCCAGCAAGTTCAGCAGGCCTTAAACAAGGTGACCGTATAATTTCCATCAATGGTTTTGATACATATGGGCTCAAGCTTGATGATCTTATACAAAAAATGCGTGGGCCACCTAATTCAAAAGTCGAATTGAAAGTTCTAGTTAAAAATTCCCTGAAGCCCAAAAACATATTTTTACACAGAAAGAAAATTGACGTTTCATCTACGGACATGACGTTAGAAAAAGTTAGTGACAACCGTCATATAGCAAAGATATATCTAGAACACTTTTCTAACAGGACAAGTGAAGATGTTGAAGCTAACCTTAACCATGCCCAGCGCAAGCTTGGCGACAAACTATCTGGCATTATTCTCGATTTAAGAGGGAACCCGGGTGGGCTTCTAGATCAAGCTGTCCTGGTTGCAGACCTTTTTCTAAACAAAGGAAACATTGTCATCACCAAAGGTCGTACGGAAGAAGAGATTGAATTTGCATCTTCCTACCAAAGGTTTGCAGCCCTTCCAATCATAGTTTTATTAAATGAGGACTCGGCTTCTGCGAGTGAAATTCTTGCTGGGGCTCTGCAGGATCATGATCGGGCTGTTGTAATTGGCCAAAGAAGTTTTGGCAAAGGCAGTGTTCAAACCATCTTTGAGCTTCCTGGGAAAATGGCCATGAAGATCACTATCGCCAAGTACTTCACCCCGAGTAAGAACCAGATTCAAGGTCAAGGAATTGTTCCTGATATTTGGCTAGAGTATGCAGGAATAAAAGGTAAAAATACTCTCCTAAATGCACAGCGTCTTAAGCTGGGTCGGAACTTTACACGCTCGACTCCTTCGGTTTTTCCATCGTATTATTACAAGCAGCCCGGATCAAACAAAGACCACGAGCTGTCGCTAGCTAAGTCTTTGCTTTCTAAGTACAACACTAAAAATAAAAGCTTTAGTGCAGATTCCTTTTTAGGTGCAAAAAAGAATCAGATTGCAGACGCCGTATCTTCAAATGCCAAGAAAAGCAAAATAGCACTTCAAAAAGCTATCGGAATTCATTGGGCTGAACAAGGCTTTAGGGATCGTCAGTATAGCCCAGTCGTAAAGCTAGGGCTTCCTAAAATTTATTCTAACCCGGGTAAGTGGGTAAAGATCCCGTACTCAATCCATAACAAGGGGACAAGCGCAGGGTCTAGGGTTTCCGTTTACTTGTATGAACGCGGCAAGATCTACTCTACACAAGAGCATTTAGTCGGCACTCATAAGCCGGGTAAAGTTGTATCGGGTTTTTTTGAAATCCGCGTCCCAGGTGATTTTTCACACAACCAAATTAACCTGAAGTTAGGCGTCGCCACGGATGTCGATCCGATGAAGTCAGCAGAAAAAAATGTCGTTGTAAAAGTTGCGCCAGTGAAAGAGCCAAACTTAGCGTATTCTTATAAGCTCGTTTCTGAAAGCAAAACCAAAGACGGAGGGTTGGAGCTTGGAGAACGTGCGTCTTTGGAGATAGAGTTTATGAATAAGAGTAAAAAGCCGGTCAACAATGTCTTTCAAAAGCTTACGAATCTTTCGGGTAAACAACTGCACTTACAGTTTCGAAAAAAATTGAGCGGTTTTAAGCTGCTCGCTGGCGAAAAGAAGAAAGTTTATTTAGATATCAAGGCTGGCAATGTGCTACAAGCCGGTGACTTGGAAATTGGCGTTAAGATTGATGCAGGTGGTTTGCGCAAACCAATGTTCAAGGTTTTAAAAGTTGAAACCAGGCCAATACTTTCGAACCGTCAGCTCCCTATTGCTCATTAGTAAGATTATTAAGCAAAGAAACCGAATACTAAAAATGCAGCATTTTTTTAGCCCGATTTGGGGTCGCTAGCTCTTTTGTGTGGGAACCTACGAAAAGCTGCGCAAAAAAATATCTCAAAAAACCCTGACCTATAACAAAAGACCCAGCTAAAGCAGCTGGGTCTCTTCGTTATCTCACTGGAAGCAGTTCTAGCTTTCAGCAGAAACACTTTTACCTGTAGACCCAAACCCACCGCTGCGTTTGCCGCGGATTTCAAGGCCTGGAATACGGCTTACTTCTGCAAGCACCATCTGCCCGATACGCTCGCCGATGCCGATCTCATATGCTTCGCTGCCGGTATTAAGCAAAAGAACCTTTATCTCGTCGCGGTAGTCTGCGTCGATCGTTCCTACGCCATTTGCCAGCATGATGCCGTACTTGAACGCAAGGCCGGAACGCGCCCGGATCTGCAGCTCAAAGTACTTGCTGTCTGTAAACGCACTTGTGTCGATGCTTTTGATCCAGACGCCTGTAGGCACGGCTACAACTTTTCCAGGTTGTAGCACCGCTTTTTCTCTGGCAGTTAGGTCTGCACCAGCACTCCACTCGGTCATATAAACAGGCGCATGCCCTGATTCGTGTTTTAACTCAAACATTAGTTTGGCTTTCCTTGAGCTAGAGCTTCTTTGCGAGAAAGCTTTAATCTTCCAAGCTTGTCGATTTCAATGAGCTTAACCATCATCTCGTCGCCTTCTTTAGCAACGTCTTCTACTTTTTCGACTCTGCTATGGTCTAGCTGCGAAATATGAACCAGCCCTTCTGTTCCGGGCTTGATTTCAACAAATGCACCAAAGTCCATGACTTTGATCACTGTTCCAAGATAGACGCGGCCAACTTCCGGCTCTGTAACGACTTCTCTAATCGCTTTTTTTGCAAGCTCTGCTTCGTCGGTAGATGGAGCTACGATCTTGATCATGCCGTCATCACCGATGTCTAGCTTGACGCCGCACTCAGCAGTGATGCGCTTGATGTTTTTCCCACCTGGTCCGATGACGTCACGAATCTTACTTGGGTCGACTTTAACCGTGAAGATACGTGGTGCGTTGTCGCTAAGTTCACTTGTTCCAGCAATGGTGGCATTCATTTTTTCAAGAATATGTAGGCGCCCATCTTTTGCTTGATGAAGAGCTTTTACAAGAACTTCTCTTGGAAGGCCTGAGATCTTGATATCCATCTGAAGCGCAGTGATGCCGTCTTTGGTTCCACACACTTTAAAGTCCATGTCTCCAAGGTGATCTTCATCACCAAGAATATCGGAAAGAACCTGGTACTTATCACCTTCGTGAATCAGTCCCATTGCAATCCCAGCTACAGGGGCTTTGATCGGTACGCCAGCTTGCATCATCGCCATCGAGCAGCTACATACAGTCGCCATTGAAGATGAGCCGTTTGACTCTAAAACTTCTGAAACCGCTCTGATCGTGTAACCAAACTCTTCTTTGTCTGGAAGAACTTGTTCTAGTGCTCTTTGTGCCAAGTTTCCGTGACCAATTTCACGTCTGCCTGGTCCACGCATTGGTCTTGCTTCGCCAACGCTAAATGGAGGAAAATTGTAATGCAGCATAAAACGCCTGTGATAGTCCTGAAAGTGGATGCTATCCATTCTCTGGGCGTCATCTGAAGAGCCTAGCGTGATCACGCCAAGTGCTTGAGTCTCACCTCTTGTAAACAGAGAAGAGCCGTGAGCTTTTTTAAGTACATTGGTTTCACATGCAATGTGGCGGATTTCGTTTAGCTTTCGGCCGTCCATCCGAACGTCTTGGTTTAGAACCATCTGACGAACATATTGAGATTTGATCTTATCAAAGCAATCAGCAAGAACTTCGGCCTTAGCAGCGTCGCCATCTGGGTTGAGGCTTGCGCGCATTTCTTTGGAAAGGGCTTTAAGTGTTTTGCCGCGTGCAATCTTTTCGCTTACAGCTACTGCATCTTCAAGTTTACCTTTTAAGAACGACTCTGCTTCTGCATAAACATCAGCCGGAAGCTCAGAGGCTTCAACTTCTCTTTTTGGTTTGCCAATTTCTTTTCGCAGTTCATTTTGCAAATCGAACAATGGTTCCATTTCTTTGTGAGCAAAATCGATCGCGTCGATTATTTTTTCTTCGCTAAGAAACTTTGCTCCAGCCTCAACCATCAATACTGCGCCTGGTTTTGCTGCAACTGTAAGGTCGAGTTTTTCTAGCTCAGCTTCAGAAGGATCGATAACGAATTCGTCGTTGCTATTCATCCCAACGCGCAGTCCAGCAATCGGGCCATCAAAAGGAAGGTCACTGATCATCAAAGCCATGCTCGCACCAATGGTAGCTAGGCTTGCAGGGTGTGCACTCTTGTCATGAGAGACAACAGTGGCAACCACATGCGTGTCACACATGTAAGACTTAGGGAAGCTCGGGCGCAAAGGTCTATCAATGCACCGTGCTGTAAGAGTTTCACCTTCGGTTGGTTTTGCTTCTCTTTTGAAGAAACCACCCGGGATACGTCCTGCAGCATAAAACTTTTCAAAGTAATCTACAGTTAAAGGGAAAAAACTTTGGCCTTCTCTTGCGGATGAAGATGCACAAACTGTGACAAGCACCTGCGTGCCTCCACAACTTACCATCACGGAGCCAGCAGCTTGTTTTGCATATTTCTGCAACTCAAACTTGTACTCTTTGCCACCGATCTGAACGGTTTTTGTTAACGACATAAAATCTCTCTTTCTTTTAAATACTTTTTTGGAGTGTGTGGGCCTCTACAGCTATTCAGCAGTAGACACGTTTAAACACAACCTCCAAACAATGCTGTAGCTCTTTTCTATTAAAAAAAAGCTGCACGTTCGGAGGTAGTTTGCTCTTGTGGTCTTAGGATTTTTTGACACGGATTTGCAAAGCACTTGTTACTTTGCCAAATGTCTCCGGGTCTTTTTTGTTTAAGTAAGCGAGAAGTTTTTTTCTGCGTCCTACCATCTTCATAAGACCTTGCCTTGAAGCATGGTCTTTTTTGTTTGTTTCGAAATGCTTGTTTAGGTGGTGAAGCTTATGCGTTAACATAGCGATTTGTGCACCTGCACCGCCGCAGTCTTTGTCTTCTTTGCGGAATTCTTTCGTGATGTTTTCGAAGTCGTACTTTTTACTCATCTTGTCGAATCTCTCTCTTTTTTTCTTTATCTACCTTACTTATGGCAACCGCCGGTTTTTACCAAAACCTACGGAATTCTCCTAGCTTTTTTGGTTTCATTGACAAAAAAGGTTGAAACTGGTATAAAAATAAGCACTTGATAAATCGCCCTACAGAGCTCAGCGTGGCTTTAAACGCTGCTAAGGTTCTACAGAGCATACTTCCACCCCTAACCGGAGGAGATCGCATATGAACGCTAAATTGAAGCTAACTAAATTTAAGAAGGGCGACAAAGCCTTTTTCCCAGCTCAGGGCGTAGGCGTGATCCGAGGCGTCGAAAGCCAAGATATCGGTGGGTTCAAGCAGGATTACTACGTAGTTCAGGTCATCTCCTCTGGGGCGACACTTATGATCCCGACTTCAGGGCCTGCAGCTGAGCGTTCCGGCATGCGTCACCTGATCAGTGAAAAAGAGATCGAGAACGTGTTTAAAATCCTAAAGAGACCCAAAAAGGTGAACGTGACGACTTGGAATAGGCGTTATAGAGAATACAACGAAAAGCTAAGAACCGGCGAACCAAAGGACGTAGCAGAGGTCTTGCGGGATTTATACACTCTTCGTGGAACGAAAGATCTTAGCTTTGGTGAGAAGAACATGCTCGAAAAAGCCCGGTCGTTGATTGCAGAAGAAATCTCAGAGTCGAGAAGATCAGAAATGAAGTCCATTGAAGACGAGCTCGATAATGTCATGGTGCTAAATTAGCAGCGTATATTTTTTGCAAAAGAAGTGACTGATTGACCAAACGACCAGGCTCAGCTTTTGTACCTATATTGAGCTGAGCAGCTAGGTAGACACGGTATATACTGATATGTCTTTTTTATAGGCAGTAATCTTTACTTTATTTAACGGATTTCAGGTTTTTTGTTGTCTCCCCTTGAAAACCTGCTAAACCGGTTCTCTAGCATTTGGAGCAACGCTCACAGCTGCAATATCTCGCTGTGAGATGGGTTTAGACATAAGGAAGGTCCGCCACAACATTGTTAGTCTTAACGCGAAAAGTAGGTGAAGGAATCACGATTGGAGACGACATTCGTGTTGTCGTGATGCAGATCAAAGGCAAGCAAATTCGCCTTGGTATCAAAGCCCCTCATGGGACGGCTGTTCACCGCGAAGAAGTTTATCAACGAATCCAAGATGAGAATACGGCTGCGAGTAAAAGTACTCGAACTAGCTTAGTCAAAGCTGGTGGAATTTTGCGCAGGCGCACCGAGTCAGCACCAGAAAAACCAGAACCAGAAGACTCCTAGAGCCGTATCCTAACCGGCTGCTCGTTCTGTGTGTCTATCACTTGCCACAATTTCCTCTATTAGATATGTTTTCCTAAGAATTGAAAAGTTTAGAAAATTTCAAAAAACTGACTCAGGGATTGGGCGGTTTTGGTCACAGAGACGTTAGGGAAAGCTATGACAGCGAAACCAAATGCATTAAAGGTTCAGACTTCACGTTTTGGTGAGATCGATATTAGCCAAGATAATGTTTTGAAGTTCAAATCAGGGTTGATTGGCTTTCCGGATACGCTTGAATTTGGTTTGTATGTGAGCGAAGAAGAAGCTCCCTTTGAATGGCTACAAAGCCTCGAAGACCCCAAGCTCGCATTCGTAGTAATCAAGCCTGAGCATATTGCACCTGAATATCAATTTTCTATTCCCAAAGGTGATTTAGAAGGACTAGCTATCAAAGAAGGCGACTCGGCCGAAGTAAGAGTCGTAGTCACGGTTCCCAAAGACCCGCATGATATGACCGCAAACCTTCGTGCTCCTATTTTGATTCATCCGAAAACCAAAGAAGCTAAACAAATTATTTTATCTTACGGTGATTTTTCAACCCGGTTTCAAATAATGGACCCTGACGCTTCTGTGAAAGAAGTTGTCTCTAGTCCTGTAGTGGCGCCGAATTTGCCCCTAGAAGCAACCAAAGAAAAACCAACCCATACTCGCTAAGTACTGATTGCAGTAAGCCAGTTTTTTTGCAGCTGGCTTGCGGCCACAGAAGAGTTTTTGGCTTGTGCCGCCGCAGCATTTGCTAAGTATCCAGGCCTAAACCCTCTTATGCAGCTTAGCATGCAGATGTAGTCGGCAGATTCTAGCTCGCTTAGCATTGCTACCTTGTATCGCGGGGTAAGCGGATGTTTAGCCTGGCTTTGCAAATGTTTTATGGAAGTACTTTCTAAGACACCTTTACGCGGCGTAGAGCTGTAGCAAGAATTGATTTTTTCATTTTTTAAAGACCCCCAAACAATTGCAGCAATTGTTGTGTTTAATGCAAACCCCGCTTTGTCCACAAACAAACATTCTTGTTGATTCGCTAGCTCCCAGCGCGAAGCGTAACTTGCAGGCTTCCAGAAACTGTTAAGGTAAAGATCTGGCGAAGCTACTTTTGTTTTTAGCAAGATGCTTTCGCTTGCTTTGAATTCCAATGGTGGCTGAGAAGCTTGTTCTATCTCTATGGTTAGGTCGTAGCTATCTGCTGCGCTCTCTCGCGGGAAGCTAAGTTTTACGCGAAGCCACCCTTTAGCGGGCAAGGAAGCCAAGCGTGTTTTTAATTTCGTAAAAGTTTCATCGAGTGACGCAGTAAAAGCCTTTAGCGATACTTGCAGTGTGGCAGGTGCGCTGCAAGTTGCGCCCAAGAAAGCCGAGGCTGCCAGTAAAAGTCTTTGCCTGTGTAGCTCTTCGTGCACTATGTTTGCGTCTACTGCAAGCAAAGTTGTGCAAAAAAGTGTTTTATTTCGATGGTTTATAGGTGGATTTATTTTATAAAACTCCTGTTAGCTCATTTATTAAGCATGTGTTATATCAACCTCATAATAGATATAGGTTTTGATACCCGCCCATGCAAATTTCTGAAAGCAATATTCCTAAGGTGCACCTTGTTTCTCTCGGTTGTTCACGCAACAAAGTAGATGCAGAGGTAATGCTCGGCTCACTCATTGAAAACGGTTGGGAAGTTACCCAAAGCGAGTCTGAGGCAGATGCTATCGTCGTCAACACATGTGGATTCATAGAGTCTGCAAAAGAAGAAAGTGTCGACACAATTCTTGAAATGTCTGAGCATAAAAAACAAAAGCCCAGCATGCAGCTTGTTGTGACCGGATGCTTGTCGCAGCGCTACAAAGGGCAGCTAGCTTCGGCTCTTCCAGAAGTTGATTTTTTTGTAGGTGTTGATGAATTTGCAAAGCTTCCTGGATATCTGCATAGCAATAAAAATGAACCCGCAGGTGAGAAAACACCTGTGTACGCCAAGCGTACGCATTACATATATGACGAGCATTTGCCGCGTGTAAATACGCTCACCAAAACATCTGCCTACGTCAAGGTTGCAGAAGGCTGTGAGCACAACTGTGCTTTTTGCATTATTCCAGCTATTCGCGGGCGATTAAGGTCTAGGCCAATACAAAAGGTGCGGGCAGAGGTCGAAAAACTTGTGGGCCAAGGTGTGGTTGAAATCAACCTAATTGCACAAGACCTCGCTGCATACGGAAGAGATAAAGATGATGGCGAAGACCTGCTTAGTCTACTCAAATCCCTTGTGCAAGTAGAGGGCCTGCGCTGGATACGCATGCTTTACATGTACCCAGAAAACATTAGTGACGAGTTTATAGACTTTATTGCGGGCCAACCCAAAATTCTTCCTTACCTGGATATTCCGATTCAACATGCGTCGAACTCTGTGCTTGAGCGTATGGGGCGCGACACTAGTATTGAGCAGATAGAATCCGTGCTGCAAAAGCTGCGCGCGAAAGTCCCGGGCATGACTATCCGTACGACCGTCATGGTTGGTTTTCCTGGAGAGACCGAAGAGGACTTTCAAAAGCTAGAAGCCTTTGTCAAAGCCCAAAAGCTCGACCACCTTGGTTGCTTTGCTTATTCCCAAGAGGCAGGTACCCAGGCTGCAAGAATGGTCGAGCAAATTGATGAGGACATAAAGCAGAGAAGGCGTGATCAAATCATGCAGGCTCAGCAAGAAATAGTATTTAAAAAGAACCAGAGTATGGTTGGCCAGACCTTTGATGCAGTCATCGAAAAGGTCTCGGACGAGTCGGACCTATTGATCCAGGCCCGCATATCTCGGCAAGCCCCTGAAGTGGATGGCATCACTTACATTCAGGGTGGGAACTATAGGCTCGGGCAGATCCAGAAGGTCTTGATTAGCGAGTCGATTGGGTACGACTTTGCAGCTGAGGTTGTTGACGAGTCTGCTGCTGAAACTAATATTGAGACTGTGGAAAACTAGCCTGGCCAGTCAAATAGCTTGCCCCGGTCTTTGTTGAGTACTTGACAAGCAGGGGCCTAAATATTAACGTTGATCATTAAGAAGTCATTCGGCTTCGACAGGCTCAACACCGGTCACTCGTTATTCATCTGTACTCCATTCAAAAACACATAGTTCATACATTAAAGGCTTATAACCATTCTTTCTAACAACTCTTTTATATTCCAAACCCAACCAGGAGAATTCCAAAACCATGGCTACTGACAAACCGGCTGCTCCAAAAGCCACGAAGAAAAAAACGACAAGTAAAACAAAACCTGCACCAGCTGAAAAAACGTCCGCAAAAGACGCCCCTGAAAAAACGTCTGAAAAAGCTCCTGAGAGCAGGCGAGCTGGCAAGCGACCGAACCAGCCAACCAACGCCCCAGCGAAAGCTAGCAACAAGGATTTGGCAGGAACAAAAGTCAATCTTCGTGACCTCAAGAATATGGGCATTAAAGAGCTTACTAGTCATGCCAAAGAGCTGGGAATTGATAATGCTGGAAATATGCGAAAGCAGGATTTGATCTTTGCTTTATTGCAGACGCAGTCTGAGCGCGGCGGGATGATTTATGGCCAGGGTGTACTAGAAACCCTTCCAGATGGCTTCGGTTTTTTAAGGGCGCCAGATTACAACTACTTACCAGGTCCAGATGATATTTATGTTTCGCCTTCGCAGATTCGCAGGTTTGGCCTGAGGACTGGTGATACGGTTTCCGGTCAGATTAGACCACCGAAAGAAAGCGAACGTTATTTTGCCCTTCTTAAAGTCGAGACCGTAAACGAAGAACGTCCAGACTTAGATTTTGATAAGATTATTTTTGACAACCTTAAGCCTCTTTACCCGATGGAGAAATTTTCTTTGGAGGTTGAAGGTAGCAGGGAGTTGTTTTCTACCAGAGTGATTGACCTACTTACTCCGATCGGAAAAGGTCAGCGTTCATTGATCGTGGCTCCGCCGCGTACAGGTAAGACCGTCTTGTTGCAGCATATTGCAACGGCTTTAGCTAAAAACCATCCAGAAGCTAAACTGATCGTGCTTTTAATTGACGAACGCCCGGAAGAGGTCACCGATATGGAACGCACCGTCCGTGGTGAAGTCATAAGCTCCACTTTTGATGAGCCTGCTCAGCGTCACGTGCAGGTAGCCGAAATGGTCATCGAAAAAGCTAAAAGACTGGTAGAGCATAACCATGATGTAATCATCTTGCTTGATTCCATCACGCGGCTTGCTCGTGCTTATAACTCTGTGGTTCCTCCGTCTGGTAAGATTCTTTCTGGTGGTGTTGACTCAAATGCCTTGCATAAGCCAAAGCGTTTTTTTGGTGCGGCGCGTAACATTGAAGGTGGCGGTTCACTTACCATTGTTGCCACGGCGCTTGTCGATACAGGTTCTAGGATGGATGAGGTTATCTTTGAAGAATTCAAAGGTACCGGTAACATGGAGCTTCATCTCGACCGCAAGCTTGTCGAAAAAAGGTTGTATCCTGCAATTGACATCAATAAGTCTGCAACCAGGCGTGAAGAGCTCTTACTGCCAAAAGATGTGCTTAACCGCGTATGGATTTTGCGAAAGTTCCTTCAGCCGCTTAGCGTGATTGATGCCATGGAATTTTTATCTGATAAAATGCTGAAAGCCAAAACCAACGCTAGCTTTTTAGATGCAATGAACGGTTAGCTACTTATTTCTTGAATCCATTTGCTTTGTTTGAAGTTGGTTTCTTTAGGGGTAGGTTATGTTAGATAAGTTAGAAGCAGTAGATCGAAGATTTGTAGAGCTCGAAGATAGCCTTGCTAGTGGCACTCTGTCAGGGTCAAAACTGACAGAGATCGCAAAAGAGCGAGCTAGCATCGAAGCTCTAGTTATGAAGTTTCGCGAATACAAGCAAGTTACAGCCGAGATGGAAGAGTCAAAGGCTATGGCAGCCGAGGACGACCCGGAGATTGCTGCGCTAGCCAGGCAAGAGGTCGCTAGCCTTAAAAAACAGGCAGAAGCCTTGCGCGAAGAGCTTATTTTGTTATCTCTTCCCAAAGATCCAAACGACCATAAGAATATCCTCATTGAAATCCGCGCGGGTACTGGCGGGGAAGAGTCGGCTTTGTTTGCAGCTGATTTGTACCGGATGTACACACGCTTTGCCGATAATCAAGGTTGGAAGGTAGAGCCGATGAGTTCTACCCATAGCCAAAACGGTGGTTACAAAGAAGTGATTGCCATGGTTCGTGGTGAGGGTGTTTTTAGCAAGCTTAAGTTTGAAAGCGGTGTGCATCGGGTGCAACGTGTTCCGGTGACAGAGTCTCAAGGTAGGATTCATACAAGTGCTTGTACGGTCGCTGTTCTTCCCGAAGCTGAAGATATCGATATTGAAATCAACCCGTCTGACTTAGATATTGGGACCTTTCGGGCATCTGGCGCAGGTGGCCAGCATGTTAACACCACAGATTCTGCGGTACGTATTGTTCACAAGCCATCGGGGTTGGTGGTTGAGTGCCAAGACGAACGTTCGCAACATAAAAACAAAGATAGAGCTCTTAAGGTCTTGAAAACTCGCCTGTTTGAAAAGGCGCAAAAAGAGCAAGCTGACTTGATCAGCGCTGATAGAAAGAGCCAGGTAGGGTCGGGGGATCGCAGCGAGCGCATCCGGACTTATAACTTTCCGCAAGGTAGGCTGACAGATCATCGTATCAATCTGACTTTGTATAAGCTTGCTGAGATCATGGAAGGCTCAATGACCGAAGTTCTTAATGCTTTGGGTGCGAGCCATCAAGCGGAACTACTTAAAAACCAAGAGCACTGACCTCTGTGCTTAAGTACATAAATATAGAAGAGCTAGCTTTTAAAGATCTACAGCATGCAGAACTGCTGGATTTAGATCGGCGTTTGGCTGCTTTAGCTGCTGGCGAACAAATAGCTTACCTTCAACAAATCAAAGCTCAGTTAGCTAAGGGTTTACCTTATGCCTATTGCGTAGAGTCTGCTTCGTTTAGAGAGCTGGACCTTTGGGTGACCAAAGATGTTTTAATCCCACGCCCTGAAACCGAACTGATGCCCGATATCGTTGGGCAAGAATGGGGTGCTCTTGGGCTAGCAAGCCAAGACAGGTCGCCGCAAAGAATATTAGATATAGGTACAGGCTCTGGTTGTTTGGCCATTGCCTTGGCCCGCATGTACCCTGCTGCCTACCTCGAAGCTTGGGACGTGAGTGACAAAGCGCTAGAAGTCGCAACAAAAAATGCAGAAACCTACGGCTGCAAACCAAACTTTCGGCAAGTAGATGTTTTTTCTTCTGACGCAGAAGGTAATAAAGCATTTGATTTGATTGTTTCTAACCCGCCTTACATATCACACGGCGAGGTCGGAGGAGACCTGGCCGAGAATGTTTTGGTGCACGAACCACATTTAGCTTTGTTCGGTGGCGAAACCGGCCTTAGCTACTACCAGCGGTTTAGGGAATTGTTTCCCAAAATTTTGACGCCAACAGGTTTTGCTCTTCTAGAGCACGGGCACCTGCAATCAAAACAGCTTCAAAAAGTATTCTTCGGACAATTCTCCAATGTAAAGCCATTCAGGGATTTGAGCCAAAAAGATCGATTTCTGTTACTTGCTCTCTAGGCTGACTCAGCTTTGCGATACAGATACGTTCTGTGTAGAAAAATCATGTAGAATAGAAAGATAAATTCTAACTCTAGCCTAGATGAGGTGTGTTTTGCATTCACAGTTGATTTTAATTGCGCTCAGTTCGCTTGTTTTTTTTTGGTTGCAAGCCTAGGACGGCTGCGCTTTTTAGTGTGGAGCGATCTTTTGCTGAGCTAGATTTTTACCAGGAAACAATGACGAGAGAAGTTGTTGCGAAGCGGTTGCAAGATATGATGATTCAAGCAGGAGTGGATCCAAAGACAGGTAGCACGCATCGCCTTCTCTTGGAAGACTATTACATGCTTTCAGAAAATAGCATTCAGATGTTTGCTAGCGGTGAGGACAAAGAAAAAGGAATTGCTGAATATGAGTTTCGCTTCGGGTCCAAACCAAAACCTAACCCTGATAGGTATGCTGATCTGAAGCCAACCGAAAATAAGCCATTCAGAGGCCTTAGGATAGCTTTGGATCCTGGCCATATTGGGGGCGAGGTAGGGACAGAGTTTGAGCGCATCGAAGCGCGTTATATCCACTACCCTAAGGGCGCTGTTTTAGAGCGAGAGGTAAGGTTCAATGAGGGCAACTTGAACTATGCGACAGCACTACTGCTGCGAGATCAGCTAAAAGCAGGCGGAGCCAGTGAGGTCCTGATCACAAGGCCTGGTTACGGTGTGTCGGCAATGGGAGATACTTTTTTTTCTTGGCTTGGTAAAAAGGACGAAGCGTCTGGAAAGTGGCTCAACAAAAAGGGCAGCGAGTCAGGTTTTGAGCTTGCTATGAAGCCTCTAAAAAAGCCAGTTTCCGATTGGTGGAAAGACGAATAATCAACTGCTAAGAAGTTTAGTTTGATTTACAACCGCGCTGACTTTCAAACACGGATTGATAGGATCAATGAATTTCGCCCGCATATTGCGCTTGATTTGCACTATAATGCGATTCACGAAGAAAGAAATGAAGATCATACTAACAAGGGTACTCGCCACGAAAACTACAGCATGGCATTTGTTCCGGGTAGTTTTATGAAGGGGGAGTTGTCTAAAAAAGATCAAAGAATTGATTTTCTAAGAATTCTAGTTACGGAAGATCTTGATCATTCGATAGCCATTTCAAAGTCGATACTTGGAGCTCTAGATAAATCAGCAGGGGTTAGCCCTGTGAATCAAGCACACCTGGATGCAGGTTTATCTACTTACATAAGCAGAGCCTGCGCGCCCACAGAATTCGGCGGTGTGTACGCCCGCAACCTTGCCCTCACACGCCAGATCAAAGTGCCTTTTTGCTCTTTAGAGCCTTTGTGCCAAGAAAACACCACGGAGTGTAAGCGCCTTGCTCAAGAAGATTTTTTAGTTGATGGAAAAATGATGCCTAACCGGATTAAAGAAGTGGTCTCTGCGTATGTGCCTGGTATTAAAGATTATATTCAAAGTATAAGGTAGCGCCTTGGCCGGATTTCTACGATGAAATCAGGGGTGGGCATTTAGCTTAGAATTTTTGCTTATCTAAGTAATTAAATTTATCTAGTAGTTGCATCTGCTTAGTAAGGTGTCTTGGTATTCTATAAAAAATACCGATCAATACTATATGAGAAAATGGAACCCTAAAATCTATCGTGATCTAAGAGCCGTTACCGTACTTTTTGTTGCAGTGGGTATCGCAGTAGCTTGTGATAACACTTTCGACGGTGCTTTCGAAGAGCCGACAGTACCAACGACGGTAACATCAGCGAACCTTACATTTGATAACTCTGCGATTTCTGGAAGTTTTGATGATGGCCCAAGTGAGGACTCTAGGGTAGTCACATGTGCGTTTACTTATTTTGACGGTGAGCAGGAACTTCTGGCAAAAAGAGTTGACCCGGCTGTAAACCTAAGGTTTTTAACCCCTGAGGTCACTGGCGCCTCGGCTAGTGTATCTATTACAGAGTTGGACCAAAATGAGTTTCAAACTAGATACTTGGTCCAAGATACAAACCTTCAAAGCGTAAGGTTCAATTGCCGTGGTGAGGTTGCTGAAGCGCAGCAAGTAAAAGTGGAAGAAGATGAAGTTCGTTTTTTTAAACTCGTTAGCTTACTCGGAAGTGTCAGGGGTGGAAACACTCTAGAATTGAGAACATTGGGCAGTACTGCTCCTGACAGTCTAGGGCTTGTGAACCCATCAGATAAACCAGCTCTTTCGTTAGAGGTCGTCGACCCTGAGCCAGTTTGGGAGCTTGTGGATACGTTAGTTCCTCGGGCTACCTGTTCTTCTGAAAAATGGGACTACTTCTTTGATGGTACCTCTCTTGTTAGAGGGAAGTCTGGCTCCAGTTTATTTCGCCGGTTTGCTGGTAGCCCCGCGATTGGAGGGTTTTTAAACAACAGACTTTTGCTAAATATCCGCGAGTTTCTAAAAGGTTTTGGTTCAGCGCAATCCTTTTTACCTACAATAGAATGCTCAGATTCTGGAGCAACCCTTTGGTATGCCTTGAATCCAGCGCAGAATCGTAAAATTGTGGGTGTACATTTTTTGGTTTCAACAATTTTGTTTACCTCCAGTGAGCTTGACCTAGGGTCTGATGCTCGCGTATTGCAATTCCCTGCAGAAGACACCCCGGTAAGTGAGAAGTATTTTGTAGTTCAAGACACTACTGGAGTATTTAAAGTCAAATTGTCTGGGTCGAAGTTTGATCAAATCTCTCTTGCTACTGTAAATGCATCTGTGGATGCTCTGGACGCTGTCTTACCTACAGTGTCTTCAAGTGGTTTTGCTGGACACTCTCACTCTAAGTTTGTTGGTAGCAATCAGGGTGGTTATTATTTTATGAAAGCTTCTGTTCACCAAACCTGCGCTGACTTGACGCAGTGCCAAGACAGAGCATCTTTGAACCTCGATCTTGTTACAATAGGTTTAGATGGGGCAGGGACCACTAGATCTATCCGAAGCCAAGTCGTTTTGAGTGAATATTCAGCCGATATATCTGAGGACAGTGTAGTTCTAAAAAATATGATCCTTCGCAGGGAACGAAATAGGCTGTTTGAAGGTGCGCTGCATAACATCCTTGAGCAAGTATTGTTTGGACTTTCGGATTCTTCCAAAGTCTTTTTAAAGCAGTTTGGACAGTACTTTTTAGATGCTGAAACATCGGTTATGTTTGTTCTTCAAAACGAACAGGTTAAACATCAAAAAATACTGCCGCAAGGACCTATATCAGAGGTGTTTGGTGTCGTTATAGAACTTGATCATTTAGCACCTGGTTATGCTGGTTTGAGTTTTGGTGAAACCTATTTCCTTTCATTTATAGGCAGCGGCAAGGTTCACTCTCAGCAGGCAGGGCTTGTTGATGCAGCTAACAACATACTGCCGCAGAAGTACTTAAATACGGTGTATGATTTTGCAACCGACAAAGTCGAGTATAGACACGAAAAAGACTTTGTAGACTCTCTCAGCGCTGCATTGTCTGGTAGTAAATATATAGTTGAAGACAATGAAAGAGCCAGAGAGAATAAGTACCAATTTGAAGGCACACAAGTAGCTGTGTCTCCAAGTGGTGAGGTTGTTCTAGGCGTGGATTTTTTCCCGACTGGAAGCCTTCTTAGTGATGGTGCCTTCGTCGGTTACTTTAATGTGGAGAATCAAACTCTTGCACCTACCGCTGAAATGGTTTCACCCGCTAGTGGCTTAGTAGATATCGACTGGTTTCTGTTTGATTCATCTTTGGATGTAAGTGATCTGTCTTCTCCAAATCAATTATTGATAAATAACAGGCTTTCTCAGCTTAAAAACCTGGTTCCTTCTTGCCCTGAAAAACAGTCTCTAAACTCTCTTAGAAGTGGCGATGGCTATCTACACCTCTGGGGAGATTGCGGTAGTTCAAGATACGTTTTTAGTATAGATAAGAGCGAAACAATTTTTTCTTATGAGCTTGATTCTTCGATAACCGTGTTCAATGCAACTTCAGACAGTGATCGGCTTGTTCTTTACACTGAGTTTCCGGATCCAGCTGCAGATTTTGACTCGATTTTCCATCTTAGAGTTATTGACAAAGCGAGCAGTGCTCTGAGCCAAAGTGAAGTTAGTCGCGGCGGTAACAATATAGAAAGTATGGGTCTTGCAGGAAATCTAGTTTATATCCTGGACCAGAAATTGATAGAGGTTGTAGAGATAACTACACAGGGCTTGGCAGAGCCAAAGGTTTTTTTTGGTGATGTTTCCGCTGATATCAAGAGTGGGTGTAGTTTGAGTTCCTACTCCTTTAGAGCAGAGGACGTAAAAAGCGCCTCAAACAATATGAGCCGCTTTTGTGATGGAGCTGTGCTTGCTATGCACCTATCTCCAAAAAGTCCTGAAGGTATAAATCACCTAACGGTTTTGCAGGTTATAGCCGGTCACCTAAATCTTATGGATATTCAGATCTCTAGCTTTAAGCCTTGATTCAATGCAATATTTGCGTTGAAAAGGACGTCCAATCAAAACCAGAAAAAATTACTTTTCGACACTTTGCAATAAGGTTGGCTTGTCGCCAAAGTTCACTTCAAAGTCTTCTAGTGTGTAGGCGGTTGGTATGGTTTTGGGTGGTGCCTCTTTAAACTCTCGGGCTTCACATGTAAAACGCAACTCTAGTTCTTTTGCAGGTTGATTGTTTGGCTGCTCTGCCATCATCGTCATTTTAAATCTTACGGAACGACTAGATTGTATGTCCTCCCAAGTGTAAAGTTCTTGAGAATGTAAGTTGTTGTTATAATATGTTCTGTGTGTAAAACGAGTTTCTTTGTTTTTTTCTTCCTTTGTTAGGTCCTTGCTTTTTTGTAAATCGATCGAGTAGATGCCTGGCTTTAGGTGGAAGAGCTGATTTTTTCTTGATGCGTTTTTGTCATTATAGCTCGCAAAAATTTCAGAAGCGTATTTGTAGTCAAATTTATCTTCGTCCCTTATATAAGCAGCCCCCGTTTCGATTCTTACAGCATTTCCATGGTCGTTATATATCATTACTGCAGGCCATCCATTTATGTAAATGTCAAAACCCTCGGGTTCTAAAGAGTCAGGTTGCGCAGTTTGTGCCACAGTCTTTGGCGGGCTACCGTATGCAGCTTTATTTTTTTGATAATTCAAGTTTTGAAGATACTCCGCTCTATATTTGGGACGAATGGGTTGCCTATTACTATGGCGCAAAAGTTGCCATTGCTGAGCTGCAAACCAATCAGGCGCCACGTGTAGATCCAACGTTTGATGGATCTATTGACGGGCTCGGAGAGTTTATTGGTTATGGCGTCGCTGTAGCGGTTGCCGGCGAAAGCGATGTTGAACACGACGAGCAGTTTAAGGAGTTTCTTAAACTATTTATTGTTAGAAGTGTAGACCTTATAAATCAAGCTCAATCCTACCAGAGGTTTGATCTGGATAATTCAAGGCGTTACATCCAAGCGCTTGCAAACCCACAAGAGCCTAAAGCGCAAAAAATGGTTCAGATGCTGGACCAATGGTACGGGGCTGGTTGGTCCAGGTCAGTTTTTAGGTTGGATTGAGCAAACTTTGTAATCTTTAGATTCTTTAGTAGTGACGCTCAAACGTACTAGGCAGAATGATGACAAAAAGTCTTTTGCCTAAATTCTTATCGAGCAATTCGTTGATGCTCTTATACAAAAACTCTTCGCTTTCCATCTCTATATCCATTGCTAGCAGTGCTTTGCTTTTGCCGCCGTAGACCGCCTTTATATCTTCGAGCAGTGCGCCAAGCCTATAAGGCGTGTCCATCAGAACGCAGTGCGTTCCCATTTTGCTGCAGGCTTGCAAAAACCTTTTGCGTGCTGCTTTGTCTCGCGGCGGGAACCCACCGAAAAAGAAGGTTCGCACGTTTTTAGGGAAGGCAGCTATGGCCGCCGATATAGATGTGGGTCCAGGCAGAACCTTGATAGGTATTGAGTTTATCTGCGCAAAATCTGCGAGCTTGTATCCAGGATCTGCTGTACCGGGCATGCCCTGATCAGACATATATAAGACTGTTTTCTTGCTGGTCAGAGCGTTTGTCAGCTCTTCCCAAGTCCCTGGGTCTTTGTGTTCGTTCCACTTAAGGTAGGTTCGTTGTAGGCCTGCTTTTTTTAGGGCTGAGCGTGCGCCTCTGTCCTCTTCGAATATAACGACGTCAGCGGCCTTTAGCCAAGAGGCGCATTGTGGCGGCAGTCCGCCATCCGGGGATAGGCTATTTCCAGCTAATATCAGCATCTTAGGGGTGACCTCTCGTTAACACTTCATGTGGCAATGTTGCGGGCAGGGTGTAGAATAACGGTTGTTCTGCGCACCGGCGCACTATAACGGAGTCAACCTATGCAAGCAAACCCACCAGTACATGTCGCCGTCGTGATGGATGGCAATGGGCGGTGGGCTACTAAAAATAAAGTCACTAGGGCAGAGGGCCATAAAAAAGGCGCTGACGTAGCCCGCCAGCTTCTTGAGTGGGCAGGGGAGGCTGGTATCAAATACCTAACCTTGTTTGCTTTTAGCTCTGAAAATTGGTCACGGCCTCAAGAAGAAGTGGATGCTATTTTTCACTTGCTAGTGGCCCAGATCAGAGAATATCGTCAAGAGCTCAAAGCCAAAGGTGTTCGCGTCAAGTTCGTGGGTGATCTAAGCCGCTTAGATCCAGAAGTCAAAGAGTCGGTGGATTCACTAGAGGCAGAGCTAGCGCATGAACATAAACTTTTTCTTCAGATTGCGCTTTCTTATGGTGCGCGCGATGAGATTGTCGCAGCTGTAAAAAAGATCGTACTTGCCGTACAAGAAAACAAAGTATCTTTGCCTGAAATCAACGAATCATTGGTGCAAAGTCATCTTTTTACTCAAGGAATCCCTGATCCGGATCTTCTTATCCGGACAAGCGGAGAGCGCAGACTCTCTAACTTTCTATTGTGGCAGTCCGCATATACAGAACTATACTTTACCGAATCCCTTTGGCCTGATTTTTCGCAAGACGAACTGGGTCAAGCACTTTCTGATTTTGCAAAGCGCAAAAGAAGATACGGTGGAAGGCAGGCGGTAGCAACGGAGCAAAGTGAACAGTGCGAGGTAATATGAAGTCAAGATTGATCACAACAGTAGTAGTGCTAGCCACATTGATTTTGGGGTTTTGGCTTGTTCCGTATTTTATGGATTTCATGCTTCCAGTTGTTTTAGGCGTTTGCGCGTATGAAACATCGCAAATTTTATGGCTAGGATGTTTGTCTACCGAAAAGAAGTCGCTTTGTGTATTTGCCCGCGTTTTTATGGCGATTGGTCTTGTAACGAGTTTTCTAGCTTGGGTTTGGCTACAAAGCACTGTTGCTTCTTTAGGGGCTGTATCCATTTTTTTCTGGTTAGTGCTTTTTGCACGCAAGAAAACTCCCGAGAGCTTTAGCCGCACATTTACGCTTTTTGGTGCGCTTAGTATGTATGTTTTAATTCCGTTTATTTTACTATGGGAAATCTACAACACCTTTGGTCTCGAGGTAGTCTTCTTTATGCTGGTTCCTGTTTGGTTTTCTGACACGGGGGCCTATGTTGTAGGTAAATCGATCGGTAAAAGACTGCTTGCTCCAACGGTATCGCCAGGGAAAACCTGGGAAGGTTTTTTCGGGGGCGTTCTTATCGGATCTTTGTCTGCTCTAGTGTTTTATTCCCAAATGAAAGGCGAACTTGCCGCTGCATTAGGAGAGATGACGGTAGTGTCTGTTTTGTTCTGGGGCTTTGCTATCAGCGTGTTGGGGCAGTTTGGAGACCTGGTTCAGTCCAACCTCAAGCGTGCCAGTGGCCTCAAAGATTCTGGGGTTATTCTGCCCGGGCATGGTGGTATGCTAGATCGTATAGATAGTTTGTTATTTGTTGTGCCGGTTGTTGCATTGTCGCTGTCATTTTTTGGTTAGGCGAAGGTAGAGGATAGAAATGGAAGTCTTTTTTCAGTACCCATTAGTTGCAATCTTAGTCATGATTGGCAGCCTTATTTTTATCCATGAGTTAGGCCACTTTTTAGTGGGGAGATGGTGTGGGATTGGCGTCATTCGTTTTTCGATTGGTTTTGGTCCAAAGGTTATGGAGTTTACCAGAGGCGGAACCAAGTATTCAATTGCTCCATTGCCTCTCGGTGGCTATGTGCAGTTTTTAGGTAGTTACGGCAATGAGCTCGAAGACACCTCACACGTAAAAGGTAAAGCTTTTCATGAGGCTCCGCGCTGGCAGCGAGCAGCAACTTTGTTTGCCGGGCCGTTTGCAAACATATTGCTAGCGTTTGCTATTTTTACGGTTCTAGGCCTAAGCGGGGTGAACAGAACTCCTGCTATGGTTGGGCAGGTGCTTCCGGGTTCTGCAGCAGAAAAATATGGTCTTTTGCCTGGTGATCGTATCGTCGACATTGATGGAATCAAAGTAAATACATGGCAAGAAATGGTACGAATCATTTCGAAGTCAGCCGAAAAAAAACTCGAAGTTTCTGTAGCCAGAACCTCTTTGTGGGTAGCCGAAGGCGAGAGTCCAAAAATAAAAACGCAGGTACTGCAAGTTACACCCGGGTCTGTCGAGGCTAGAGACTGGTTGGGGCGCAAGGGAAAGCTCGGAAGGGTTGGGATCAGCCTGGGGTCTATCGCTCCGGTTGTTTATGTTTTGCCAGGGTCACGGGCAGATAGGCTTGGCTTTAAAACGGGAGACCGTATCAGCCAGCTAAAGCTTGCTGGAAAAGCATACCCTGTAAATTCTTTTCCGCATTTAAATGCGATGCTCACAGAGTATTTTGCAATGAACAGAGCTGCAGGCGTTGAAAATCAAATTGCCGCAGTCGTAAACTCCGTTGATACTGCATCTAAAGGCAAACTCATAAAGGAAGTAGTCTTAGGCTCGGAGCTGTCATCGCTTGGAATCCGGGATATGCAGCTTGTCATCGACAAAGATGAGCTAAACCCAGAGCTAAAAAAAGGAGACTATATAGTCTCTGTTGCAAAAACGCCTGTGGGCAACCTCTACGATCTGAGCTCTCTTTTAGAAGAAGTCAATAAAGAGTCTGTGGTAGCAACTATCATCCCTGCTGGAAGTAGCTCAAAAACTGCAGTTTCAAAAACTCTGAAAACCAAAGCCATCGACCGGCAGGAGCTAGAAGGACGGGTTACCTACAACATTCTTGCTACCAAGTTCTTGTACGAGCCTGAGATCCCCAAAGCAGACCTCCTCAGGTTTTCAAACCCGTTTTCAGCAGCTGTTTTTGGTGCGAAAGAAACGGCAAAACAAACCAGAGACATTGGCTTTTCTTTGTGGCAGTTGATCTCTGGAAAGCTTCCGCTCAAAGCTTTAGGTGGGCCCATCTCTATTGCCAATGTTGCAAAAGATGCAGCTAAAATGGGGTGGAGGGTCTTTTTGTTTGCGATGGCCCTAATTAGCATCAATTTGGCGATCGTCAATATGGTCCCTCTGCCAGCTCTTGACGGCGGGCACCTGGCGCTGCTGTCATTCGAGGCTATCCGTGGGCGTAGCCTAAGTGTCAAAGGCTATGAAAACTTTCAGAAACTTGGCTTTGCAGTGATTATTTCTCTTTTTGTCATTGTTTTTTCCAACGATTTAAGTAGATATTGGGCTGATATTGTTGGCCTTGTTGTAGGAAAGTAAGAGCCAGCGGATGATTTTTGACTGTCTGTGAGCTCGTATATGCATAAACCTTGGACTCTTTGTTTAGACGCCGCCTTTTGGGGGGTCCGCGCTGCAGGTGTGGTAGATCAAAGTGTTCTGTGGAACAGCGAAAAGCTCGCAGGTAAGGTCGCCAACTCTTTTTTTAGTGAAATAACCCAAAACTTTGAAGCATTCGGGCGGCCCCAGAGTGTACTGGTTAATATTGGCCCCGGAAGTTTTACCGGAATAAAGCTTAGCCTAGCCTTTGCACGCGGCTTGCAGTGTGGCTCGACCGGGTTTGAGGGTTCGGGCAAAGCAGCTGAGCTTAAGATATACGGCTATGGGCTAAAAGAGCTATGGGCTTATTGCTTTGAAAACAGCTACAAAGATAAGATAGGCGGTTGCGACAAGCCTTGGGGACTACCAATCACAGCCAAAAAAATGCTGGTTTGTGAAAACGGAGAGCTAAGTTCTAAAACACCAGCTGAAGGTCTTTTAAAAAGCTGCACGGTTCTGCCCTCGGTTAGCCCCGAAGCGGTTGCTGCTACCTATCAAACAAAATCCTCTAAGGTTGTTTCACCTGAAGATTGGTCTAGTGTTTTGCTAGATTTCTGGGGTGCTGCTTCTCAAAATAACTTTAAGTCTATGATTGAAAATCCTGGTCCAGATTACTTTTTCGGAAGTTCAGCCGAGGAAAATAAAGGAGTGCGCGTTACATGAAGGTTTCAGTTATAGGGGCCACAGGAGCTGTCGGCCGTACGATCCTCAAAGAGCTTGAGTCTCGCACGGAGGTTTCTGCTGATCAGTTGAGTTTGTTTGCCTCTGCTCGCTCTGCTGGTGTCGAGCTTGATTTTCGTGGGCAAAAAATAAAGGTACAGATTTACGATCTAGGCGAGGTAGCAAAGACGCAGGTTTGTTTGATGAGTGCTGGCTCTGGTTTTTCTAAACAGTACGCAGAGCAGATAGCCGCTAAAGGCGTTTGGGTAGTAGACAATAGTTCGGCTTGGCGCAGAGATGACCGCTACCCGCTGGTTGTTCCAGAAGTGAACGGTGCAGTTTTAAAAAGCTTCGCTCAACCGACAATTATTGCAAACCCAAACTGCTCGACAATTCAAATGATTCCACCATTAGCTGATCTAGAGAGTGCTTTTGGCTTAGAGCGGGTCAGCGTTGCTACCTATCAAAGCGTGTCTGGCGCTGGGCAAGAAAAGATTGACACATTGGCTAAAGAAGTAAGAGCAGAAGCCCCTTATGACTCTTTGGGGGAGCACTCCCTTGCCTTTAATGTGATCCCAGCTATTGATACGCTAGATGAACAAGGACATTGCTACGAAGAAGTAAAAATGGTTGTGGAAACCCGTAAGATACTGAAACTGCCTACTTTGGATATTAGGGCGTCTGTAGCACGGGTTCCTGTTTTTTATGGGCATTCAGAAAACTTGTTTGTGGATTTAAAAAAATCTGTAAGCCTTATAGAGCTTGAAGAGGTCCTTCAAGGGTCTAGTCACTATTGCTACAAAAGAACCAAAGACTATGATTGGCTTCCAACGCCCCGCAGGGTTCAGCACCAGGGTGGGATTTTAGTCAGCCGGGCACGTTTGGGCTGGGGAGAAAGTACTTCGAAAACGGTACAGTTTTGGGTGGTAGCGGATAACCTACGTAAAGGCGCTGCGACAAATGCAGTCCAAGTATTACAGCTTTTAGCAAATGTGGGCTCTAACCTAGGGTAGCTGGCCAGGCCGAGGGCCCTGATGGGCAGGTGCGTCGGCTGGGTTCCAAATATCCATCGTACCGTCACGCACTTGCTGGCGCTGCTTTTCAATTTTCTTGATTTTTTCAAGAGCCGACTCTTCTAAAGAAGTCAAAAAACCTAAAAAGGCGAGGTGCGGTGGACTAAACATCCTCATGGACACGAGGTTTTCCATGACGTAGTAAATCAAGTCACCGACTACTTCAACACGGAGATCTTCAATTTCTGCATCTGGAGCACTAGCAAAATAAAAATATTTACCACTAAAGCTATGGTTGGTTTTTTCAGAAGTAGCTTTAAACAGCGTGGCTGCAGGAATCACGTTTCGCATCATCCACCGAAGTGCGCTCGCAGAGCCCCGGTTGACCCCTCCTAGCTTGATGCTACTTGTCGCTTTGCCTTGTTTTTCAATTCTATCAATTTTTATCTTAAGCTTGGCGCGTGCTCGTCGCATCTCTTTTAGGTCATATTCAAGCTGAGTGACTAGGGCAGCAAGCTGCCTTACTTCTTGCCATTTCTGAGCGGCTTTGGCGTCTTCCAGCCCTGCCTTCGCTGCTGCCAAGCGTGCTTCGCCGATGGCTTTTACGTAGTTCGACTCTGCGTTGAGAACCGTGGCATAGGCAATGGCCCAATCTGAGTTGGCAGACTGGGCGTGAAGAGAAGCGCTGAAGAATGCAACGCAAAGAGCTGCAAGGCATCCAAGTGTGTTTCTACTGAGTGGCATGATTTGACCTTCGAATTTGTATTGTTTCTTTATTTTGCCTTAAGAGCATAAGAATCACGTAAGCATTTATATGAAAGGGTTTTATTCTTTTAAGGCTTTCGCGGTGAAAATCCGGTAAAATATGTGAGCCAAGGATTTTAAAGGAAAGTTATATGAAACGACTGGCGAAAACATTAGCATTGACGCTCGTTCTAGGCGCCATATCTGTGGCGCATGCTCAGGAAGATTTGTCGCGTGATCAAAAAGAATTGATGAAGCTTTTGAAAGAGGACCTTGAAAAACGTCCTCGCACAAAGTTCCGTAAGGCAGTTGACCAGAAGCCAGATGAACGCTCGAAGTTTCGTAGACGGAAGCCTGGCTCTAGGACTGAAAAGTACGACAAAGATATAGATCTGGAACAAAAACGTGAGCGTGTAAAGTATCGCAGGCCACGTGCAAATGACGATTGGTATGACGACTCTAACTATGACACCACCTCTAAGTTGAGAGCAGGGACTCAAGAGAAACGAGCTAGACAGGCGTTTAGCGGTGTGTATGACGGCGACCGTAGGTATGGAAAGCTTCGGATGGGTTTAGGCGTCGGGAAGTTTCAATACACGGATGAAAAAACCGGAAAAGTTTTAGAAACAATTTATGGCTCTACCAATATTTTTCCAAAATTAGATTTTGAATACACACCCTTTGACTGGATTGTTGGTCTGGGTGTGCATCTTTCTGTAGGTTTGTATAGGCAGTCTGGTAAGGCAGTAGATAAACTTTCAACTGTGGATAATGTAATTCCTGACAGCTCAGCGTCAGAGACCAAGCTTAAGTTCTATCCTCTGCAAATAGGGGTGTCGGGGCGGTACTCGCCTTTTGAGAGAAAAACAATTGTCGTTGACGGTAAGCTTGCTTTTGAACGTTTGTTTGCTCGAGAGGTTCGAGATATTGGTGCTTCCAGTGGTGAGGACTCTTTTGTAACTAAAGCTAGCAAAAATGGGGTGACATTTGGGTTAGGGGCGAGTCTAAGCTTAAACGGCATCAGCCAAAGAGCAGTATCTTCGATGCGGTCCACCGCTAAGTTGGGCTACATATACTTACGCGGCTACTACGAAATATCGGCCCAGCTATCAACGGGTGAAGGCGCAAATTTTTCTAGAAACACCTTTGGTCTTTCACTTGTGGCAGAGACATTTTGAATAAAAAACCTAGGTTAGACTTGGATTCAAAAAAATATATTTTAGAACTGTGCTTTGTTGGAACAAACTACGAGGGTTGGCAGTCGCAACCTTCAGGTAGAACTATTCAAGACCATTTGAATAAAGCGCTTCGAGTATGGTTTGGAGATACCAAAATCAAAACCCTAGCCTGTTCGAGGACAGATAGCGGTGTACATGCAAAACAGTTTTTTGTCACTTTTTCAACTAGCTCGAAAATGGATTCAGCAAAATCATTTTTGCGAAGCATGCAGGCGCTTTTGCCAAAAGACGTCGCAGTTAAAAAAATTGGCTACCCACCGGAATCTTTTCATGTGGTTCGAGACGCAGTTAAAAAGCTTTACCGTTATCAAATCTGGAATAGCAGGTCCTATGTCGACCCTTTTTTAGCACCATATGTATGGCACCACCCTGCTAACCTTGATCTTGAAGAGCTAGAAAAAGCATTTTCAGACTTTGTTGGAGTACAGGACTTTACAAGTTTTGCAGCTTCAGACGGTGCGGCTCGAACGAAGATTCGGGAGATCTATCAGCTCGAGCTTGTGAATGCGGGTAATTTAATTTCTATTGAAGTCGCTGGCGCCGGCTTTTTAAAACAGATGGTCCGCAATATCGTTGGGACCCTAGTAGAGGTGTCAGAAGGAAAAAGAGATGCAGGTAGCATTGCAGCGATCATAGCGCAAAAGGATCGCACCAAGGCCGGCAGGACAGCGCCGGCATCTGGGCTTGCGCTTGAAAAAGTATATTATAGCCAGGAAAACCAGGAGGGTATTCATTGGTTGTTAGGTTGATGTTTCTTTTTTCTTGCAGGTCCTTAGCGCTGTTTGTGCTTGCCTCGTGTACCACTGCTCAAAAGAATCTAGAGTTAAACCCTCAGGGTGTTTCACCGTTTGAACGTAAGGTTTTTTCAGGTGCTTTGTACCTGGAAGCTTTGCACCAAAAGAGCAACAGAGAAGATAATAGTTCTTTGCTTCGAGCTTCTTACGATTTTTTCCCTGATGCGGTCGTAGCCTCTTCTCTTGCAGAGCGGGTTATGGAACAAACCATACAAAAACCTATGCAGAAAGACGTTCCAAAAGACTTTCAAAAAGGCTCCTATCAAGAGGCTCAAAGTATTCTTGAAAAAGCCCTTTTGCGCTATCCATCTAGCGCGGATCTGTTAAAAGTCAAAGGCAGGCTGCAGCATAGGCTTGGTGACTTTGCCGGCGCAAAGCGGTCTTTTTTGAACTCTTTAAAGAACGATCCAACCATGGTGGATCTATATGCAGAATTGTATCTTTTGCATGTTAGTCAAAACGATATTGCCGGCGCAAACATTTATGCAGCTGAGTGGTATAGGCGTAGCCCTAGCTCTTATGTTGCTGCTATTACAAATGCGAAAATAAGTTTTCATGCAGGAGATTTTAGGGCAGCCCTAGATGCGAGCAAAAAGGCACAAAACCTGGACTCGAGGCGAACCGACGCTTTTATTCTCGCAGGGTTTAGTGCGAGCAGGCTTGGAATGCAAAAAAAAGCTGAGGGTTACTTTCGCGAGGCATACATTCTTGACCCGCTCAATGAGGATGTTTTTGCTTTTTTAAAGGCTAGCTACGTTCAAAAACAAAAGGCCCATCAATTTATTGGTTTGATTGATAGTGTTATTGCAAGGATTTCAAAAAAATCACCTATTTTGATTTCACTTTACCTACAAAAAGCATTTTTTTATTGGTCTGTCGCAAAACCATCTTTGGCAAATCAGGCGCTTGTTTCGGCTCTTTCTGGGATGGATTCAGGAGTCGACAAAGCGCTTCTGCTTTCTTATGGGTATCAAAAAGATCGAAATTTTTCGATGGCGCAAGATGTTCTGGCAAAGGCGAGCCCAAATGAGTCCGAACGCGATATGGTGTTAGTTCGTCAAGCCAATATTTCTTTGCAGCAAAGCAATTCGAAGCAAGCCCTGAAGTTTTTAGAAAAAGTATCCTCTGCAAATAAAGGCTTGAGGTTTGCCCTGGTAAAGTCAGCCGCACTAGAAGGTTTAGGTCACCTTAAGCAAGCTATGGACTTACTAGGAGCAACAGTAAAGAGCTTTCCCCAGTCGGCAGAAGCCTTGTACTCACTAGGGTATATGTACGGTGAAAATAACCGCATTGCTCAGGCTGTACGAGTGATGGAAGGGATTATTCAAAAACATCCGGAATTTGCCGACGCCTACAATTATCTTGGGCTCTTGAACGCTCGCGGCGCCTCACCTGATCATATAAAAGCTGCGCTTGGCTTAATAGCAATTGCTCGTACCCTAAAGCCAAGTGACCCGTTTTTTATGGATTCACATGGCTGGCTGTTATTTCGGTCCGGTAATAGAGCCAAAGGAGCGGAATTGATACGCAAAGCCCAAGGCCTTGGACCTAATGTCGCTGAAATAGGCAGACATTACTTTATAGTGCTGTATACCCAAGGTAAATTAGCAGAGGCGAAAAGGCTGTTTGACGGTATGGTCAAAAAAGGTGTCGCCTCCAGCAGTGACTACAACCATTGGAAGAAGGCAGCAGGTAGCTATAATGTTAAAAACTCATGAGTTAACCGCTTTGCTTCTTGCTTGTTTTGCTGCATTCGCATGCGAGACGACAAAGTTTCTTCCGGCACAAGAGCTTCCATCACAGTTTCTAGAGGTTTTTGAGCCTTGTTTCCCTCGAAGCGGTACCTATGAGCTAGAGAGTAAGGGTGTTTTTGGGGCGGGCCTGACCCCCGCTGTCCAGTTGGCTTTTGAGGCTCCTCTTAAAGAACAAACAGCCCTAGAAGTATCGGCAGGTATAGGGCCGTCTTTGCTTGCTATCAAGGCTGACGGGCAATCCCTGCAAAAAGGCGGGGTGTTTGCGCACCTTATCGAACCAATATCGATCGGAGACCAGGGCAAACTCTTATATAAAGGCTATTATGCTGGACTGCAGGTGGGTGAGTTAGGCTGCATCTTGGCTGGAAAAATCCCTGCTGACTGGATCCATAAGGTGAAATCTGTTTCGAACTTAGGTAAGCAAAAAACACTGCACGTTAAACACGGAAAGCGCGATATAAAGATTGTTTTAGATCAGCTTGCAAACCCGGCAGAGCGCAGTTTTTGCTCGACACTGACTTGGCGAGTAGCTGCGGGCTTGTTTAAGCCAAATGTGCAGTGGTGTTATGGAAAACCTGGTAGTAGGTTTTCACCTAAAAACCATCACTCTGTATTACGGTATGAAAAAAAGGCTATCTTTTGGTCCCCTATTTGAGAGAGGGAAGGTTGTGTTTAAGTTTAAAGACTTGTTTGATGTATTGATGAGCGAAGGTGTTTTATCAGAAGATAACTTGACTCAGCTAAGCAGGTTTGTGGAGCGCTGGAATGTTTCGCAGTACTCTTCCGTGGTCGAGACAAACCTTTTGACTGAATCGAGGCTTTTGGACCTTTTAAGTAAGAGCTTATCTCTAAAAAAGATGTGTTCACTTAGCGAAGCCACGGTTTGTTTGCAATGTATAAAGGATTTCCCACAGCCAGAAACCGAAAAGAACGGGTTCTTGATCTTAGCTGAATCGACTACGGTTAGAACCTTTGTTTGTGCCGATCCGTTTGTGATCTCTGACTATTTTTCAAAGTTTAAAGCTGTGAATCCAGCAGATGGTCCTTCCGGCACGACTGGCCTTGTGCTCTCTACAAGGTCTGAAGTCCAAAAGAAAATACGGTCAAGCTATGGATCCTATCGCCTTGCTAATTTTGTCGAAAAACAGTTTGATCCAGATTCCGTATTTAAAAAACAGCCATAAAAAAGCAATAGTTCGCAAAACGTTAGGCGGTATACTAGCCGGTAGAGTAGGGTTTAATTAAAGGTATGAGTAAAAATAAAAAAGTAGTTTTAACCGGTGGCGGGACAGCAGGTCATGTCGTACCTAACTTGGCTTTTGCAGATTTACTGCAAAATAAAGGCTACGAGTGCCGGTATATAGGTTCTAGTGGGATGGAAAGGGAGCTAGTACTCGAAAAAGACTTGCCCTTTCATACGATCATGACCGGGAAGCTGCGGCGTGAATGGTCCTTGAAAAACTTATGGATGCCTTTTCAGGTAGCCATTGGTTTTTTTCAAAGTCTTTGGGTTCTTTTTACGATGCGTCCGGACTTTGTGTTTTCCAAGGGGGGCTACGTAAGCGTGCCTGTCTGCTTGGCTGCATGGCTTCTGCGAATTCCCTCTTATTCGCATGAAAGTGACCTGAGTCCCGGGCTGGCAAATAAAATTTTGCAGAAATTCACAAAAAAATTTTTTTATTCTTTTCCGCAATCAAGAAAGTACTTTTCAGCTAGTTCAGAGTGTGTGGGAAGCCCCATAAGGCCCGCAATATTTGATGCTAAACCCGCACAGGGCCTTGGTTTTCTAGGTTGGAAAAAAGAAGGTAACCCGATTCTTTTTGTAGTGGGCGGCAGTCTGGGTAGTGTTAAGCTCAACAAGGCTATCAAAGACTCCTTCGAGCAGCTTGCTACACAGTTTCGGGTAGTGCATGTGACCGGCGAAGGTAAAGGTTTAGAGCTTAGTCATCCAAACTACATTAGTTTTCCCTATTTACGTAAGGAATATGCAGATGTACTAGCTGCCTCAGATTTTGTACTTGCGAGAGCTGGAGCAAATTCAATTTTTGAATTTCTCGCCCTAAAAAAGCCCATGCTGCTTATGCCGCTTGTTGCTGGCTCTCGTGGAGATCAGGTTGAAAATGCTGCAAGTTTTAAAGAACGTGGCTGGGCCCATGCCCTTGACGAAAGCAAGGTCGATTCTGCTGCTCTTATGCAAGGGTTGTTGCTTCTGCAATCAGATGCGGACAAAATGCTAGGCAAGCAATCAGAGGCGGTTCAAACCGATGCATTGAGCCTCATTTGGCAAAGCATAGCGCGTGATCAAGGGCTTCATGAACTGTCATAGATCCGCTAAATCTGATTTACCCATTCGGTTTGTTGATTTTCACGACAGTTTTTCGAACAATGTTTTAGCTTGGCTAGAAACCAGGTTTGTAGCTATCGATCATCTCAGCTGGGAGCAGTTTGTTGAGCTGGATCTGCAAAAGACGTTAGAGCAAGGCATCCCACTTGTTTTTGGTCCAGGCCCACATCGCCCGAGCCAATACCCTAAAGTGCAAGCTCGGCTTGCCGAGTGTTGGGGCAAGATACCTTTTTTAGGCGTTTGTTTGGGGATGCAGTTTATGGCAGTGCAAATGGGCGCAACGCTTGAAAAGCACCCCAAACCCCAACATGGTTCAAAGGTTAACCTGCACTGGGAAGCAGCGGCTGTGGAGAGCTCACCGTTAGCTGGGTTTTTGCTCCCTAATTCTGCCGGGGTCTATCATTCGCTGGCAGTGTCTGCTGCAGATACGTTTCTGCAAGGATCAGTGCTTGGTAAAGATGAGCACGACTTTGTGATGGCTTTAGTCGCAGAAAAACAGCTGCAGGCTTGTAGCCGAAAAGTTTTTTCTTTGGGTTTTCAGTTCCACCCAGAATCCTTTTTAAGTGAAAATACATTGCCTCTTTTAGATGCTTGGGGCCAAAATATCTAAAGAGCTGCCCTTTGAGTTTCGTAGGCTTTCTTTTTTTTAAACACTACCTAAATTGTGAATTATTCCCTAAACCTTTCTTATAGCTATTTGAATAAGACAGGTTTGCCTTTCCACTAGGTACTTGATTCATCATATGTAACTTTAAGGAGGTTTTATATGAAGATAACGTTGAAGGTCTTGGTGTTAAGCCTGACAGTTATGTTGCCCGCGGTTTATGCGCAATCTCATTTTTGTAAGGGTGAGGTCACGGTAAATGATGGAGCTCAAACAGTATCCGTCGAAGCAGTTATAAGCCAAGGAAAAGTTTATTATCAAGGTCCTTTGGTCGGCCCAGTTTCAGCCTCACCAGCCATATTTAAAACAACAAAGAATCCTGTTGATGATAGTGAGCTATTTGTGATTTTTCCGACCGTAGGTGCTGTGCAGTCGTCTATGACTTTTGTCGTCAAAGGTTCAAAAACGAGTGTAGATTTTAAATATGAAATTATGAGTAAAGGTGGTGAAGATAAGATATACGAAGGTGAGCTTGGTTGTACTGTTTTTCCCACGGTTAATTTTAAGAGACTAGCATTTCTTCACTCGTATAGATTTACCTACCGCTATGAAAATACTGCTACCCCTGTACCTGGTCAAAAACCTGCCAGAGAGCAGCTGGCAGCTATTCAGGGAATTACGGATCAGCAGTGGCTACCTTCTGCAGGTAATTATAACGTCGTTGAATTCAATTCTTCTTTAGAGGTTGCCACTCAGGTTGCAAAAATCGATGGTGTGAAGGTTTATGACCGCCGGACTGAAAAAGATGTGTTTGGGGGCTACACACTTGAGTTTAGCATTTGGCGGTAGACTTGTTTGTCTGCCGCTTTTTAGTTTTGCAGTAAATAATTGATATCAATGAACTATTTTTTTTAGAACGTTTTTTTTACCTGTTTTAAAACTAGCGGCTCAGAGCTATATTAACCCGCAGCTACCTTTAGCTTGCAGTTTGATAGGACCGTTAAGGAAAAGCATATGAGCCCATCTCCAAGAGTACGCATTGCACCTTCGCCCACGGGCGACCCACATGTTGGAACTGCCTATACGGCGCTGTTCAACTATGCATTGGCAAAAAAGCAAGGTGGCAGTTTTCTTTTAAGAATAGAAGATACAGACAGAACCCGGTTTGACGCAGGTAGCCAGCAGGCAATTCTGGACTCTCTTGCTTGGTTGGGTCTTACTTGGGACGAGGGTCCTGATAAAGGTGGGTCTTGTGGTCCCTACATGCAGTCAGAGCGGACAGATACGTATAGAAAATATGTAGATCAGCTTGTTGCTAGCGAAAAAGCATACCCGTGCTTTTGTGACGCCGAGCGCTTAGACCAGGTTCGTGCAAAGTGCCGCGAAGAAAAAAGGCAACCCAAATACGATCGCCATTGTGTAGGTCTTTCTTCTGATGAAGTAGAATCAAAAAAGAAAAATGGTGAAAAGTACGTCGTAAGGATGTTGGTGCCTGAGGGCGAAAGCGTGTCTTTTGAGGATGGGATTCGCGGTTTGGTCGAGATCCCACTAGCGCAGTTGGATGATCAGGTCCTACTAAAATCAGACGGCTTTCCCACTTATCATCTGGCTAACGTGGTAGATGATCATCTTATGCAAATTTCGCATGTGATTCGTGCAGAAGAGTGGATTTCTTCTACCCCAAAACATGTACTTCTTTATAAAGCTTTTGGTTGGGATACCCCGGCCTGGGTTCACCTGCCTTTGTTACGCAACAAAGATAAATCGAAGATCTCAAAGCGCAAGAACCCCGTGTCGCTTCTTTACTACAAAGACCGAGGGTTTCTTCCCAAGGCACTTGTGAACTTTTTGGCTTTGATGGGTTGGAGCTACGGTGGCGACAAAGAGATCTTTAGCCTGCCAGAAATGCTCGAAAAGTTTGAGCTGTCAGGTCTAAAAGCAGGTGGCCCAGTCTTTGATATGGATAAGCTTCTGTGGATGAACCAGCAGTACATTCAAAACATTGAGTGGGGTGAGTTCTGGGAGAACTTTAAAAATGTTATCAAGCCTGAGGGCGTTTGTTTTGACGTCGAAAAGAGCGACTTAGAAAAAGTTTTTCCACTCATTAAAGAGCGTCTAGACACTCTTCAAGAAGTTTATACAAGGCATTCTTATTTTTTTGTAAATGAGCTTGACCTGACAGATGTAGATATTCTGCCGAAAAAAATGGAAAAAGAGACCTTCCAGGAGAAGTTCCGCCCTCTTCCAGATGCCCTCGAAGCCTGCGATTGGCAAGAAGAGGCGATCGACGCTTGCCTCAAAGCTTACAAAGAAGAGCATGAGCTCAAACCACGTGACTTTTTTATGCCGATTCGCTTGATGACCAGCGGCAGAAAAGATTCTCCGCCCTTGGTACCAATGCTTTTAGAGCTTGGTAAAGATAAGGTCGTGGCTAGGATAAGAGCCTGTGTTACTTAAAGTAGCCTCTATGGTGGAGGCTCCAGCAGGTGTGAAAGCTTTATGGATAAACAGCCTCACACCACTGCCTGATTTCTTCGGACTGTGCGTGAAAATCGGTTATATCTGTTTCTTCGCCAAATTCTATATGTGCTTCTAGTTCGTTGTGACCTAGGACGTTCCAAATATGTCCTACGATGGTATCGGTTTTTAGGAAGGCACCTAGCCTCCAAGGGCTGTAGGTTATTCGAAATGGTAGGACAGGGATTTTATACTCTTGTGCAATTTTAAAGGCGCCACGTTGAAACCTTCCGCTAGCTCGCATTAAAGTCGTTCCGCTGGGGAATATCGAAAGCGTTTTACCTTCTTTCAGGATTGCATCTGCAATTTTCCCAGCTGTTTGCGCGCGTGACTTTTTACTGGATCTGTCGACAAAAACCGTTGCGACGTTCTTGCAGGATTTTCCCAAAAAAGGCCAAGATTCCAACTCTTTTTTAGCGACAAAGACGGTAGGCTTGTAGGCGACAGCCATGACTATATCAATGTAGGACGTATGATTGCCCACCATTAAAACTGGTTTTTCCATAGACGGGACGTTGCTAGCTGAATGCTTTACGCCAAGCTCGTTCAGGGCGCGCTGGGCTATCTTTTGATAAGCCGTCTGTGCCTCGACAGACCAGAATTTGCCTTGTCTTTCGTTGATGGCGTGCACCGTCTTGTTGTGATGCAAGACGGTTTTTATGACACTTTTAGCTTTTCCTAGGCGCCCGAAGAACGAAACATTCGGTTTTTTGTAGGGAGCTGGGATGTCTTTTTTGTCTGTTTTACTCAGCTGGCTGCTCATCGGCCGCTCCTGGTTCTTTTATGCCAGACAAAAGCTCAAGAATTTCCTCTCTGCTAAAGGACTTGAACATTTCACCGCTAGTGTCCACAAACTTGGTAAACAGCTTCTTTTTAGACTCAATCAAAGAATCAATCTTTTCTTCTAGCGTGCCTTTGGTCACTAGTTTTACAACGTGAACCTTTTCTTTTTGCCCAATTCTATGCACGCGGTCAGTAGCCTGATCCTCTTTACTAGCGTTCCACCAGCGATCGTAGTGGATCACAAGTGACGCGGCAGTAAGGTCGATACCGATACCACCAGCCAGAAGCGAGCCCAAGTAAACCTTGGTGTTCTCATCGTTTTGAAAACGCTCAATTACTTTTTCTCTGTTTTGCGTCTTACCTGTTAGCTTGACGTACTCGACGCCTTGTTTTTCTAGATGATCACCGATGATATCAAGCATTTTTAGGTACTGGCTATAAACAACAATCTTTTGCCCAGAAGCCAAACCTTGCCCCAGCACCTCTTTGAATAGCTCAAACTTGCCACTTTGGCCGTCTTTGAGTTTTCCTTCTTTGATTAGAAGCGGGTGGTTTACAAGCTGTTTGAGTGTCCCTAAGACCGCAAAAACATGCATGTAGCTTACGTTGGTCTCTTCCTCTTCTAGGTTTTTGACGATGTCGCTAGCCTGCAAAGAAAGAACTTGGTTGTAAGTGGTTGCCTGCTCAGGTGTAAGCTCACAGTACATTTTATCTTCAATCTTATCTGGAAGATCCTTAGCAACCTCGGCTTTTGTGCGGCGCATTTGGAACGGGTGGAGCAGGCGCATAAGCTCTACTTCGCTCTTTTCGTCAGCCTCTTTTACGATGGGCTTCACAAAATTCTTTTTGAAATAGTCCATCGAACCCAAATAGCCAGGCAAGAGAAAGTCAAAAATATTACGAAGTTCCAGAAGATTGTTTTCAATCGGCGTACCCGAAAGACCTAGGCGAAACCTACTTGGTATTTTTGCCAAGGAGCCATAGGTGTTGGTTTTGGCGTTCTTTATGTAGTGAACCTCATCAAGTACCAGGCAATTCCAGGGCATGGTTTTTAGGAACTCCGCATCGCGCATCGCTACACCATAGCTTGTTAAAACAGTTTTCCCGCCCTGTTTAATAGAGTCCAAAAGCTTTGTTCGGGCTCCGCCGCGGTAGATAACAGGGGTCAACTCTGGTGTGAATTCTTGGAGCCTATCTTTCCAGTGATAGATAACCGAGGTTGGCATGACTACTAAGTGGTTGTGGTTGTTGATAGAGCGTGCAGCGCTCATGATTGCCATCGATTGATGGGTTTTACCCAGACCCATTTCATCGGCTAGAAGGCCGTGCATACCTTTGCTGTAAAGCCACCATAGCCATTGGTAGCCATCTCTTTGATATTCGCGCAGGTTCAGGTTTGTTTTAGCGAGGTCAGGCGCTTCCTCCTGAGTTTTAAAGTCATGTAGAGACTGCATACTTTTAAGAACGCCTGCACTACCAACCAAGTTATTGTATTCACCTAAGCTGGCCCTTAGACGGAAGAGTTCCATTGGAGATGCGTGTATCTGGTTTTGTTCATCGTCTAGGTTCCAATCAAAGGAACGAACCAAGTCGGGGATTTGAGCCCAGCCACTTTTTGTCTTAAAAAACTTTCGTTTGTTCTTGCGGAAATGCTTTAAAAGATCGGTCATGGGCACGGCTTCGCCGTCAATCTGGTACTCAGGAGATAGGTAAAACCATGACTGCTTGTTCTTATCGTCACTTTCTTCTACTGCCAACGAAACAAGTTCTGTCGATAGGGAGCCGCCAAAACGCGGAAGGCTCTCTTCGACGCACAGACAACCATCCAACAAAAGCGCTCTGTAGCCTTCCATAAAAAAGCTTGCCGTTTTGTCGCCATCGAGTGTTTTTTTGCGAGCGATAGAAGGCCACTTTTTTGAGCCTAAAGAAGTGCCCAAAGGAACGTAGCCGAAGTCTGGGAAGAAAGCGTATTTATTGCCGCAATAAGATTGTAGCTCTTTGCCGCTTTTGCCGTGAAAGACTCTAATTTTTTCTTTTTCTTCTGCGTTTTCGTCTGCGCCTACAAGGTAAAAATGCATGTTTTCTAAATCTGCAGCCTTGCTCTTATTAGAAAAACCTCGCGCTACCAAAGCTGGTTCTAAGACAACTTTTTCATCGCCTTTCGCTCTTACTACGTAGCCCCTAAATGCAGTTAAGTCTGCGTGTACTTTGGCCGAGTTTTTCTGCGGATTTGTCCTAAGAAACGTTGCAGATTGATCCAGGTCAAGGTGCATGGTTTCATGGTTGCCCTTGGTCATGACCTCGACTTTGATGCCGGGCTTTTCCGGGTCACTTTGCAGTTTACGTATATGGTCTTCTGATTTGGTTAAAAGGCTTGTAAAGTTAGCGGTGGATTCTTTGCCTGTAATGGTTCTTCTTACAAACCTAGCACCTGCACTTCTGCCTAAACTGGACGGAGGTCTTATAGGAGCCTTTGCACTTAGGTTGCCAAAAACTTCAGGGTGCTTATCTACAAGGTCTAAAAGCGCAGCCCCAATATGTTCGCAAAGGAAGTTTTCTTTGCGGTTTTTAGGGCAATCACACTCATACCACTGCACGTTTGCGTAGTTTTCGCCAAACTTCAGCCTAACTACAAGAGGTCTGATTCCACCTTCAGATACAAAGGACTTAATCAGGGGGCCATGCGGCTCGTGCTTTAGTACCTTGTTCGTTTGAACAAAATCGAGCGCGTCTTCAAAGTCTTCTTCGCGCATCCATTTAGATAGAAAGTCTTCAAGTTGTTGTGTCGTAAGCGTTTCGCTCAAATGATGCCTCAGTTCTTTTTGTTTCTGGAGTAGGCTATCGGGGTGATCTTCATCCCAAATTGCAAACCCGGACCTTAGCATGGAATGGAAAAAACGTGAAGAAACTCAGTTATTTTCACTGCAATATCGAATAGTTACACAGGAAAAGCCTGTTAAACTCTTTTTCCAATTTCAACGGGTTTTCTAGGTTAAATGGCCTAACTAAATTGCCCCTAATTACCCAGACCCTCCCCAAAAACGCGTTGGCCAATGAGTCAGTTGGGCCCCATAGCTTACAAAAGAAACAAAATGTCAGTATTTGGGGCAGTTTCTTTAGATAGGGGTTGACCCGACCGGCAACTATCATCTATAAATCCTCTTCGTGGTTGGCGAATACGCTTTTCGCATCGAGTAATCGGCCTTTCAGGCCAGAAGAAAGAATCCGAAAAATTTGCTCCGAGATGGAGTCAAAACAACGCGCGTAAACAAGGCAAGTCCAAATAGGATGCAACCTACCAAGTGATTAAAGATTCACTGTTTACAAGCGACGATTTGGCATGTATAACCTTCCACCGAGCTCTTTGAAAACTGAATAGTAAACAGCGTGTTTGGATCACGAAGTAGGTTTTGTGTCACGAAGCCCTCACGTAAGTGAGAGTGGACGACAACAATGCTGAAGACCGATCGGCTTGCCGAGAAGTTAGAAGCAAGGGTGCATTGCATCCTTAAACTAGGGGCGTTACGCCTCGAACCAAGTCTCTTAGAGACTTGTTAAGTTTTACCTAATTCGAGATCTAAACTTTTTAAATTCTTTTATGAATTAGTTGTTTTCGAACAAGAAAAAGTTAGTTTTTCGATTTAGTCAGTTTCAACGTTAGAGTTTGATCCTGGCTCAGAACGAACGCTGGCGGCATGCTTAACACATGCAAGTCGAACGTGAAATTCCTTCGGGAAGAGTAGAGTGGCGCACGGGTGAGTAATGCATAGGAACGTACCATTTGGTGGGGGACAGCTACGGGAAACCGTAATTAATACCGCATAATCTATATTTAGCAAAGGTGGCTTCGGCTACCGCCAATTGATCGGCCTATGTCTCATTAGCTTGTTGGTAGGGTAATGGCCTACCAAGGCGACGATGAGTAGCGGGTCTGAGAGGACGATCCGCCACACTGGGACTGAGACACGGCCCAGACTCCTACGGGAGGCAGCAGTGGGGAATCTTGCACAATGGGCGAAAGCCTGATGCAGCAATGCCGCGTGAGTGAAGAAGGCCTTTGGGTTGTAAATCTCTTTCGACAGGGAAGAAGGGTGCTAGGAATAATACGTCTGGCATTTGACGGTACCTGTAGAAGAAGCACCGGCTAACTCCGTGCCAGCAGCCGCGGTAATACGGAGGGTGCAAGCGTTGTTCGGAATCACTGGGCGTAAAGAGCTCGTAGGCTGGTTTGAAAGTTGACTGTGAAAGTCCTGCGCTCAACGTGGGAATTGCAGTCAAAACTACAAGTCTTGAATACCTGAGGGGATAGTGGAATTCCTGGTGTAGCAGTGAAATGCATAGATATCAGGAGGAACATCAGAGGCGAAAGCGGCTATCTGGCAGTGTATTGACGCTGAGGAGCGAAAGCGTGGGGAGCAAACAGGATTAGATACCCTGGTAGTCCACGCCGTAAACGATGGATACTAGGTGTTTGGAGTATTTAACCCTCTGAGTACCGGAGTTCACGCATTAAGTATCCCGCCTGGGGACTACGGTCGCAAGGCTAAAACTTAAAGGAATTGACGGGGGCCCGCACAAGCGGTGGAGTATGTGGTTTAATTCGAAGCAACGCGCAGAACCTTACCTGGGTTTAACATTCAACGCTACTTTCAGAGATGAAAGGTTCTCTTCGGAGACGTTGGGATAGGTGCTGCATGGCTGTCGTCAGCTCGTGTCGTAGGATGTTGGGTTAAGTCCCGCAACGAGCGCAACCCCTACCCTTAGTTACCAGCATTAAGTTGGGGACTCTAGGGGGACTGCCTGTGTTAAGCAGGAGGAAGGCGGGGATGACGTCAAGTCCTCATGGCCTTTATATCCAGGGCTACACACGTACTACAATGGCAGAAACAAACCGTCGCGAAACTGTGAAGTGGAGCTAATCGGAAAAACACTGTCTCAGTCCGGATTGGAGTCTGCAACTCGACTCCATGAAGTTGGAATCGCTAGTAATCGTAGATCAGCATGCTACGGTGAATACGTTCCCGGGCCTTGTACACACCGCCCGTCACACCACGAAAGTGGTCATAACCAGAAGCAGGTGAGCTAACCGCAAGGAGGCAGCCTACCAAGGTTGTGGCCGTGATTGGGGTGAAGTCGTAACAAGGTAGCCGTAGGGGAACCTGCGGCTGGATCACCTCCTTTCTAAGGAATGTAAGTTCTACTTATTTTTGAAGAAGGACGGCCGCACAGAAAGTCTTAACTTGTTTAAGACGAGTAATTGTGAGCAAGGTTAAACAAAATCTATGATTCGAACACATGTTTACTATTCAGCTTTGAAGGAGCTCGCCGGCTCTCTTTGCTTTGGCAAAGATATCTCCGGCTAGTTTTTTCAAGCTCTTTGACAACAAAATATAAATGCAATTCGTTAGATGATGACTTTTTTTGTGAGAGTCATCTAGTAAACTAACGAAATCAAATTTTTAGTAGATTGCAACACTGAAAAGTGTTTCAAATTCGAATTCCAATCACACAAAATCTGTGAAGAAAAAATTTAACCTCACAGCAAACATGTTTTGCAGTGAGAGTTAGTGGGAAAATAAGCTACTAAGAGCACATAGTGGATGCCTTGGCACTTAAAGGCGATGAAGGACGTGTTAGACTGCGATATGCCTCGGGAAGTTGTCTAGTAAACTTTGATCCGGGGATTTCCGAATGGGGAAACCCACCGCTTCGGCGGTACCGTGCAGTGAATTCATAGCTGTATGGGGCGAACGCAGGGAACTGAAACATCTAAGTACCTGTAGGAAGAGAAATCAACCGAGATTCCCAAAGTAGTGGCGAGCGAAATGGGAATAGGCCAAACCAATCTTCGGATTGGGGTTGTAGGGTAAATCATCACGACATGAATGGTTAGCAGAAGGTTCTGGAAAGTTCCATCGTAGAGGGTGACAATCCCGTACGCGAAAACTTGAAATGTTAGATTTATTCCTGAGTAGGACGGGGCACGAGAAACCTTGTCTGAACCTGGGGGGACCACCCTCCAAGCCTAAATACTCTTAAGTGACCGATAGTGAAATAGTACCGTGAGGGAAAGGTGAAAAGAACCCCGTTGAGGGGAGTGAAATAGATCCTGAAACTATGTGCTTACAAGCAGTCGGAGCCCTTCGCGGGTGACGGCGTGCCTTTTGCATAATGAGCTACCGAGTTAATATTGCGAGCAAGGTTAAGGTGTTCAGCACCGGAGCCGAAGCGAGAGCGAGTCTGAATAGGGCGTCATAGTTCGTAGTATTAGACCCGAAACCTGGTGAGCTATCCATGGGCAGGTTGAAGCTGGGGTAATTCCTAGTGGAGGACCGAACCCGTTAAGGTTGAAAACTTTTGGGATGACCTGTGGATAGGGGTGAAAGGCTTATCAAACTAGGTGATAGCTGGTTCTCCTCGAAATATATTTAGGTATAGCCTCATGCGTTTCTTAGGGGGGGTAAAGCACTGATTGGGCTAGGGGCCTTAACCGGTTACCAAACCCACTCAAACTCTGAATACCTCTATAGTGAAGCATGGGAGTCAGACTGCGGGAGATAAGTCTCGTAGTCAAAAGGGAAAGAGCCCAGACCATCAGCTAAGGTCCCCAAGATTATGCTAAGTGGAAAACGTTGTGTAGGTGCAGAAACAGCCAGGAGGTTGGCTTAGAAGCAGCCATCCTTTAAAGAAAGCGTAACAGCTCACTGGTCTAGTGACTATGCGCGGAAGATGTAACGGGGCTAAAGCATAACACCGAAGCTATGGACTTTTTTTTAAAAAGTGGTAGAGGAGCATTGTAGATACCACTGAAGGTGTGGCGTGAGCCATGCTGGAGGAACTACAAGAGCATATGGTAGCATTAGTAGCGAGAAGCGAGTGAAAAACTCGCTCACCGAAAACCTAAGGGTTCCCGGAATAGGGTGATCCGTCCGGGGTTAGTCGGTACCTAAGGCGAGGCCGAAAGGCGTAGTCGATGGAAAACAGGTTAACATTCCTGTACCCAAACGTGGAGTGATGCGGGGGTGAAGAAAGGTAGCTAAGCCGGCAGTTGGTGTCCGGTCTAAGCGTGTAGGGAGGTTCCTTTGTTAAGTACGGGGAATCAATCTCGAGACGTTATGGGGTGAGCTTCGGCTCTGAAGTTAGTGATCCTATGCTTACGAGAAAAGCCGCTAAACTATGAAACAATTGGACCGTACCGTAAACCGACACAGGTGGGTAGGTAGAGAATACCAAGGTGATTGGGTGAAACAAGGCTAAGGAACTCGGCAAATTGATACCGTAACTTCGGGATAAGGTATGCCCTGATCGTGTAAGACTTCGCGTCTGAAGCGTGATGGGTCGCAGAGAAGAGGGGGTAGCGACTGTTTATCAAAAACATAGCACTATGCAAACTCGCAAGAGGAAGTATATGGTGTGACGCCTGCCCGGTGCTGGAAGGTTAAAAGGAGGGGTTAGCTTCGGCGAAGCTCTGAATTGAAGCCCCAGTAAACGGCGGCCGTAACTATAACGGTCCTAAGGTAGCGAAATTCCTTGTCGGGTAAGTTCCGACCTGCACGAATGGCGTAACGACTTCCCCGCTGTC
>JALZUO010000067.1 GCA_023301565.1 Oligoflexales bacterium
AGCTCCAAAGACAAAGTGTCTTTTCTTAGCTTGTAGCCAACAGAAGCTTGGATGGCTCTGCTTTTTATAAGGGTATCATTTACCGGAATTACCGACTGCAGATTGATTTGCAGAGGTCCTCGGATATAAGATGCATTCAAAATCCCTTGAAAAGAAGTAGACTCTTCATTTCCAAAGTTTTGGTTTTCTCCGCGTTCATCTAAAATCTGTAAGCGATCCCATTCGTAGACTGTCGAGGAAATTCCGGCATCTACCTGGATATAATCGGAGAGATCAATGCGTTCGGCAAGAAACTGCAACTCAGCACTATATGGTCCACGGATGATTCCAAACTCTTGCGACAAACCAGAAGAGCTAGCGTTTTGCGTCGCGATACTTAGCCTGAACTGAGTTTGAGCTTGTAAGCTCAGGTTCCATGCTAATAGAGAACATAAGGTTAATGTGCACAGACGCTGCATGCGCTTCCTTTCGTACCACTTGAACTAGCAAAGGGTGTGATGACCGCTTGCGGCTCGCCCGTTAAGGCGCTCGTTGTATCCATAGCCACGTGGTTGATTCTGCTGCGAGAAATATCTTGGGGACTCTGGCAGCTGAGGCTGCCAGAACCAAGGGTGATCAAAGCGGCAAGTTTAAGTGCTTGCTTTAAAGTCACGGTTACTCTCCACTCACGATAGATTTAATCTCTTCTACGTCAGAGTCTCTAAGGAGCCCCTGGTGCTTGTAAACAACTGTGTTGTCACGATCGAGGATAAAGAGAGTAGGTGTTTTTCTTACACCGTATGCCTTTGTCGCAAGCCTTTCGTTGTCAAAAGCCACAGGCCCAAACAGGTTATCTGCATTGTCAGCAATAAAGTCTTTTACCGAATCTGCATCACGGTCAGTTGAGATTTGACGAAGCGTTACGTTGTCTTGAAGCTCACTTGCTAGGCTAAAAAGAACTGGGAGGTTCTTTGCACAGGTGCCGCATGAAATGCTAAAAAACTCTACAAAAGTGAACGCGTGCTCTTCATCTAAAACGTCACGAATACACCCTTTTGTTTGGCTGCCGTCTGTGCTCTGTTGCTCTAGTACAACGCATGGCGCTTTGTCGCCTACATTTAAACCTTGTGCTAGGGCTATGCTAGACACCATAAAAGAGAAAATCATACTGATTCTGATTGCTTGTTTCATCCTTGAACTCCTTCTTGTTTGATTTGTCATTTAACCAGATACTCGTGCTTACGGTAAACGGATAAGTTATGTGACTAGCTTCGTGAATTTAATAAATCGCCAAAGGTTTTTTGTGAAAATATGCTTATTACTTAAGCATGCATAAATGGCGGCAGTTACAGGCGGCATCTGACCAGTTTAGAATTTGCTCAGCCCGCAGAATCCTTTGGACGGTCTGGCACATAAGCGCTACCCTCCATCTATGATACTTACTGACGCAGCCATTTTAGAAGCCGTAGAACAAAAACAGATCGTAATCGAACCTTTTGACAGGCAAGCACTTGGTTCGAACAGCTACGACGTAAAGTTGGGGTCGACGCTCGCCTTGTATAAAGACGAAGTGTTGGATGCGAGCTCGCACAACGAAGTAGATTACTTTGAAATCCCACCTGAAGGGTATGTGCTCATGCCAGATCAGTTCTATTTAGGCGTTACATTAGAGTACACCGAGTCGCATAAACATGTCCCCTTTTTAGAGGGCAAGTCGAGTATAGGTAGGCTTGGCATTGATATCCATGCCACAGCGGGCAAAGGTGATATTGGTTTTTGCAATCACTGGACTCTCGAGATCTCGGTTAAAAAACCTGTGAAGGTATTTGCGGGGATGCCTATTGGGCAGCTTATTTATTTTGACGTGAACGGCTCTTGCGAGACCCCGTACAAAGTAAAAAAATCAGCTAAATACAATGCGCGTTCGACGGTGCCGGTTGAGTCGCATATGTTTCGGAACTTTCCACTACGCAGTTAGATGAGTGGTTGTAGGCTATATGTAGCTATTGTATTTAAGTGTTAGAAAGTCCATGCAACCAAAACTTGAAAATTCTTCTTATTCGCTAGGTTTGGCAATGGCCCTCGGTTGGGCGGTGTTGACTGCGGCGCGAGATGTCGCTGCTGGGAAGCTTGTGCAGAGTTTTCCACCTATGCTCTTCGCTCTTGCGATGGGGCTGCTATGTTTTTTTGCCTACGGACTTTTAAACTTAGGTCGGGGTAATTTTAAAAAGCTTTGGCAGATGGTTTTAAAACACCGGATGAACGTTGTAGCGCTATCTATTGCTAGTTTGGTAGTTTGGATTACATCGATTTTTTCGGTGAAGTTTCTGGAACCTGCTGTAGCCTCCGTGGTTACGCTTGGAGTAACCCCTCTTACAACCTCCATTTTTAGTCGTTGGCTCCGACCAAACGCAAAAAGTAATATGCGCGACTGGGTTGCTTCCTTAGGTATTATGTTAGGTGTTAGTTTTTTAGCTTACCACTCGCTTAGTGCTAGAGGAGGGCTAGGTGAGCAGCCGTACGGATTGATTGTTGTTGGTTTTGGCTGTGCCGTGGTTTCAGGGGTTCTTATCTCTTTGGCTATGTACTTTGCAAAGGACTTGTATGATGCTGGCTGGAAACCAGCACAAGTTGTTTTCGTTCGGCTTTGGGGGTTGACCTTTTTTCTTTCCATATATGTTTGTTCTGTTATGAACCCTTTAGAAGCAACTTATTGGACAGCGGAGAACTCCATTACCATTTTAGGCTTGGGAATATTTTGTTCTTTTTTGCCGATTTATCTTAGTCAAAGTAGCCTTAGGATCTTGGAGCCGCTCGTGTACTCCAAAATACTATGCCTGCTTCCCGTCTTTGCTTTTATGTTTCAGTTTCTAGACGGCAGAATAAGCTACTCTGAGCAAACGGCTATAGGCATTGCTCTGATTTTGATCTTTGTATTTTATGGGGCAAGAGGGAACGTTCGCAAAAATCTTTTGGTCAAACGGCTTTATCCGTGATCTCTTTGATGGCTAGCCCGTCTCGGATAGATGCTTTTGAAATCACTAGTTTTTCGCAGCGGCTAAAGTGCATGACCCCAAGCAGGATGGTCATTCCCGCCCAAATCACTTCTGAACGACGCACGGACAGTCCTGTGTTTTCTGCTATTTCTCCGGGTGTATTCCAGTTCATCAAAACATTTTGCAGCTCCCAGAGCTGGTTCAAGGAAATGGTGTGGCCATGCAAAGCCTCGGTTTGTTTGAAAAGGTGCCGGTGCAACTTGCCGATGGCCTTGATAGTTCCTGAAGACCCGTAGCAGCAAACAGGAGCGGACTTTTCTGGTAGGTTTGTTTTTCTACAAACCTTTTGAATTTTAGCGGCTAGTACCTGTACGCCCCGGTGCTTGTTATTTAAAAAGCCGTACTTCATAGAAGCAGTCACAGCCCCGAGATTGAGCGAGTGATACAAAGGCCCCTTTTTGGCCCTATTGCCTTGGCCAAATATGACCTCAGTCGAACCACCACCAATATCCATCATCATCCATGGACGAGAATCTAGGTCAAAGTGCGCCTGCTGACCAATGAAAATAGCCTTGGCTTCTTCTAGGCCCGATAGCACTTGGATGCTGATCCCAGTTTTTTTGCGGACTTGGTCAATCACATCGCTTGCATTGTTTGCAGTTCTGAGGCTGTAGGTTGCAAAACACTTAAGTGGCGCTCGGTGCGTCTTAGCTAGGTTTATGCACTCTGCTACCGCCTTGCAAAGAAGATTCGTGGAGGTTTTGCTGATCTCTGGCCCTTTTGCTAGGTCCTCTCCTAAGCGCAATGGGAACTTTTTGGTGTAGACATACTCAAGGTCACCGTGGGCATCTTGGTTGGTTACAAATAGGTGAACCGAGTTTGTTCCAATATCTAAAATTGCGACTCTTGGGTTTTGCATAGGGCTAGTACCGCTTTTTTAAAAGTTTCGAGGGCTTAGATGTTTCTTTTATGCTTTTCTTTAGCTTTTTCTTTTATTTTGGACTTTCGCTTACCAGGTTTTGTTGAGCGAATGAGGGGACGTCGCCGACCGGCCTTTGACTTTACGCGGATGGCTTCATCATATGGAAGTGACTTGACTCCATCTGTTCTTGCTATTTCAATGAACTCAGCCTGGGACCTAAGTTTTTTATCTTCGTCAGGTGCGTGGATGCGATTGTAGCTCCCAAAGGCGTCTAAAACCCATGTCTGACAGTTGTCTTCGAGGGTGGTGGCAAGGATTTCATCAAGAAGTCTCGCCTTTAGCTCAGGGTCTTCAACCGGGAACATACACTCAATACGGCGGATCATGTTTCTGGTCATCCAATCTGCACTTGCCAGGTAACATAGCTGTTCGCCATCATGATGAAAGTAAAAAATCCTAGAGTGCTCCAAGAAACGGTCTAAGACCGAGCGCACATGGATGTTTTCAGAGAGCCCCTTAATGCCTGGCCTGAGGCAGCAAACCCCGCGTACGATCAATTCAATCTTAACGCCAGCCTGCGAGGCTTCATATAATGCTTGGATTAAAGCCGGATCTACGAGTGCATTCATTTTGGCGATGATATGTCCTTCACCTGATTTTTTATGAAAGCTAATCTCGTCGCGAATAAGACGCAGGGTATGATTTCGTAAGTTGACTGGGGCTAGAATGATTTTTTGAAAGCTTGGTAGCGAACTCTCACCTAGTTCTCGGATCGATCCCTGAAAAATATTAAACCCAGTTAACAGGTTAAACATTTTAGAAAGGTCATCCCCGATAACCTTATCAGAAGTCATAAAGCCTATATCTGTGTATAGCTTTGCAGTGCTTGAATTGTAGTTTCCAGTACTCAAATGCGAGTAACGGATGAGTTTGTTGCCTTTTTTGCGGATGATCAACGTGGCTTTTGCGTGGGTTTTTAGCCCCACAAAACCAAAGACAACGTTGACGCCACTGCGTTCAAGTTGCCTGGCCCATTGAATATTGTTTTTCTCATCAAACCTAGCTTTGAGTTCGATGATGGCCGTTACTTGTATTCCTCTGTCAGCTGCTTCAATGAGCGCATCAATAATGGGTGACTCACCGGAGGTTCGGTAAAGGGTTTGTTTGATAGCAACTACATCTGGGTGGTGAGCTGCCGACTGCAACAGTTCAATCACCGGGTAAAAGCTTTCGTACGGGTGATGCAGCATGACATTTTGTTCATCTAGAATAGAGAAGATGTCTTCTCTGCTTGAGAACACAGCTGGAATTCGCGGGTTAAAAGGTTCATCTTTTAATATGCTAAGCGGTAGCTTGTATAGCTGCATAATTCCCGGGATATCAAAGACACCTCGGATTTCGCTGATTATAGTGGTTTTGTCAGCTTTTAGGATATGCATCAAGGTTTCACGCGTATCTTTAGACATTCCCTCGGAAACTTCCATGCGGACAATTTCTTGGTACTCCCTGCGTATAACCTCTTTTTGTATGCTTTTAAGAAGATCAACCACTTCATTTTCAAGTAAGTCATAGTCTAGGTTGCGGGTTACGCGGACCATACCTGCATACTCTACCCCTAGGCCTAAAAATAAATCACCAATATGGCTTGAGACAAGGTCTTCTGTGAGTACATACCTGGTCTCTCCTAGTTTTGGCGTGACGGGTACGAGGCGGGGAAGAACCTTTGGGACTTGGATAAACCCCAAGTTCGGATTACCTGTGCGTAGCCCATCCAACCGTACAACGACGTAATTGTGCCCGTTATTAAAAAAAGGTGCGGGATGGGCAGGGTCTACAACCAACGGTGTTAGAACTGGGAATATATTGCTGCGAAAAAACTTATCCATCACCGTTTTTTCGGATCCCTTGATTGTATCGTAGCCGACAAGGGTAATTTCATACTCTTCAAGGCTAGGAAGAACTTCTTCACGCAACACTTTTTGCTGTTTTTGAATAAGGTCCTCTACGATGACGCGTATCTCGCTAAGGGTATCTTCTATGAGGTGCAAAGAGGGGTATTCTTGAGTCGTGATTTCTTCTTTGATTAGAGTCTGTAGTCCGGCGACTCGAACCATAAAAAACTCATCGAGGTTACTCGAAAAGATACTTAGAAATTTTAGTTTTTCCAATAAGGGCGTGGACGGGTCCTGGGCAAGCTCTAAAACTCTTTGGTTAAAAGCAAGCCAGCTGATTTCTCGGTTGATGAACGTATCTCTAGAGTCCACCCACGAAGAAGGACCTCCCTTTACAGGAGGCCCTTTAGGTTTTTTTTTCAAGTTCGAAGCTTTTGAGGTTGCATTTATAGGCTTTGTTTTTGCCACTTCATACCTCTAATAAGACGTTACCCAATATGTTCTCACAAATTGTAGCACAGCCTAAAGAGCTTAAACCTATTTTTTGCCGCCGCGTTGGTATTTTTTGCGGAACTTCTCAATCCTACCTTCAGAATCGACTAGTTTTTGCTGGCCGGTGTAGAAAGGGTGAGATGCACTTGAAACTTCAAGAGTAATGACGGGGTATTCGTTGCCGTCTTCCCACTTCATAGTTTCTTTAGATGTTTTTGTAGATCTAGATAGGTAAGCAAAGTCGGAAGAGCCGTCTTTGAAGATCACAAAGTTGTAGTCTGGATGTATGTTGCTTTTCATTGTAAACGTCCCATTTCTATAAGGATATTGTTCGAGCATTGGAGAATGCCTCAGAGCTCTACAAAAAGCAACACCATCTTGGGCAGCGTTCGGTACGCTTAAGGTGCCAAAATCGCTCGATTTTTTAGTTTTCGTGCAGCTGTTTATGTGAGCACTGAATATAGTGCCTCAATCGATGGTCCAAAAGCCCGCGTTCTAGCAGGCCTGGGCCAATGACTGGAAAGGGCCTATGCCTCAAAGGCCAATGCTCAAGCTGCTTGCAACCGTCACGCGACAAGAATATTTGATCTGCTTCCCATTCGTATTTCTTGTGGATCAGGCCGAAAAACCTTGGCATGGCTACGACCGGATCTTTGTTGTAAATCACTCGCCAAGAGTGTGGGATTTTCTTTTGGTAGAACTTAGAAAGTTGTTCCCCCAAAAGCTTTGGTGCACCAAAGGTTACGACTCTATCTATTTGGCCACCAGTGGCTTTACCCTCTTGGTGCTTTGCTTCCATCATTACAGCTGTAGCGATAGCGATAGCACCGCCTTTACTGTGCCCCGTAAACCAAACTGGGAGCCTTTGGCTGTCGGGTTGTAGCTCTTTGATTTTGGCTGCAAGACTACGCTTTTCCAGTATTGCATCTGCTGCTTTTATGTAGCCGTTATGTCCTACAAAATCTGTTAGTTCTGACAGGTAGCTCCCAATCTTTTTAACGTTTAGGTTTGCGGCGTTATAATTTTGAATCCAATCCCAAAAAGTACTTGAACCTCGAAATACTACAACAATAAAGTCTGCGTGTTGCACAATAGCGTATTCGTTTGTTCCGATAGTATAAAAATCATAGCTATCAAAACCCCATGCTTTGACCAACTCTCTGGATTTTTCCGTCTCTCTTTTCTTAGAGCCTGCAAAGGTGGTTTTAAAATCTGGCTTACTGACATCTTTGTCGTAAACAATGTGGGAAAGCAATGAAAGGACTACTGCATTGCTCCAAGTAAAGGAGGTCGTGTTTGGAGCGAATTCTAAGCAATCTTTACGGATGTACTCTCCGCAAACCCGAAAGGCTTCGAGGGAGCTGTCTCCAAGATCTACCTCTGGTGCCAGGGTTTGCCAGCTCCCTTTTTGTTTTAAAGGGCTTTTTAGAGCCGAGTCTTGCAGACTTTTACAGCCTAAAATGATGGCAACAAGGGCAAAAATACTAGGTAGAAGTGGCCTAAATTTCATGTTGTGAGCTCCATTGGTTTTTTTAAAACAATACAAAAATTGATCTTTACACACAAAAAATACAGCTACTTATAAAACATACCTGCACAGATTTAGTAGGGCTCCGAGAAAGAATACAGTTAAAAATCTTGTGAGGTTTGTTTCCATGTACCGTTCTTATTTTATCGCTCTTAGCTTAGCACTTTTTCTTTCTAGCTGTGGTTCTGACGAGCCCGGAGTTTCTCCTGAGGATCAGGTGGAGACAAAAGCAAGTATTGATTTATCTCTTAGCGCCGAAACTGCCTGGAATAACTGTACGGCAAACTGGGTAGCTCGTTTAGACACGAACCACCTAACCCCGCAGTGGTACTCAGGGGACACGCATGCTGCATACGGTCTGTTCGCTTTCAAAGGAAACAGAAGAAACAGATATGTTTTCAAGGTAAAAGGCAGAGTTCCTGACGCCAGGTTTTTCAGCTATGAAAGTTATGAAGGCCCTATGATGGCTATCGGTGACCATATCTTTGACCATGAAATTACTGGAAACCCAAGTGGCTATACTGCTTCGATGAATGCAGGCCAAGAATACAACCTGCTTGTATACTCGCCAGAAGACAGATTTCGCCCAACGACGCAGCTAGCAGGCTACAAACATTTAGAACTTACTAAGTCAAAAATCCGCAAAACCATCAAAACGGTTATGTTTCGGATATATGCACCCGAGAATCAAAAAAGCGTAACGCTCGCAGACTTTCCTCAAGTTTATGCCTATGACCCCTACACAGGTCAACCAAAGGCTTGTCCTCGGGTTCACAATTTCAAGCCTTTTGATATACCCCAACAAATTGTCACCGCCATGCGTGGGGCGAAAACATCTAGGACTTTAGACTTTGAAAACCCTCCAAAATGGTTTTCAGCCGTAGGTCTCGGGACGAACTCTGCGGTAAGTGAATATGTGATCAATACAACCCGTATGGAAAACCCAAATGACGTAGCAGTGGTTCAGTTTAGAGCTCCATACTATTCAACAAAGGAAATGCTCGGAAACGTGCGCTACTGGTCGTTTTGCTTTCCAAACTTTGCCGAAAACACTACGCTTAGCTGCCTTCCAGATTATATAGCTCAAAAAGATCAGGGTAAGATGATCACAGTCGTTTACGGCCGCCCAAATGCTGCCGTCCAAGCTGAAGCCGAGCGTCAAGGCTACTACTTTATGCCTGACACTAGAAGGACAGGTGTTGGCCCAGCTGATTTGCAAAAAATAAACTCTTTCGTCTACCGCAACATGGTGACGAGCGACCAGTTCGCTCCTTACAGCTATCAAGGGGATTATAGGCCGCGAGGAAAGATCTGTAACATACAAGAATTTATGAATCCAGGTATGAGGTCATTTGCTTGCCTTAGAAACTAATTAGTCATTTTTAAAAAAAGAGTCTCAGCCATAAATTGCTTTTAGCTGAGACTCTTTTTTATTTAGGGTCTCTAGGTACCTCGACGCTTTCTTTGAACTAAGCTAGGAATCGATTTTGAAAACCAAAGTATTCACCCCCATCTTTCTTTGGCGGTGCTGTTATGTTGACATTACACGACACGAAGAGTTCAGATCTAACCTAAGGCTTGTTGTGGTTGTAACTATTTGATTTAGTTTAATAAAAATCTAAAGTATATTAATACAACTTCCGATATTATGTATATACATAATTTGTGAGGGCATTTTCATGCTCAAAGAGGTTTTTAAAAAGCTAGATCAATCTATATTTTTTTGAACCAAGAGTTTCAAAAAGAAGGGACAGCTACAGTTCCTTTTTTCTATATTAAAGTACTTGGTCAAACAGCCTTGATAGAAGCTAAGGTCGACGTGGATGCTTACGCTAACTTTCAGTGGTCAGCGCGAGAGAAATTCTGTGAGATTCTGGCTGAGCAAGGACTCGTTTACGATGACTTGTCCCAAGAAATTTGGATGCCATCTGAAACTATCTACTGGGTTATATACAAAAGTAAAAACATGGAAGATGCGATAGCTGAACCTGAGTATGTTCTGCTTTCTGAAGCTTTGAAAGCTCCGTTGAAAAATAGAAATTTGATTAATGAATACTTGGCTTCCGGGCCGGAAAAGCTGTTTTTGGGTCTATGCAAAAAGTACCGTGTAGACTTGGAGTATTTTGTGAATGATTGAAAGTATTGTAAAAAAAGCTCTTCTTAAAAGTAAGAAAATAGCAGCCCTACAACAAACTGTAAGCTTCAAAAGGGTCGTTGCCAGCTATTATTCTTAAAAGACCAAGCCTGATGTCTGGGCTGCAAAATATTTCAAAAGATCTAAAAAAAGTTGTAAGCGATATACGAAAAAACAAAGCTATCGACGATTTTAGAGGCGTTCCCGTAAACCTGTACATGCGCTGGCTAAAGCATGTGAGGCAGCGCAATAAAACCACTTCTCTGTTAAAGTCCTTTAGGCGTTGTCCTACTGACCTTGAGCTTCTTGAGTACTTTAAGAGTCAAGGTATGACGGAGGTTGAAGCTGTACGTCAGGGACTGCGGGCATTTCGCGGTCTGTAAATATTTTGCAAAACCAATGCAGAATCGCTACCGGTCTATTGGCCTTTGGGCTGGGTTTGTTGAGAGAGCTACCCCAGTCAAAGTCAAAATCCATAGGGGTGGATAGTAGAGGCTGTGGATAACCTCTCCAGGTAGGGTTTCCCAAGGCCCTCCATCGAGTGCGTTACATAGGTGCGTACCCCAGAAAGTAGAATGAATTCCCGGGTGTGCCGTGCTGATAAATATCAACATAGCCGTAAAAGATACTGCCCATCTGTGAAAATATGCCGATGGCCCTGCTAAATAAAAGAAGCCGTTAGAAATCAGGTCGAAAAACACAAACAAGATAAGCCCTGATGCGAAGCTATCTGTGCTACCCATCGTGCATGTTCCCGTGTATGACAGGACGCGTGCTATGGACATTGCTATAAAGAAAAAGGTTCCGGTAAGACTAAGGCTGTACTTCATGCTTTTTGAACTTTTCTGGTCTCTAGTTCATAAGGTTATAACTAACTTAAAATAGGAGTAGCATGAGGGATAATCACCCAAACCATTTTGCACCGTGTCCTGAAAAGCTAAGACCAAAGGCCCTTAAAGAAAGTTTTCCAATGTAGGAATTGAACTCCTTCTTTTTGCCTGTCAAGTTCGTCTAGGGAAACCAAAAACAGTTCTCCTTTAAACCCTTCGTCCTTAAGGAGTTTTAGGCTTTTGGCGTCCCGGTCTTTTGTTTTGTTGCTAGCCTTGATTTCTACGGCAAAAGAATCACCTACGATCAAGTCAACTTCCTGTTGACGTTGTGTTCTCCAAAAAAACAGGTTGTTTCGGGTGCGTTTATAGGACTGTTGCGTTCTAACTTCATGGATAATAAAGTGTTCAAAAGCTCTGCCAAATAGGTTCGAAGATCTTGGTATCTGGTCAATGCCTGTTAAAAAAGATTGTACGCCCAAGTCAAAAAAGTAAAATTTTGCTGACTGGATGGCTTTTCTATTTGGGCTTTGCCAGGGCCGGAGATAGAACCCTAAAAGAGTGTCTTCTAAAACTTCGAGATATTGCCTGACTGTCGGAGGGCTCAATTGAATATCCCCTGCAAGGCTCTGTAAGACGACTACTTCGCTACTCATCGAGGCAACACGCTGCAGGAACCTTTCGAAGCCGCTTAAATTGCGAGTAACAGCCTCTGCTTTTATTTCTGTATCTAGGTAACCATCGACATAATCACTAAGCCAGTCAGTAGGGTCGTCAGACAAGTAGGATTCTGGCATCCCGCCAAACTTCAAGTACTTCTCAAAATCAAAGCTACCGGCAGCTTCAAGCTCATGCCACGTCAGGGGGAAAAAAGATGCTAGGCGGGCTCTGCCGCCAAGTAAGTTTGCTCCTGCTATTTTTAGCTTGCGAGGGCTACTGCCGGTAAGTAAAAAGCGGTAATCCGTGGTTTCAATTAAATGGTGCACTTCTTCAACGAGCTCAGGAACTAGCTGAATTTCATCAATTACTATTGGTAGAGATGGGGGGCATTGTTTTCCCCGCAATCTTCCCTTTTACTGTAGTAGCTCTTAAGGTAACTCTAAAATCGACTCAACCTTAGCGTCAGCATGCTCAAAATCAGAAATCCCCGTAATTGCATTTGGCACGGCTATACATGCAGCGCCTGATGCTTTTGCGGCTTCTACGCCTCGAGCACTATCTTCGAGTACAAGCACTTCATTAGGGTCGACAGTTGATTTGGGTGATGCCCTTTGCATTCCAAGTAAATACAGGTCTGGGGCAGGTTTTGATTTTTGCCCGGGACCTAGGTCCGAGCGTGTAACCACAAACTCAAAGTGTTCTGTGATACCAAGCCGTTTTAAGTGAGGCTCGACCCATTCACGCGGTGAGCTTGATACTACGCCAGCTTTTTTGCCTTTTGCTTTGATATCAAGAAGAAGATTTTTGACACCCGGCAAAAGGCTTTTGCTTTTGCAGATGTCTGTTTTGCGTTTTTCTTTTAGAGCAAAAAAAGCCTTCGGGTCTTTGGGTAAAAGAGAAGGGTCTTTTGCTGTGAGAAGCTTTTTTAGGTTTTCATCAGGGTGAAACCCCGCATTTTCAGGCCCAGAACCTACGCATAATACCCAGTCTTTTAGGGCAAGCTCAAAGCCGAAGTCCTTATAGACGGATGTCCAGGCCTCGAAGGCAGCAGATTCGGAGTCAAAAATAAGCCCGTCGCAATCAAAAAAAATCCAGGATCTTTCTTGATAAAGCAGACGGGCTTTGGCTATTTGTTCGTTGTTTTCTATTGCAGCATTACCTTTTGTATTAGAGGGGTACTTAAAACTCTTCGTCTAGTGCCACAGAGCCTGTGACGCCGACTTGGTAAGCAGAAACTCTGCGCTCAAAAAAGTTTGTAAGTTCTTGGACATCTTGCAGGTTCATAAAATCAAACGGATTCTTTGAGTGGTAGATAGGGGTGATCCCCATCGCACTAAGCCTTTGGTCTGCAACGAATTCGAGGTATGATCGCATATCAGTTTTGCTTAGCCCAATGACACCAAAAGAAAGTACATCTTCGGCAAAGAACATTTCGCACTCAAGCGCCTCATCAAACATCTGAATGACTTTTTTCTTCATTTCATCGTCAAAAATATCCGGCTCTTCCGTGCGAATTTGTTCGATCACAGAAAAAGCAAAAGCCATGTGGCAGCTCTCATCTCTGAATACCCAGTTGGTGCCTGTAGCTAATCCGTCTAGAAGCCCGCGGGACCTTAAGTAGTATACGTATGCAAAAGCGGCAAAGAAAAAGAGCCCTTCGATGCAGCCTGCAAAACAGATGAGGTTTAGCAAAAACTTTTGCTTGTCTTCTCTGGTCTCAAGTTTGTCTAAAGTGTGGACCGAGTCCATCCATTTAAAGCAGAATTCGCCTTTGCGCTGGATAGAAGGGATGCTTTCAATTGCTGCAAAAGCCTCTTCGCGTTCTTCTGGGTTTTCTAAATAGGTATCAAGCAAAGTCAGGTAAAACTGTACGTGCAGCGCCTCTTCATAGAGCTGGCGCGAAAGGTACATGCGTGCTTCTGGAGAGTTGATGTGCTTGTAGAGGTTTAAAACTAGGTTGTTACCAACAATCGAGTCTCCCGTAGCAAAAAAGGCTACCAGTCTTTTGATAAGGTGTTGCTCGGCAGGCGTCATGTTTTGGATATCTTTGATATCGTGCGAAAGATCCACCTCTTCTACGGTCCACGTATTTTTAATCGCATCGCGGTACATGTCGTAAAACTGTGGGTATTTCATCGGTCGAAGCGTAAGCTCAAATCCTGGGTCTAAAATCATTTATTTCTCCGTTTTCTCTAATCTTTTTTCTAAAATATTTTTTTGGTTTACTGGCAAGCGTCACATGCTTCAGGGTTTTCAAGTGAGCATGCTAGAGCCTCTTCATCCGTATACTTTTTGGCCGGTTGACTTGTGTTGGTACCTGCAACGGTTGTCTTGCGGATTTTAGTCGCTGGACGTGAACGCAAGTAGTACGTGGTTTTGATTCCTTTTTTCCACGCGTACATGTACATCGAAGAGAGTTTGCCAATGGTTGGGCTCTCCATAAATAGGTTCAGCGACTGGCTTTGGTCAATATAAGCTCCGCGAGCAGCTGCCATATCAATGAGGGACTTCATCGGAATTTCCCAAGCTGTCCTGTAAAGGTTGCGGATATCTTCTGGGATTTCCTCGATTTCTTGAATCGACCCGTCAGCCATCTTGATCTTGTCTTTGATTTCTTGATTCCACAGGTCGCGGTCACGTAGTGACTGCACTAAGTAGGGGTTGATCTGGATAAACTCACCGGAAAGAGTCTCTTTTTTGAAGAGGTTCGATACCTGCGGCTCGATGCACTCGTAAGAGCCCATAATGCAAGCGATGGTAGCCGTAGGAGCAATTGCAATCATAAGTGAGTTACGCAAACCATGCTGCTTAATCTCAGCTTTAAGTGCAGCCCAATCTTCGGTGCGTGTAGGTTTTACGTTCCAAAGGTCAAACTGAAGGTCGCCATCGGCAGCCCTAGTGTCCTCAAATGCAGAATGTTTACCCTCTTTTTTTGCAAGCTCTAACGATGCCTTGCATGCATGGTAGTAAACTTCTTCTTGTATCTTTGTAGATAGCTCTAAAGCCTCCTTACTATCAAACGCATAGCCAAGCTTGAAAAGTACATCTTGCATGCCAAGGATTCCAAGACCAACGGGTCTCCACCTTGAGTTAGAGTCTTTTGCCTTTTCGACCGGATAGAAGTTGATGTCCACAACTCTGTCTAGGTACTTAACCGCTTTTGCTACGTTTTTGCCCATGCGATCAAATTGAAATTTGTTTCCGTCGACATAGTTTCTAAGGTTGATCGAACCGAGGTTGCAAACAGCAATTTCTTTATCACTTGTGACCTCTAGAATCTCTGTACAAAGGTTTGAAAGGTGAATCACGTTCTCTTTGTTTTTGGTCTGGTTGGCCTTGCGGTTAGAGTGATCCTTAAAAGTCATCCAGCCGTTTCCGGTTTGAGCCAAGGCCTTCATCATTTTTGCATAAAGCTCTCTTGCTTTGATGCTGTGTCTTGCCAGGCCTTTTTCTTCCGCTTCTGTGTAGATCTTTTCAAAAGCATCACCCCAGGTCTCAGATAGTTCTGGAACATCTTTAGGGTCAAATAAGGACCAGTCTGCATCAGCTTCGACGCGTTTCATAAATAAATCTGAAACCCAGTTTGCTAGGTTGATGTTGTGGGTACGCATCGACTCGTCGCCGGTGTTTTCACGTAAATCCAAAAAGTCTTTGATGTCTGCATGCCAGTTCTCAAGGTAAACACAGCAAGCACCTTTGCGTTTTCCGCCCTGGTTCACAGCGTTGATCGAAGAGTCTAGGGTCTTTAAAAAAGGTATGATTCCATTGCTGTGACCGTTTGTGCCTTTGATCAGTGAGCCACGAGCTCGGACCCTGTGATAAGCCATGCCGATACCGCCGGCAAACTTTGATAGCATTGCAACTTCAGTGTAACGCTGGTAGATCGACTCCAACGAGTCTATGGGGGAGTCGATTAAGTAGCACGAAGACATCTGAGGTCTTTTGGTTCCGCTGTTAAACAGAGTAGGCGTAGACGGCAGGTAGTCGAAAGAAGACATCAAGTCGTAGAACTCAATTGCCTCTTTGGTTGATTTTGACAGGCCGCAAGCTACGCGCATCATAAAGAACTGCGGTGATTCGACAGATAGGCGTGATAGTGGGTCCTTTAACAGGTAACGGTCGTACACTGTGCGTAGACCGATATATTGAAAACTATCGTTGCGAGATGCCTTGATGGCTGCGTTTAGCTCAACTTGGTTGCTGCTAACGAACTCTAGGGTTTCTTGACCGATCAACCCCTGGGTGTAGCCATATGCGATACTTTCCGAAAAGCTTCCTATGTTTAACTGTACGAGCTCTTTCTTCATTTTTTTCATCAAAAAACGAGCTGCTACTTTTGAATATTCTGGCTCTTCTAGCGTAAGCATTGCTGCTGTACGGATAGCCAGGTCAATCAGTTCTTCGTCTTTGACGCGTGGCGGCAGTCCGCTAAAGATTTTTTCAGCCAACATACGGAAATCAACATGGTCTAAGCCTTGGCATTGGGCCTGAACCATTGCGCAGCACTCGTAAAAGCTAAACCTCTTGGTTTCTTTGCCTTCTTGTTCTTCTACCAATACCCAGCGGTCTTTTGGCGGCTCTTTGCGCTCTCGAGCCGTAGGTACCTTTCCTTGCCTTGCAAGGTCGCTTACTTTTTCCGTACTTAGTCCAAGCATTGGGCTTTTGTTAAAAACGGCGGCGTTTGAAAGTTGATTATGTTGGTGCTTATTTACATCTACACTGTCTTTTGTTGCTGCTTTGGCTTCTGCTGCTTTAGTTGTCACGTTTTTTGTTTCCATCTTCTCACTTCTATTTGATTCCAACATTCTTCGTCTCCCTTTTGATCCATTTCATCCCTGATACTTACATTGGGAGTCTGCCGGTAGTTTCTACGGACCCAGTCTCTGTTCCAATGCCCTAGTGCACTTCCATGTGCTTTTTGCGTTTGAGCGAAGCGTGCCTGATCCTGGTTGTTTTTAAAAACGACAAACCAGGAATTGGTAAAACACCAAATTCAGACATTGGCATCCGGTGGAAGACACAGGGGGTAGATCCTTAGGACTACTTGCCCGGCCTTGCTTTCAGCGCTAAACTCGGGAGAATTCAACACTGCAAATTCTTCGCAAAAAACTTGAAGAACGCCTCTGTTTAAAAAGCTATATAGCGTTAACCTATGAGTCAAACACTAAATGTGGGGTAGGGTCGTTCCCGTGGAGGACGGGTGCTTCAGCGTGTCAAGTTTCAAAAGTTAGCAGATTGCTGCTCATAGGGTATTCAGTTTTCGAGCGATTTTTGCTTGATTTTGGGAAGCTGATTTCCCCTTTTTTAAAAGCTAAGACCGGCCGTAGTGACTGGAGCACCAGGCGGACAGGGTTTCTACTAGTTCTAAGCATTGATGTTTATTCAGTCTTGGATCGCAGTAGCTATCAAATCCTTCGACCAGTTGCTCTTGCCGCACGCCTCGTGAAATTTTTGCACCGCCCAGGACCTCACTCACCGATTCAGGGGTCGACTCGAGGTGAATTCCACAAAGCTGGCTTCCTATATTGCGGTGTCCTGTGGCATGCAGGCGGATCTCGGTCAGAATTTCAAAAAAGGATCTATACTTTTGACCACTAGAGTTGGCATGTTTGTTTCCGTGCATAGGGTCGACCATCCACACAACGTTTTTGTCAGCAAAGTTTGTTTGGAAGTCAGATAAAAGTTTTTGCAAATCGTCAGCACTGCCCTTGAGTCCAAGCCTTAAGATAAACACAAGTTTACCCATTTCATTTCTGGGATTGAGTAGCTGGCAATATTGCAAAAGATCATGAGAAGTTGCTGAAGGACCTATTTTGACTCCGACCACATTTTCTACGGTCTGCAAAAGTTTTATGTGAGGCCCATCTACTTTGCGGGTTCTCTCGCCTACCCATACAAAAGGCGCGCTACCCAAAAACTTTTTGCCAGACCCTTCTCGCAACAAAGCTGTTTCCCAGTCTAGATGCAATGCCTCGTGAGAGAAAAAAATATCTGGGCTGTGTTCATCTTTTAACTTACAGGTTTCAGCAATGAGTTCATAAGCTTTGAGCAGCCTGTTTGGATCAGGGGTTCGTGCTTCATGATCTTTTTTGTAGCTGTGGATGGCCTCCCCACGGAAACTTGCAATAGGACCCCAAATGCTTGGCTCCGTTTGGCTAGAGCGCGGCTTAAAAAGCTGCCCACCCATGCGAGCAACCAGCACAGGAGATGCTCCGCTGAGGCTTTTCCACTGTTTTCCCATTTTGGTCAATAGATCCAATCGAGGCAAAACATGTCTTTGGTTCATAAAATCAAAACGCTCTACACAGTCGCCAGCTTGGATGACAAAATTATTTCCGGTAGAGGTTTTGCTCAAGCTTCTTTTTAAGCTTTCAATTTCAGCAACACCTGTAAAAACCTTCGATAAAGAAAGTTTTTCTAATACTTCGCTCAAGGAGTTTAGGTCCTCGTAAACAGGCTGCTGATTTTGAGCCAATTTCTGTTTAGAATTTTCCGTAGATTCGTCCATCGCCTAAGTTCTACCATAAACCCAAACAGAGCCTTTCGAGTTTGCACTGAAGCCAGTCTAACAAGCAGAAAACAAAGGGTTTTTTATATCCGGAGCTTAGCTGAGACTTGAAAAAAGCCTGCAGGCCTCTGTAAGTTTTGCTTTGATGCCAGGCTCAGAGCTAGCGTGACCGGCGCTAGGAACTACATGTAGGCTTGCTTCGGGCCACACCTGTTTGAGCTCAAAAGCATTTTTTACAGGGCAAACTACATCGTACCTGCCGTGCACAATCACACCAGGGATGCCCTTTAGGTTTTTTGCTCGGGCCAAGATAGAGTTTGACTCATTCATAAACCCATTGTTTTCAAAGTAATGACACTCGATACGAGCAAACGCATCAGCAAACTTTCCGTCACCCATTCTGGCAATGGCTGCAGGGTTTGGCTCAAGAAAAGCTAGAGTGCCTTCGTAGGTAGACCAAACCTTTGCTGCATGTGCGCGAACCCCTGCATCTTCACTTGTTAACAGTTTGTAGTATTTATCGATGTTGCTGCTGCCATTTACACCTTTAATAGGTTTGCAAAACTCAGCGTATACTTCTGGAAATAGAGGTTCGGTCCCACCCTCGTAAAGCCACTCTAACTCTTCTTGGCGGCACATAAAGATCCCGCGTAAAATTAGGCCTTTTACCTTGCTCGGATGTTCTTGTGCGTAAGCCAGTGCTAAGGTCGAGCCCCAGCTGCCACCGAAGGCCACCCAAGAGTCGATGTTCAGTCGTTTGCGGATGGCTTCGATGTCTCCAACCATGCTCCAAGTATCATTTTCTTTTAACTCTGCATGTGGCTTGCTTTGCCCGCAGCCCCGCTGATCAAACAAGGTCAGGTGCCAGGTGTCGAGGTCAAAGAAATCTGTGTCATTGTCCGAACAGCCACCACCTGGTCCGCCATGCAAAAATATTGCTTTCGGTCCACGAGGGTTCCCATACTGCCTTACATGGATTTGGTGCAGGCTGCTAACACCGAGGTAAAATTCATCAAAAGGTTTTACGGACATATAAAGGCCTCTCTTTTTGGTTTACCTGCAACTGGCATGTTACCCAATCACGATATTGATGATTTTTCCTGGAACAAAAATAAACTTTCGTACAGATTTTCCTTCGATGTATTTTTCGGTGCGTGTGTCAGCCATCACAGCAGACTCAATTTCAGCTTTTTTGGCGTCTACTGAAAACTCTAAGGTGAACCTTGTTTTACCGTTAAAAGAAACAGGGTAGGTTTTTGAATCTTCTGTCAGATGTTTTTTATCTACCTTGGGGTAGGACTCAAAACAGATGCTTTCTTTATTTCCAAGTAGTTCCCAAAGTTCTTCGGAAATATGCGGAGCAAATGGAGAAAGTAAAATCGCCAAAGGTTCTAGTATTTTTGAGCTTGTTTCTTTGAGCTTAGCTAGCTCGCTAGCACAAATCATGAAGGCGCTGACAGCGGTGTTAAACGAGAGGTTTTCGATGTCTTTTGTAACTTTGTCAATACAGGTGTGAAGCGCTTTCCAAGACTCTGGTTTTGGCTCTGTTTTGGCCGTGTGCGTAGGCTGGCCAGCATCATTGACAAAAAGCCTCCAGAACTTACCTAAAAACCTATGAACACCCTCTATGCCCTGGGTTCCCCAGGGCTTGGACTGCTCGAGTGGTCCAAGAAACATTTCGTATAAACGCAGTGTATCTGCACCGTATTTATCAGCAATATCATCTGGGTTTACGACGTTGAACTTAGACTTGGACATCTTTTCTACGGCATAGCCACAGATGTACTCGCCGTTTTCGAGTTCAAACTCTGCATCTGCAAACTCAGCTCTCCAGTTTTTGAATGCCTCAATATCTAGCTTGTCATTTACGACCATAGAGATATCTACGTGGATCGCAGTGACATCTTTGTTCTTGCAAAGACCTTTGGAAATAAATTTGTTTTGGCCTTTTAGGCGGTAGACAAAACTCGACCTACCTTGGATCATTCCTTGGTTTACAAGTTTTGCAAAAGGCTCTCTTGTTGGTGCAACTCCAAGGTCGTTTAAAAAGTGCGTCCAAAACCTAGAGTATATAAGATGCCCTGTTGCATGCTCATTACCACCTAAGTACAGATCAACCTGCTTCCAGTAGTCGCCTTTTTTCTTGGATAAAAGCTCTTGGTTATTACTTGGGTCCATGTACCGCAAAAAGTACGCCGAGCTACCGGCAAAACCAGGCATGGTACTGAGCTCAAGTGGGTGCCCTTTGTAGGTCCAATCCTTGGCTCGCGCAAGTGGTGGTTTTCCATCTTCCGTCGGGAGGTACTGGTCGACCTCAGGCAGCTCAAGCGGTAGGTCCGCTAGTTCCATGGGTTTTGGAAGCCCGTTTTCAAAGTACATAGGGATAGGCTCTCCCCAGTAGCGTTGCCGAGAAAAGACAGCGTCTCTAAGGCGGTACTGAACCTTGCCAGTACCTAGTTTTTTGTCTTCGATTTCTTTGATCGCTTTTGCAATGGCTTCGGACACATCCGTGTCGTTCAAAAAATCACTGTTTACAAGCTTGCCGGATTTAGCGTCGTAGGATTCGGTTTCAATGCTGCTTTTTGCCGGGTCGGTGGATTCAACTACTTGCACGATAGGCAGGTCAAATTTTTTGGCAAAAGCATAGTCGCGGCTATCGTGTGCAGGTACGGCCATGATAGCGCCTGTTCCATAACCACCTAAAACATAGTCAGCAATCCAAATAGGTAGCTTCTTTTGCGTAAACGGATGGATGCAGTAGCGGCCTGTAAACACACCGGTCACGGTTTGGACGTCCGCAATTCGGTCACGTTCGCTTCGTTGTTTGCATTTTTCTAGGTAGCTATCGACGCTTTCTTTTTGCTCGGCAGTGGTAAGGCTAGCATAGTCACTTTCAGGGGCTACCACCATAAAGGTGCAACCAAAAATCGTGTCTGGTCTAGTCGTAAACACCTTGATGTTTTTGTCAATATTTGACTCTGCTGAAGATCCTTCTACTTCAAACTGGACCTCAGAGCCGTGAGACTTTCCAATCCAGCCCTTTTGAACTTCTTTCATCGACGCTGGCCAGGCAACTTGCTCTAGCCCCTGAAGCAGACGGTCTGCATAAGCAGAAATTCTTAGAGACCACTGCACCATCTTCTTTTGTTCGACAGGGTGTCCGCCCCGTACGCTGAGCCCTTCTTTTACTTCATCGTTGGCAAGTACCGTACCTAGCTTAGCGCACCAGTTGACGGTAGCTTCGGCCAAATAGGCTAGGCGGTAGTCTAAAAGAGTCTTTTCTTGTTTTTGGCGGTCCCAACCGTTCCAGTCTGAGGCGCTAAACTTTACTTTACAAGAGTTTGCCGCCCATATGCTTTGATTGCCTGCTTTCGCAAACTCTTGCTCAAGTTCTTTGATAGCTCTTGCACTTTGCTTGTTTTCATCAAACCAGTGCTCAAACATTTGAATAAAAGCCCACTGAGTCCATTTGTAGTAGGACGGATCGCAGGTGCGAAACTCTCTGTCCCAATCAAAAGAAAACCCTAGTCTGTCGAGTTGTTCTTTATAGCGCTTTATATTTTTATCGGTTGTTTTGGCTGGGTGCTGTCCGGTTTGAATAGCGTATTGCTCAGCCGGAAGTCCAAAGGCGTCGTAGCCCATTGGGTGTAGCACCTCAAAACCGCTGTGTCTTTTATAGCGGGCATAAATATCAGAGGCAATATAGCCAAGTGGGTGACCGACATGCAGGCCAGCTCCTGAGGGGTAGGGGAACATATCCAACACGTAATACTTTGGTTTGCCTGACTCGGTGGTTTTATATAGCTCGTTGTCTTTCCAGATTTTTTGCCATTTTTTTTCGACCTCTGGACCGTTGTATGTATTCAATGCTGAATCCCCCGCGCTGTGCATCCGCGAGCATCATAAGGGAATTGGCATGAATTTGCAGTTACTGACGCATAAGCCTACACGTTCAAGGGCTCTTTGCCTTTTTTGAGCGAGTAAGCAACCAGTGCAAGGCCTGCAAGAACCGGAATAATACTAAGCATTTGCCCCATGCTGAGCGTAAGAGTCATCTCAAAGTCTGAGTGCCGTTCTTTGACAAACTCAACGGTAAAGCGCCAGCAAAAAACCAGAGCGAGGAACAGACCTACCAGAAGCCCGCGCGGGGTTTTGGTTTCGTATTTTCTGTAAATAGAAAAAAGAATCAAAAAAATCACAAAATAACCAGCCGATTCATATAGCTGGGCAGGGTGCCGGGCTACGTCATCGATTCTTTTAAAGGTTACCGCTGTCGGCCAGTCTGTGGCTTTACCAATGATTTCAGAGTTAAAAAAGTTACCAATTCGGATAAAGGTTCCACCCAAGGCGGTAGGTACAGCGACCCGGTCGAGAAGCCACAAATAGTTGAGCTTTTCTTTGCGGCAAAATAAATAAAGCGAAGTAAAGATACCAATAGCAGCCCCGTGCGATGCAAGCCCACCTTGCCAAACCTTTAGGACTTGTAGCGGGTTTTCCCATAGCCAGTGTGGGTTGTAGAACAGGACGTGACCCAGACGTGCACCGATCAGGGTCCCTGCAATCATGTATATGATCCCGTTTTCTACAAGCTCGATTGACTTACCTTCTTTTTTCAGCACATTGGAAAAAAAGGTGTAACCAAACAAAAATCCTAGGCCAAACAATACTGAATAGTATCTAAACTCATACGAGCCAAGCCGAAAAATCGCCGGATCTATATCCCAAGTCATCGCAACCTCTTTTTAGTTTCAAACGTGAGATAAAATTATGCTAGCGAGTGCAGGGATTTACAAGCGCTCGTTGTAGAGGGCGCGTAATTTTTCTACCCGCTTTCGGTTGATCCCTAAATCGGAGTAACCAACCCTTGAGGCTGAACGGATATGGACTAGACCAGCTTTGGCGTCTACAACCAAGTGAACGTCATCGACAAAGCCAAGCCATGCGCTGGTAAAGCTCAGGTGAGCCGATTGCTCTTCTTTTGTTTGAACTTCGCACCGATCAAAGCTTTGCTGACAAAGACTTACAAGTAGATCGATGCATTCTGCCGGGGTTTTGTTGCAAAGAGGTAGCGGCTCTACATGGTACGACTTGCGATCGTCGTCCGAACAAACACAATTCTTTTTATCGGGGCATGGTGGCAAATGTTTCGGCATAATAATCCTAAGCTTCTGTATCTGTTTAACTTTTATGGTTTTTTTATGTCTTTTCACAAAAGGCTTTGACCAACCGGCCAAAACCAGATATCCCTTATTTAGGTCATAGGAGAGATAAACGATGATGGACCAGCACGCAAGGATTCGTGTTGCCTTAGCTGCAATAAGCGGATTTCTATTACTTTGCAGCTCGGCATATGGGCAGGTTTGTGAACGGCCCCTGTATAGCCCTGAAGAAAGAATTTTTGAAAAATCCAATGACGAAGACCTCCCGTTAAGTTGGTCTCATGTTGCAGATATCCAAGCCAAAACAATTTTTGGCGATTCAGTAGGTAGAGTCTGCGCTGCTTACTCCGAAGATAATTTAACTGAGCTGTTTGGTTTTAAGGTTGCTTTCGGAAGGCTCGAGTACCTTATACCGCTTGATGCAATCTCGCGCGGTGGAAAAAACTATGAAATTGGAGATAGCCCAGCTAGTGAGATTCCCGGTCAGTTTTCTAACCAAGGGTTTAGTCACTTGTACTCTATTTCTGTGGGGCTTCTAGCTAGAGAGGATTTTGTCGCTGAATCATCAAAAAAAATAGGAACAAAAGGACCAGAAGGCGGACTGTCTGAATATAGCGCTTATATTCTAAGAGTAGATATTACAGACAAAATTAGTATCCGTTCGGGTAGTGAAGAGGAAAAACCATCCCGGCACGTTTTAACTTTGGTCAACGAGTGGAACAGGCACGAGGCAAGGCGAAACATCTTTTTAGTTCCTAGCCCAGAGTCGTTAACCGATCGTCTTCGGATTAAGCAGATATCTTTTGGGACTACTAGTCCTCAAGCTAGCTTAGTACAAGAGGGTCTAAGAGAAATCATTCAATACAAAGTAGTCAAAACTCATACGCCGGCTAGCTATAGACGTCGAGGACTTTTTGGCAGGTTGCGCGGCCGAACCCCTGGGTTTTCAAGCTATGTATATCAGCCGTTTGCAACGTTTGAACCCATCTATAAGAAAGTTGAAGATCTAGAAGGGGTACGCTCAGTCATTCGCTACCAGATGGGTTCTTTAAAAGATTAAATTTTCAGTCAAAGGAAGATTGAAAAAACTTACAGGGAAGGTAAGAGCATGGCACGCAGGCTAGTTTATTTAATGCATTTGTTTTTTTTATTGGCCGGATCGCTGCTCCTAAGTAGCGAGTCACACTCATTTTCATTTCAGGGATCTTCTGAGATCTTAGGTGAGGAAGTGATGGAAGATGGAACAACCAGTTACTCGCAGCCTTCGTCTGAGAGCCGGTTTGGGATCAAAGGCTATGAAGGGAAGTGTGGCCAGACGGCGCTAGCAAACTATTGCAGCATGCTAGCCGGTGAAGGCTCTTTTTTGCCAACGAATAAAAACCTAACTGAGTTGACAGAGGATCTAGGTCCCGGCGTGCATCCAGTTACATTGGTCGGCGCCGCCAAAAAGCTTTGTAGCAAAAATCACTTGCATGCTTTACGGACGGCAGCTCCAGTAGACCCGTTGAAGGTTTTGCGTTCAGCTGCCAAAGAGAAAGTGCCTGTGATCGCCTTGTTAAGCTGGCAGGAAAGCTTGTTTTCACTGCACTGGGTCACGGTCGTGGATATCACAGAAAGCAAAGTCGTTTTTAACCACTGGGGCAGGCAAGATCAGCTGGACATAGATGAGTTCCTAAACCGTTGGGGTATCGAAACTTGCTCGCACGGAGAACAAGCAGTGGTAGATGAGCTTTTGCAGTGTAAGCAATATAGCTATGTCTCAGCCGAAAAAATAAAGACTAAAAAAACTAAAGAATAAAAAGAATCAAAGTCGGAACTGCCGCAAAACACCCAGCCAACAGGTCGTCCATAATGGTCGCAAAAGGGCTTTTGATGCGGTCGTAATAGCCAATCCACCCAGGCTTCCAGATATCAAAAATGCGAAAAAACACAAAGCCAACAGGAAGCAAAGCTAAGCTCAATGAAGGAAAAGATTTAAATAGGCCTATGGGCCCAGCAACCTTAAGAGCCATTGGCATGAGCAAAAAACAAATCGCGTAGCAAACTGCCAGGCCTGCAACCTCGTCTATAACAATGCTTTTGTGATCAAGTTCTTTGGGTGAATAGAGAGGGATGGCCCACATGCCCAAAACAGATGAAACTACCGCAATCAAAAACGCTAAAATTGAAGCAGATGACATATTAGAGGGCAGCACAATCCAACAAAATACCATTGCTGCTATCGATCCCACTGTTCCCGGTGCTACAGGAGCAAGCCCTACACCACCAAAAGTACATACCCATTTTGAAATCATTTTTTTCACCCTGAGACTTTAAGTCAATTTTTCAATGATTGCGAATCTGTGCCCAATATGATGTATTGTAAGGCATGATTATCTTTTATCTTTTTGCTGTTTTTGGGTTTACCTATTGGGGTGGACGCTGTTTTATTTATGCTCGCCAGATTCGCTACTTGTCTGACCACGCTGTCAGTCAAGGTGTACCTAAGGCTGCTCCGAAGGTTTCTATATTGGTGCCGTTTTGCGACGAAGAAGGTTCGATAGTGAAAGCTGCAAAGAAGCTAGCGCTTTTGGAATACCCAAACCTTGAAATCTTATACCTAAATGATCGCAGCACCGATGGCGGTGGAGAAGCGTTAGAAACCTATTTGGCTAGCAAATCAAAAAAACTTGAAACTAGCTACAAAGAACACTGCTTTCATATCAAAGAGCTCCCCAACGGGTGGCTTGGTAAGCTGCATGCCATAGATTTTGGGCTGAAGCAGGCGCAGGGCAAGTGGGTTCTTTTGATGGACGCAGACGTGATGCTTGAGCCGAGTGTGTTGCAAAAAGCTGTTGATCATTGTGAATCAGATAACTTAGATCATTTAGCGCTCATCGCAGAGTTCGGTAGCCCAGGCTTTTGGACGACTAGTTTGCAGGCTGCCTTCTTTTCTCTTGTACCGCTGGCATTCTTACCGGCCCAAGTTCGGTCACCTAAAAGTAACGTGTATGCAGGGGTAGGGGCTTTTCAGCTAATTAGGCGGAGCTTTTTGCAGAAAGTCGGTGGTATGAAGTGGCTTGCGCTCGAGGTTATTGACGATATAGGGCTCGGAAAGCTAGTAAAAGCCAACCACGGAAAAAGTGAGCTTATGAGTGGACGGGGTCTTGCCAAGCTTCACTGGTATGGAAGTATCCCTGAAATGATACGTGGAACAGAAAAAAATCTGTTTGCTGCTATGCGCTATTCTTTGTGGAGAATGATCCTGCAGGTTACTTTTTCACTGGGGCTGGCATTTTATTTTGTGTGGTCTTTATATACTTGTCCGCCTAGCTTACTTGTTTTCGGGCTTGGTATGCTCTCTCTCTTATTCTTTTTTATTGGATTGCACCGTTATTATCGAGTTTGGAACTTCAACGCATTTCATGCGTTAACTATTTTCTTTATGGTGCCTATTTTGTTTTGGATGCTCGTTCGTAACTCTGTGCTTGCTTGGAGGAAAGGCGGGATTTCTTGGCGCGGCACCTTTTATTCTATCGACACATTGATCGAAAACCAGAGGGTTTTTCTCGGAACAGACTTTGTTTTTGGTTACCCAAAGGCCGCGGTTACAGATAAAGAGTCACCCGAGGTGCGGCCTTTGTCATGAAAAACATAGAGCTTAGCGGTCAAGAAAAAATATCTTTGCAACGCAAAGGGGCTTTGCTTAGTTGGACTGGGTCCTCAAACTACTACTACTTGATGGAAGAGCTGGATATCTCGCCTCTTTTAAAAAAGAGAAATAGTCTTGCAAATCAATCAGGTAGCTTCCAGGCAATCTTTATTGGTCTTCTTGCAAACTGTGCGGCAAAGCATGATTTTTTTTATCACGCAGTTTTTGGCCAAAAGATATACCGTCGCCTGCACTTAGTCGTGTCGACCCTAGTTAGTTTTGACAAAGAAATAGCCGGCTCTATTAGGCTTCAAGATCCTCACCTTAAAAGCCTTGACGAGATTCGGGCTGAGTTGGCAGCAGGCAAGGCAAAGCTAAAAAAAGGAACCAATGTTCCTGGGTGGCTGAATCACGTGCCCATGCTTTTGCTCAGCGCTATGATGCGCCTGACGTTTTTTCTAATGTACAGTTTTAATTACTGGGCTGCATGGCTTCCTTTGGAGCGCGATGTGATCGGCGCGATGGTTGTCAGCAATGTTGGTGCGGCCGGATCGTCTTCGTGGATCGTGCCACAGCAAAACCGCTACCATGCTCCGCCTTGCTCGATTGTCTACGGCAGGGCAGAGGGTAATAAGCTAAAGGTAACTTTTGGTTTTGATCACCGGATCGCAGATGGCCGGCACAGTATGGAGTTCGTAGATGACGTGAAGCAGGCTCTTGCAAGCCTCACGTCCTAGTTCTGCTTTCTAATTTAAAAACCCTTTGATTTTGCTAGTGACTTCGTCTGGTATTTCTTCGGCAAGAAAATGTGCATTGTTTTTGTAAATATGGATCCGCTGCGAAGGGATGCTAAATGATTTTCGCAAAATGGGAATTTGTTTTTTAGTTAGAATACTGTCTTTTCCTCCCCATAGCACCATTACATCGCCTGAAAACTGAGGCCACTTTTTTTGTTTGTTTTGAAGGTTTGAAAATAAATCTTTGTTTATACTGGTGAAGAAACTATAGAGTGCATGATTTGCGCCTTCACGCATGGGTTTTACATAACCGTAGCACTCGTCTTCTGTGAGTTTGTGGTCTCCTTTTAAACCTAAGTGCCCTAGGGTTGTTTTTATTATGGCTGCACTAGTGATCCTGGATTTATAGGCTTTCGTGATTTGCGAGACCATAAACTTCCCACCGAGTTTAGGCTGGTTAAAGCCTTGGTCGTCGACAATTGTATTGAGTACTATAAGATTTTTGAGTCGAGAAGGTGCTGCTTCGAGCATTTCCCAGGCTACGAGGCCTCCCATATCATGAAAGAGCAAAGAAAAATTTGATATGCCGCGTGCCGAAACAAGCTGCAAAACACGCCGAGCTTGCTCGCGGTGGCTATATTTTTCGGCGTCCTCTTTTGGCTTTTCACTACTGCCATAACCTAAAAGGTCTACTGTGATTACGCGGTAATTTTTTTGTAGCTTCGGAATGAGCTTTCGGTACATCCACGACGAGGTGGGTACGCCGTGTATAAGCACCAGCGCGTGCCCTGTTCCGTGGTCGGTGAAAGCAATCTTTCCAGCGTCCGTTTGGAAGTGCTGCTGCTGTGCTCTGTGGTGTTTGTAGTCCTTCGGTGGGATGTAAGAGTTTGAAACTTCCGCTGCTACCTCAGGAGTACTCTTTTTGGACACGCAGCCCATGAAGCCAACAGAGAGAAGTAAAAAGTATAAAGAAATATGTGTTGAGTTCAAAGTTTCCCCTTTTTTTTGGTAGTTGTTCCTCAATCTTGTCATTTTAACCTATGCTCTACCCAAGTGATAGCTGGGCAACCTGGAGTCGTCAAAACCCCTGCACCACATGGTTTTGTGCGGTTAGTTGTCATGCAGCTCTTTCCTTATGTATAGTTGTAATGATTTAAGCCCGGACGCCAGTCTTGGAGTGTTTTACTAAGGGACTCAAGTTTTCTGGGTTCGTCTCGGAAGGTTTTTTAGGTATGAGTCGATTGGTGTTATGTATGGTTTTTGCAATATCTTGTAGTTTATTTGCACAAAAAAATGCTGGTTTCGTTGGTGGGAAGACCTTTGCTCAGGGTTATGACCCTGTTAGCTATTTGCTTGAGAACAAGGCTCAAAAGGGCCAGGCTGATTTAGTGTACTCTTATAAAGATACCCGGTTCCACTTTGTTTCTAGAGCTAATCTTGAGGCCTTCAAGACCAACCCTGAAAAGCATCTTCCTGCCTATAACGGTTGGTGTGCCTACGCCATGGCAAAAAAGGGGAAATTGGTTTCGGTGAACCCAAAGAAATTTATAGTTGTAAATGGACGGGTGTTTTTATTTTACTCAAATATCTTTGCTCGCACTCTGGTACGATGGAAAAACGAAAAGTCGGAAAAATCTTTGATCGAAGCAGGGGACCGTAACTGGTTAAAATATAGTGAGCTCTAGTCAACTAAATTCAATATTAGAAAACATCGGTGGCGATGCTTCTCAGTCGATCGATCAAATCGGTCCACATTTGGGAAATGTCGATCTCTGGCAAGACAGTACTTATAACCGAGTAACTCTTTTAAAGAATCAAGACATAGAGATTGTGGCGATATATTGGAAAAAAGGTCAAGCCACCCCTTTGCATGGTCACGGACAGAGCAAATGCTTTTTTACAGTTTTTCAAGGCGAGATCGAAGACTCTAGGTTCTCCTCTCGAGGAGACTTTCCGGATCTAAAGCTAAAGCTAACGCCAAAAGATGGCATGCAAAATGAGGATTGTTTTCACACTTTAAGTTGTGTGAGTGAGAAAGCTATCAGTCTACATATTTACACTCCTCCTATCTGTACAGAAACCAACTCGACACAATCTAAAAATCAGAAGTAGAGCTACAATGCTAAATTCTTTAGATATAAAAAAGACCTTGGACATCATTGAAAGCACGCTGATTTCAGTTCGTGAAAGGCAGCTGCAAGAGGAGCTTTCCGACAAGAAGCTTTCTTTTGAAGAGCTTGAAAAGATTTTTGATACAAACCTTGAAGGGACCCAGTCTCTTGACGCGGTGAAAAGTTTTTTTTCTGATTACTTGCAGTATAGTGTCAACACAGCTCACCCATATTTTAATAACCAGCTTTTTTCTGGCGTAGAATGGTCTGCTGTACTCGGCGATTTTCTGACATCCATTACCAATACAACTATGGCGACCTTTGAGTCTAGCCCTGTTGGCACGGTCCTAGAGTCAAAACTTATAGAGAAGCTACTAGCTAAAATAGGTTATGACGGCGGAGAAGGAATTATGGTGGGCGGCGGCAGCCAGGCCAACATGCAGGCAATGGTTTGTGCTCGCCAGCATATGTTTCCTGATTTTAATGCTGACCCAGCAGCTTGCAAACCATTGACGATGTTTGTTTCTGAGCATGCGCACTACTCATTTAAAAAAGCAGCAATGGTGATGGGGCTCGGTAAAGCCGGCGTAGTTAAAGTTCCGGTGAATGCCAAAAACCAAATGGACCCCAAAGAGCTGGATAGACTCATTCAAAAAACCATCGATGATAACCGGCAGCCGTTTTTGGTCGCTGCCACGGCAGGAACAACGGTCTACGGAGCCTTTGACTCGGTCCCTGGTTTGGCAAAAGTCTGCAAGAGCCGCAACCTGTGGCTACATGTCGACGGGGCATGGGGAGCGCCAGCTTTTTTCTCTGATAGATATAAAGACCTACTTGCTGGCTCTGCCTTGGCAGACTCCTGGACCTGGGATGCGCACAAGCTGATGGGTGCGAGTTTGACAAGCAGTTTTTTTCTAAGCAAGCATAAAGGCACACTGTTCAATGCCAATAACATTGACGAGGGCAAGTATATCTTTCATGAAGATGCAGCTGTAAGTTGTGATTTTGGACCAATGTCGCTGCAGTGTGGCCGTAGGGTTACATCTGCAAGTCTTTGGACTCAGTGGCTAAAAGAAGGCGATGAAGGCTTTAAAAAGAAGGTCGAGAGTTTAGACGACCTAAAACTGTATATAGTCGGTCAAATAAAAAAGAACCCTCGCCTAGAGCTGATCACAGAAGCTCCGTTTTTAAACGTGTGCTTCCGGGTTCGCTCAGACAAGGCTTCTTGCGAAAACCATTTTAATCGCCAGATTCGTGAGACATTAAAAAACCGTGGCCAGTTTTTGGTGAATTTCTACGAGGACACAAACGGTCTTTTGTTCTTCCGCTTTATCTTGGCCAACTCTTTGTTTGAGCAAAAGCACGTAGACGCGTTTTTAAACTACCTTTTGACTGTCGCAGATGAGCTTGAAGCAGGCGTGCAAGACGGCGCACACGCCAAAGGTTCTTTGTTGAATTCAGTTGTATAAGTTCTTTCTGAACGAATTTTTCAACTTTAGAGATCTTATGTAGAGCTGAGGCTTAGGCTAAGTGCAGCTTGGTATCCTTTTTCGAAAATAGCCATCTTCTTTAGTTGAGTTATAGTAGCGCCGGATGTAAAAACATCATCTACAAAAATTATAACCTTTTTATTCTTACCCTTTTTAAACCTATACTTGGTAGCAACTGCGTTTCCAAGCCTCTGCCAAAGATGTTTTTGAAATTGTTGTTTTTCACCTTTTGACCTACTGACAAGCTCCATGTAGTCGACTTCAAGCTGCTGGCTTAGGTGCTGGGCAAAGACCTTGTTGATAGGCTTAGAAGACGGTACTGGAACCAGCGCCACCTCCTCTGAGGTGAATTTGTTTTTTTCTAAAAAAAGTTGAAGTTTTTTTCTGTATCCATCTATCGATGGGTTTAGTTCGTTGAGTGTTTTTTGCTGAACCGATGGGTCTGGAGCTTCGTCTAAAATAAGTTTTGATATTTTGTTTGCGCCTTCTTTGCTTTCGTCTGTTTTGAATTTTGCGAAAGCTTTATGGCGAACCACCTCAGGTATTTCCTGGTCCATGCCGAGACGGGTTGCTGTCGCAAAGATGCCGTCGTTCCACAAGCTGTAGCGCACGAGTAAGTTGAGATCGTGAGGTACGCTGTGGACTTTTCCGCCTACAACTGAAGATGTTGAAAATGTCTGTGTGTGGGCCATTCCAGGGCCACTTCTTACCCCAGGTATCCATGTTTCATTTATATCTTCAGGGTATTTTCTTTTGTAAGCTATTCTAAACAGGTTAAGTGCAGCGGCCCTCATTGGGTCAAGTCCTGTGCTTATATAAAAATCGACTAATAGCTGAGAGGCAATTGGTAGATGGTCAGTTGAAGGTTGTTCAAACTTTCTTTCACCAGGGTCCTTGCTACGCAGCTTCGGTAAGGTTGACATAAAAAAATCATAAAAATTTTGATCCGGATAACGCACAGAAAAGACTCTCTGCATAATGTGGAATTGGTTCTTCTTTTCCAATACATCTGTTTTCCCGGTGTTTCTCGACAAGCTAGGGTAGTCTGTATCCATGAGATGCATCCAGCCTAGGTAAAACGGGATGTTCCCAGGTCGGCTAAATCGATTTTCGAGTCTTTTGGTTATTACTTCGTGCATAAGCTGACTGCCTAGTGCAACCCATCTTTGTTCGGGGGGGGCTTCTATGGTTCGGCGGGCAGGAGAACCAGCTGGATAGAAGGTTATTTTTCTTGACTCTTTATCGTAGGAAACAACGCGCACCACTCCAAACTCAGAGTCAATATAGTATTTGTTCGCGCGCAGCTTTTCTGCAGCTAGCCATTCACCCTTATTTTTATATTGCCAATTTTGGCTTAAGATCCAGCTAGCTCTCACGCACTCTGTTTTTTGCCGGTTTGGGGCAAAAAGAGTAGTAGTAATAAGTAAACCGAATATCAACAATCTCATCATTAAAGCCTCTGAAATTTCTCTTTTGATTATATCAGATAGAAATCCATGTATCTGTCGTAGCGTGGCCCTTGGAAAAGGGTTGTTGCTCTACCGGCTTATCCCCTAGGTGTCTAGCAAGTCGACACATAAACAGGCAATGAAAGAAAACTTGCAAGGAGGGTCAGAGGTTGGACTGGGGAGTTAAGGTTAATCAGACACTAAATTCTAAACGCTCCCCATTCGTTGGTACAGGAAAGGTAATACTTTTTTTTCAGTCAAACACACAAAACCTTCTTTTCTAGCTGTTTGACCTTAGGTTTTACCGTTAAACGCTTTGAGACTTAAGCGCTCAACCACCGATCAAAGGTAGTGTTTCAAGGTATTCAGAAGAGCAAAGTTAGCTGAAACACCACTTGTATCTACTTCGATTTTAACGTCGACATGCACGCTGTCAACCGTGTAAACAACTAGCAAGCCTTTGGCTTTTGCTTTCACTTTAGTTGTCCTTTCTTCGGTTGGAGCTGTCGAATCGCGATCTTTGTTTTGAGAGGCTACAGGAGTGTAAGCTGCATATTTTTGGCCGCCCGAAAAAATACTAGCATCAAATGACACACTGATATCATGCACATTACCAATCACAATCAAACCACTTAGTTCAACGTCTACGTCTGTCTCGTGTGTTTTTTGGGAATTAGATTTTGCTTCTTTTATATAGTTCTTGATGAACGAATGCTCTAAACCTCGTAAAAAACTTCTGTCGTTCAGCTGTTTTTCTACAGAATCTAACCACTTACTTAAGTGTCCGTCTGAAAGGGCTGAAACAGCTTCTTTTGGACTAACTTTTCTTTCTTCGAACCAAGATTCGTCGGCGTATACTTTTAAAACATCCGAAATTTTACTTCTTAATAAAGCCGAGTCTTTTTCAAGCCGCTGTTCCTTTAGGTCCTTTAACAAAGCCTGATTGCTAGACTCCATCCCTACTCTCATAGAGTTTCTTACTGCACCAATGGGGTTAGCCGTAAGCCATAGAGTGCTTTTGATCTTGTTTTTTTTGAATTTCATTGCCAAGCTTTTCAAAGGCCTTGCCAGTAGGGATTTTCCCAACACAAGGTTTTTATTCTTGATCTTAGTGAACTGAACTCCCATCCCCCAAAAATCCAACAGCTCATCTACTGTATAAAACACCCAGTTGTCTTTAGCTCCATTAAGCAAGGTGTTTTGGTTGTAGGGAACCCCAATGGTAAGAGTCTTGTTTTCAGAGTCATTCATATCAAGTTTCATCAGCTGGCCTAGTGAATGCGCGCTACAGATTCGGACTCTCTTGGGCACCAGTGGATCATTCATATCTCCAGCCATACGAATGTAAAAGTCAGTCATAAACTTAACGGTTTCCCTAGCCTGTGCTTTCATGTCTTCAAGTTGTTCGTCTGACTTTATTGACAAATCTAAAACCCCACCGAAGTTCTCATAAAAACAGCGTCTTTTTTTGTCAGGAAGGTCGCTTTCGTCACTAAAACCAATGTCTATATCTACAATTTTTGAAACAGAGCGGGCAGGAACCCTTGTACTTGCGTACTCATCAGCTGCGACCTTTAAGTTACTAAGGTAGATATTTAGTTGTTGAACTCTGTACTCCGTCCAGGTCTGGTCTTTTTTGGGTTGTGACTCTTCATACGGAATTTTATCTTCTGGAAACTTTAAGTCATCGTTCAAGGAGCTTGTGGACGTAATCGCTCCACAAGAAGTAACTGCAAATACCGTCAGTGCAGCAAAAAGAATTTTTATGTTCCTATTCATAGGTCGGGCTCCCTGTGTCTATAATTCTTCTACAGCTTCCTATCACAGCCATAAATGGCGAACAATGGCATTTAAAGCCGCTGGCCTCCGATATCAGCTAGTTTGTGCAAGGGGCCTAGAACCCTTAAAAAACAACAATCTAAGGATGAGCCTTTGGCTAGTGCTTCTGTCGACAATCCAGGGGCAAAGACAGAGAAGTAGGCAGCTAGCGGCGCTTCGATTGCTTAGTAAAGGGGTTGTGCTGTAAAATATAAATGAATAAATAAACAGGTCAGAGGTTTGAAGCTAGTATGAAAAACTTTCTAATTATGCTTTTTGGTGATGTGACAAATGTATTTGTGATTAAAGTCATACTTGCAAGTGTCTGTGGCTTTTTATTTGGAGTAGAAAGACAAAAACGCGATAAACCTTTCGGCGTGAGAACCTGTATTTTGGTCTGTGTGGGAACATCACTTTTCATTTCCATTGGAAAAAGTCTTACCGGTGGCGCAGCAGATCCAACACGAGTTTTGGGTCAAGTGATTACAGGTATTGGTTTTTTGGGGGGAGGCGTTATTTTCTCTCAAAATGGCAACCTCAAAGGCATTACCTCAGCTTCGGTTATCTGGATGCTTGCGGCGGTAGGCGCAGCCATTGGCCTTGAGCATTTTGGTAAAGCTATTTTTACTACATTTTTTTGTTTAGCGATTCTTACCTTCTCTGACAAGATCGAGAACTTTTTTACTAAATACTAAAGATGGCTTCATCACCCTTGGGTAAGGCAAGATCTTTTCTACAATCAGCTGTTTGAATCAAAACCCACATATGTTTCCCACTGCTCTCCAAAGTACCGTTTAGCTTTCTTTTCGGGTAAGTTTGGTATGTCGACGCTGAGCAGTAGGCCAGGGGTGTTGTTAAAGCTTTCGTCTACGCCTACAGAATGAAACTGTGCTCCAAGCCCAATATAGTGCTTTAAAAGAACAGGGATATCTTTGCCGTCGTGCTCGATGCATTGAAGAAGCGGCTTGATGAAGTCTTTTAGCTGGTTTTCCGCCGCAAAATCAGCAATTTCTGGATGCAGCTTTGCTTTAAACCTAGATCTAGGCGCGGCTATGGATTCATTTTCTGTAAAAGCTTTTTGTATCAGCGCGACGCTTCGTTTGTCGTAGGTCTTACTTAAAGAAACGGTTCCATAAAGGCGCCTGTAGCGAGGAAACCTGATCAGGTATTCTCCAATAGCCTTCCACAAGAAGTGGAGACCATGAATGCTGCGCTGGTAATCCTTTGCTAAAAAAGAACGTCCCATCTCCAAAGAGGGGGTGTTTGGGTCTAAAAAACCACTTTGCAAATCAAACATTTTGTTTAGATAGAGGCCGCCTATGCCTTGGTCTTTTAGAATTAGGTCCGTTTGCCCAAACCTGTAAGCGCCAGCTACCTTCTGCTTAGCCGAGTCAAACAGCACAAGCTGCGTGTAGGTTTCATCAAACTGATCGCTATCTTCTGGCTTGCCGCTACCCTCTTCGTGGTCGCGGTAGGTAAGCTCTCTTAGCCTTGCGACCTCTGCAAAGATCTTTGGTATCTGTTTTTTGTTTGCATAAAAGGCTAGGTAGGAGTTTGTATCTAAGAGTATATGTTTGGGGTCAAGGTTCAAGATTTCTTCTTGCAGCTTGCTGCCGCTGGGAGCTGGGGCTACATCCATCATTTTTGTGATTTCCGAAGGTTTCCAGGGCTGGTTCCACTCGTTTGCCTGCGCGTAACTCATGACCCTGCATAGCTGGCTTCTTTTTTTGTCATGAATACTTTTGCTATGGCCAGAAAAGCTTATAGGGTACCCGGTGTTTACTTCAAGGGTTTTTCCGCGTTTGTTCAGCAGCTCGCGCGGCAGCAT
>JALZUO010000068.1 GCA_023301565.1 Oligoflexales bacterium
ATGACCAAACCTCTCATAGCACGTTACACTAGAGACCAAATTAAGGACGATTCAGGTGGTACAATTCTACTTCGTATGACGCAATTAATTTTGATTATTGCTGGTTTTATGGTTTTGACTTTCGGGCTGCTATCACAAGATATTATTGGATTGTGGTTGAAGGGGCAAAGCTTCGATCCTGATATAGTAGCTGTAGTCGCGACTTACCTTCTGGGAACCTCGTTTTTCACCCTTGTTTTGAAGCCATATACAGACGCTTTGCAAGCAGACAGGAATCTTGCGGTGATCTATTTTAGACATATCTTATTGATTGTGATTGGGGTGCCTTTAGGTTTTTGGGCGTGTGAAAGCTATGGAATTAAAGGCCTGGTAGCGAGTTTCGCATTCGTTAGTGGACTGGTCGCGATCACAGTCTTTCCCAAAATATCACAATGTTTTCTTATCGAGGGAGGTGTATTTAGGCGATTAATCTTGCCGCTTGGAGGTCTAGCAATTTCGGCTTTACTCCTATATGGAGCCTCTTTTCTAGGGACTAATCTTCCCCCTTTGGTCCGTATTATTACCGTTGGGTTATGGAGTGGTCTTTTGTTCCTCGGGCTTAATTTCTACGGGGTGAAAGCTTTAAAGAAAAAACCAACCCCTCGTTATATTTAACATTTTAAGCAATGGAGCAAAAAAAATATAAGCATGTAGTAGTTATTGGTGCCCCTAAATGTGGGACTTCAACATTCCATTCAGTAATAGATTTTCATCCAGAAATTACAATGGCTATAGGGAAGGAGATAAATTATTTCATTAAAGAAGAGAATCCTAAGATTGAGTATGAAGATTATTTGACGAACTTTGACATTTCGGAGGGCGTGAAAATAATTGGAGAAGCTTCTCCTCGTTATGCAAATGGCCTTACTAGTGATGATTGCTTAAAGCATATTTTTGAGACTCTTTCCTGCCCTCATATCGTATACATGGTTCGAGACCCATTAATGCGGGCATCTAGCCATTATTTTCATAGAATGAGAATGGGTGTCGAAACGGGGACATTGGCAGAGGCCGTTAAAAGTAGCCCACTATACTTAGAAGGTTCAAATTATCCTAAGTACTTGAAGCTATTAAAGGAACAATACAGTTGCAGCCCTACTCTCATAGAATTCAATAGCTTTATTAAATCACCGAGACCTTTGATTAAGGATTTCATAGAGTATTTGGGGTTGGATTCTTCATTGCTGCCACAAGAAGGCGTTGACCATTTTAATGTGGGAGAGAAAGTGGGTATTAATGCGGAAAAAAATCCATTCCGTTTTATGGTGTTACAGATTACACGGAAACTAGTAAGAAACTTTAGACATGTATTACCCAAAGGAGCTAAGCAATTTGTGAAAAATAAAATTGCAGGGAAGCAAGGAGTGTCGAGAGAAGGAGAAGATTACCAGGTCCAAGAAAAAGAATTATGGGAAAACCATAAAGAGTGGTTTCTTGATATTAAAAGACAAATGACAGAAGACTACGGTATGGATACGAGCCATTGGTACAAAAAATATTTATAAAATGAAAGTGTATATTAAAGGGGCTTATGGCCCAGCAAATATCGGAGATGATCTTCTTTTGATGGTCACTAGAGAGTTATTAATCAAGGCGTTCCCAACAGCGACTTTATATACAACCTTTACTGAGCCAGAGTTGGGCAAGAAAGTATATCCTGATCTTAATTTTATTGAGCGTGTTGATGTAGAATCATCAGATATAGATTTAGTGGTGCATGGTGGTGGTGGGCAATTCTTTTCGTTTGCCGATTCTTCGCAAAAAGGAGGCTTTGATCCTCTCATTGTTCGGTTAGCTAAACGAGCCTTGAGTGCTAAAGGTCGAAAGAGAATTGCAGGTGGTATAAAGTCTGTGTTTAAGAAACAACATGTTGTTGGCGGGAATGCAATTTCTAGAGTAGGTATAGGCATGGGAGTCGGCCCTTTTGTCCCTAATTCTCGTCGTGAGGATGAGGCTAAAGAAATTTTGGATACAATGGGATTCATCACCGTAAGAGAAAATGCTTCATTGAAAGATTATAATCGTGTTTGCGACAAGGGTTTAGCAAAGTTGGGTTGTGATTTATCTCTTTATCGCCATCATTGGATTGAAGATGACCGCTTGATCGAGATCCGCAATTCAGTTAGCGGAAGAAAGTGTGTTGGTATCTGTATGCGGAGTTGGCATCAGGCAGATTTACAAGATAAAGTTTGTGAGGTTCTAATTAGCTATATAGAACACTTAAAGGCAAACGGTTGGGATGTCTTATTACTGGGGATTTGTTGGGATACGGATGCTCACTGGATGCAATCCTTGCCAGAATGTGAGCAGCTAAATTATATGCCCACAGAAGGCGGCATTAAAGATTATCTAGCGGAACTTAAAAAACGAGTTTCTGTCGTAGTTTCGGCTCGTGCACACGTTACTATTTTATCAAGTCAAGTTGGAATCCCTACTATTTCTATTCCAATAGAGCGTAAGTTATATTGGGCTAATTCGTTAAGAGGCCATGAGGCAGGCATGTGGGGGGAAGACCTCTCTCTGGAAGAGTTAATTACTAAGACAGAATTATTTGAAGAGACTAAAGATGAAATAGTTGAAACAGTTTGTAAGCAGTTTGACACGCTTCATTTAGAAGCCCAAAAAGAAGAAATAGGTATTATTGAAGAACTCAGAAAGTTCGCTGTTTAAGTTTGAAAATTAATTTACATTAAGTATGTTATGACTGCAAGCAAAGCTAAACTAAGTGAGTCAGTGGCTGTCCTCTGTATTAATCTGGCTTCTCGACCAGATAGAAGGCTAGAGATGCAAAGGAAGCTTGACCTTCAAGAAATTGATTTCGATTTCGCAGAAGGGGTGCAAGGATCTCTAAAAGAATATGAGGACTTTCCTTTTTATGACCGGGAGAGAAGACATAAGTATTTTTACGATTTGACAAAAGGTGAATGCGGTTGTGCAGAAGCTTTTTGCTTATCTTTTAAACGTTTCATGAGCGCCGGAGATCATGAATTTCTCTTGCTTCTTGAAGATGATGCTACACTTCCTGATAATTTTAAAGCTCTCATCAATACCTTTGTTAGTGATAGAACAGGTTGGGATTGTATCAGATTACAGAGGTCTCGTAAGCAATACGGCATCACAGTTGAAACGATTGAAGGATATGATGTGAAGTACCCATTGATGGTTGGTATGAATAATACGGGTCTTTTAATTAGGAGGGAAGCAGTTCAAAAAGTAATTCCTCTTTTCGAGAAGCATATTTACCCGGCGGATCATATTCTTAAATTTGCTCACTTTAAAGGAGTTATGGTGTATGAGGTAAATCCAGACGTTTTAATTCAGGACAAGAGTTTTGATAGTGATACTAAAACGGAACAAAAGCCATTTAGAGAAGGATTAAGCTATTTCAGGAAATTAGAAGTGAAAGTGCAGAGAATAGTTGGGCAAGGCCTTAGGTTATTTCTTATGCCTAAAGCGTTCTT
>JALZUO010000069.1 GCA_023301565.1 Oligoflexales bacterium
GCTGTTTTTAACAGAGTATCTGTATCTTGTTGGACACAAAAAAGATTCTTAAAAAGAGGGTGTTCTTTTACTTCTTTTGGGTCAGCTATACCTAAAATAGTACTGAGTCTTTTAGCTGGATCCAACGAAACCAGAAGAACCTTGCTACCTTTTTCCGCTAGCGAAACCGCATAAGATGCCGAAACGCTAGTTTTGCCCACTCCTCCAGGACCCATAAAAAACTGTAGTTGAGTTTCTCGAGCTATTTCAACCATCAGAAGCCTTAGATAGCAAATCACTCCAAGAAGACATCATCAAATCCGGGATCTCAGGAATAACAAGGTTTACATTTTCTTCAAACCGAGAAAGCATCTTATCTGTCATCTCCCGGCGAAAGCCTGCTAGTCGGTTAAGGTCTTCTGACTTGTAGGACGAAGATTCTACGAAAACTTTATTCAAAACATAATACATGCTAGCTCTCGGGTTAATACCTAGCAGATCTTTTTTAAGCTCGTCGGTTTCTTGCATAATAACAAATTCTGGATTTACTACCGATATGACATTCAACTGATCGTTGGTCAAAAGATTTTCAACAACATTCTCGACATCTTTTTTGATCACGCCACTAATGGGCAACCCCTTAAAACGAATTGGAGTTCGGAGCATCTGCAAAAAGTGTCCTGATGAAAAACTGTCTACAAAAATATATTGGTTTGGGTCTTGCTGCCACTGATGAAGAACTCTACCTAAAATACTGACCTCATAAAGGCCAGGGACCACATCTAAGAAAGACTGGAATACGGAGCTTTTGGACAGGGTCTTAAGCCCCCTATTTAAAAAGCCTCTAATGATTGAGCCGTCAGACTTCTCTAGAAATCGCTGGATATTTTGTTGGAGATCCCATTGCTGGTTTTTTAAAGTTGGGTCTAATAAAGGACCCGACTGTCCCCACTCAGAAGAAAGCCTCACCACACTACAGGCAAAACCACTCTTGTGTTTGTGCCCTAAGAAGCTGGAAACAAATGATTTACCTACTCCACCTTTGCCCGTAACAAAGTAAATACCGGGCTTAAGCTTTGAAAGAAGCAGCCTACTTTTTAGATTGCTCATTTACTCCGGTCTCGATTTTTTTTTCCGTGTCCTTGCTATCTATGTCTTTGATGCCTCTTTTGAAGTTTCTAATACTCTCCCCAATAGCGCCACCCAGGCGAGGGATCTTATTCACTCCAAAAACGACAACAACAACAGCCGCTACCGCCATCAATTCCCATCCACCAATCATACACTCTCCTACTTCAAGCCCTTAAAAGATAACACAGAGGTCGCGTAATGCCTATGCGGGTTGATCCAAGCGAGGACCGTCTACGATGGCTTTCCCGTCTCTTTTTAGACTCACAGCGACAAAATACCTGGGCTTATAACCGCTAGTATTCCAAAATTCCTGAACAATTTGCTTGAAGCCGGAACTGGGCGTTTCAAGCTTACAGGTTGCCATGACACCCTTCTGGGACATAGCCGACTCTCTTACAGTCTTTGGGATTTTGTCCATTAACTTTAGAGCCAAAATATAGGCACCATTTTCAATCAAAGCAGCGTTCATTTCAAAGAATCGCACTTTACCGCTACGAGTTTGTAGGGCCCCACCTTCGCCAGACTTTATATAGTTTTGACTACCCAAAACTAGCGGCCTTGTCGATCCCCACTGCGCAGAGTATACCTGTGAGCTTCGCCTATCGAAAACAGACAATACAAAAGCCAAGCTAGACAGCCTACCTGGTTGAACAAGATTATGTATCGATGTATTTAACTCGGAGCTCAGATCCCGGAGCCTAAGCTCATTATGGTCGAGCTTTTCACTGTTTAAACGAAACCTCACCATCTGTTGCCACAGAGCTTGCGCAAAAAAGCTCTGAAAATTCTCTGTTCCTTGAATAGAGCAATAAGCTAGCACATAGTGGTTTGGTCCAAAATTCAAACCGAGATAAAAACTTGCTTCACGGTCTTTGCGCAAGGCGCCTTGCGACCATATATCTAACCAGTTACATTCTTCCAAAGCAATCTTGCCTTGCGCGAATGGTATGGTGCTGTCCTGCGTTAAAAAACTATTCATGACCGACGAAATCACACCATAAACCTCTCTAAGCTCAAACGTGTCCCCGCGCAGATCTACGCCTTGAAGAAACAAAATACAACCTTTTCCTTCTCCTGCGTTAACTGGAATGATTGCATTCATTTCAGTAGCTGGCTGTTCTAAGCTTGAGGCACCCTTCCCAAAATCTGTAGGCGCTCCATCTGGAGCTGCTAAAACAAGAGTTTCTCTCTCCTGAAAAGCATTGTCACCAGCAAAATCAGTTTCCCCCAAATCATCTTTCGACTGAACCCATGGCTGGTCAGTAGCTGGAATAAAAAAAGATTTTTTAATTTTTTCGTAAGAAGAAAGATATTTTTCTAAAACACCAAGCTGCAATTCCACACACTCGCCGCCGCCTGCTAGGTAAAGGCCATTTTTACGTTCGCCTAATAGAGGGTTTAACAAAACTATTTTTCCAGCGAATCCTGTCGATATTAGTGCATCCGCGAACAAACCCACTTTTTTACTTTTCGAATTATTCGACATAAAAATCTTACTTATGTCTATGCTTGCAAAACTCTTCTTGTGTAAACCGTGAGCTGTCTCGACAGAATCTTCGGTAGCAAAAAACCGCTCGAACAATGCCGGCATCTTTTCTATCGCGTCTTGAGATTGTTTGCCAAATAACTCGGATGGTTTGATTTTTTTAAATGTCCATTCCCAACTACTTCTTAGCAATGCAATCGCTGGAAAAGCAGGGCTTCCAACCTTTAAGCCCGTGTTGGAGAAAACCCCACTAACTGCCTCCCCCAGAACATCAAAAGATGTCCCTTTGAGCTCTAAACAAAGACTCTTCAGCGCACCTGCAAACTCAACAAATAGTGGTGATTTGACTGAAAACCCATGGGTCTCAGCTTCAAGAAAGGAAGCTGCACTAACTAAAAAACAAGCGTTCCAAGCATTAGATGTGTTGTTTTTAGCTGTTTTGATATAGCTTCCTGTTTTTTTAAGGCGCTTGCAAATCAAACTAAATGTGCTCAATGCATCGCGATTTGCCCCCTCTGCTAACTCCTTCAAACAGCGAATCTGAAGCTCAGGTAGGCCATCGGACCTTGCCCCAACCTTTCGCCTACGATCAAGAAAAAAAGCAGAACGCTTGATCAACCTATTCTTTTTCCCTAGTGCAAAATCACGCGACAAAACCATACTCATAAAAACTGGTGTAAACCAATTTCTAGTAGGTATGGTTTCGGGCAATCTTTTTAAGGCGCTTTCCATGGCTTCATCGTCTAAATCTAGCCACGCATTCAGCAAGTTTTGAAAATGCATTTCTAGCCAAACATCTCTATCCCAGACGGAATCTACTGTGTTTTTAAGCGTGGCTAGCTTCTTTATATATAAATTCGAACCAAACTTTAACTTGCCAAACTGTAGAGAGCAAAACTCAGCGATTGGGTGTCTAATATGCCCTATGATCTTCTTGCGGTGCGAAGTAGGAAACAAGCTGCCTGCTCGGCAATAAAACCTTATAAACCCAATCTGAGACTGGTTTAAATCACTTATTTTTTCGGCTCCCAAGTCCAAAAGGACCTTCTTTTCCACCCATGGTAGAGGCAAATCTAGAGCTCGATGCAGCAACAAAAGATCACCCCTAGACTGTTTGCCTCCTACCTGACGGAAGCGGTTGGTCAAAAATTTCTTTCCAAGTTTAAAACTGTCTACAATGTTTCTAGAAGCCATTCTTTTTACTTTTGCCAAAAAATTTCTGTTTTTTTCGGGGAAGCACCGTTGAGTAAACTTTCTATATGCCTTTAAAGCATCGCTTGATCTACCCATAAGATTATGCACATACACCAGTTTAGAAAGAACTCGTTTCGAGTCTTTTAGACTTTTCGATCGACTCATAATATTGTTATATTGTACAAGACCAAGCTTGTATTTATTTTGTATAATATAAAGATCTCCGACAGATTCCACCATCCCATCAACTTCAGACGGCTTAAGAAAAGAGAGAACCCATTTTGCGTGGTAATCTATGATAAACAACAGGTATTGGCTAGCTGTTTGCCACGATTCGTTGACCATAGCCTCTTCGGCTGCCTTTAAGTTTGTTTTAACAAACCGACTCTGTTCCCGTAGCTCCGATCCATTTTTATCCGCCCCAACTCCTAAATTGTAATGGTGCGCGATTCTGTATACTGACACATCCATACCCCGCTTCTGACGACTGTAAAGCAAGCTAGCTACAAACTTATGTAGCTCTACTCTTCGCTCTGTGCGAATCAAACTGTAAACTGCGCGTCGCGCATTTTTATGAACAAATGAAAAAATAGGTGCATTAGATCCATTTGCCGATCGGTGCTTTAGCTTTTGTATTAATTTCTTTTGTTCCAGAGAACGCAAATGTTCAGCCATCTCCTTAACAGACAAATGCTTGTCAAAAAACAGGTCTTCAATTGAAAATACTTCACCAAGAATAGATGCAACATCCAGCAGGTTCCGCTCTCCGGTAGAGAGCGTCCTGATGCTTCGTACTGAAGTTTCCGAGCTTTCATAGGCAAGCTTACCTGAGTGAACAGCTGCACTGTCAAACAACCAGCCACCTTGGCCCCGCTTTAGGTTTCCCTTTACAAGGTGGTTTTTCAGAACCTCGAGAAGAAGCAGTGGCGAACCTCGCGTTTGCTCAAACAATGATTCAAACACGTCGTTTAAATTAACCACTTCATCGCGAAGCAAAGTTTGAACCAATGATTTTGCGTTGCACCTATTGAGGTTTTTTATGGAAAGCGGGACGACTTTAGCACCCGAATCAACAGATCGAATAAATTTCGTATAATCATTGGTCACAGCGCCAAATGTTTCTTGCTCTACAATCATCATAAAAATTGAGCCGACGGCTTTGCTATGCAATACATCTAAAACAACCCCCAACGAATGCTTGTCGGCCCACTGGATATCATGCATAAAAAGAGACGGTTTTTCAGAACTACTTAACAGGCACTCAAAAAGCTTTACAAGCGCTTTCCTTTCTTGGAAAGGTGAGTAGTCAGAAGATAAAGCATATAGCTCTGCAGACTTATCAAACAAGGATCTCAGGATTGGCATCTTGTCAAAAAGAGGGGTTAACTCTTCAGATTTTAGAGTAGACAGCTTCTCTCTGGTTTCACCCGAAAGACCGCCTTCACCTCTTATGGCTGTTTGAATAAAATCGCTTAAAGAGTTGCAAAGTGAGTGGAGAGGCAGGTGAGACTCATACTTTGAAAACTGGATTGTAAGATACCTTCTTCCCTTAGCAGAAAATAACTTTCTTGTCTGATACGCTATTTTTCGTTTACCTACACCTGTATCACCCCTGAGAATGAAAACCTGATTTTCTCTCATTCCCTCAGAAAAATTTCGGTAAGATTTCTCCACTAAGTCGAGTTCGTACTCTCTACCGATGATAGGAAGGCTTATATGATTTGCAGATACAGAATCTTTTTGACCTAATTTAAACACACACTCAACTTTGCCTTGCCTATTTCGCCGCAGAGCTGTAATCAAATCTGATTTTAGTGAGAAAGCCGTAGTATAGCGCTCTTCTGGGTTTTTAGACAAAAGCTTGGCAATAATCCTACAGACGTCTAGTGGTACCGTGGGCTCAAGGTCTTCAATAGGCTTGGGTAACTCGGTTGCATGCATGCTTCTAATTTCGGCCTTGCTTGATGACTGAAAGGGAGGGGCGCCTGTAAGTACTTCATACAAAACACAGCCAAGAGAATACAAATCAGCTCTATGGTCAGCATTGACACCTACTGAATATGCTTGTTCGGGTGCCATATACAAGGGGGTACCAGCAACTTCATAGGACCTAGCTGTGTTCTCTCCAGTAAAGTGAGTGTTTTCAATAGCTCGAGATATCCCAAAGTCCAATACTTTAAACTGTACACCCGAAGCGTCTTTCCAAACCCTGTTGACCATAATGTTTTGGGGCTTAATATCCCTATGAACAATTCCTTTAGAGTGCGTATAATCAAGTACGTCCGCGATTTGCAAACCAAGCTGAATTGCAAACGGAGCATCTCTTTTCTTATCGCGCAGAAGAAGGTTTTTGAGGGTCACACCTTTCGCAAGCTCCATGACAATGTAATAGGAGTTTGCACCTAAAAAATCTGGAGCCTTCCCAATTTCAATGAAGTCTACGATGAGTGGGTGGGCGAGCCGGCTGATGGTCGCCGCTTCTTTTTGCAATGCAACAACCTGACTATCAATGTTTTTACCAGCATTAGCCTGGATAACTTTAATTGCATAGTACACAGATGGATCTGCAAAGCTCATTGCTTTCCAGACAACACCCATCCCTCCCTCACCTATTTTTTCAACAAGCGAGTAGCGGTCAGCAATTTTTTTCCCAACAAGCCTCTTGGACACCAAAAACCTCAAGTCATCACAATAGGTTATCGGCATTTTAAGATAAATCATGAGGCCTTGTTATTGCCCATTTAGACGCTATGGCGAGCCACCAAAACAGGCCTTTAATATTCAATACTTATTAGCCCTTTCGAGTTTCGGTTTTAATAGGTAAAATTTACCTGTCTATTTTTCATATGTTAGGGACCTAAAATGAGAAAATGCAAAGTCATAGCTACCATCGGGCCTTCATCTAGTGATGCCAAAACCTTACGTAAACTGATTGAGAGTGGGATGGATGTTGCTAGGCTAAATTTTTCACATGGCAGCCACGAAGTTCATACGAAAAACATTGAGACCATCCGAAGCTTAAGCGCAGAACTTGGAAAACGCGTTGCTATTCTGCAAGATCTTCAAGGACCTAAAATAAGAACCGGTACCTTCAAAGATGGTTTTCGCAACATCGAGAAATCTAAGGTTTATGAAATACACTTTGGACAAGAACCTGCTTCACCTGAATCGATCCCGGTAGACTACGAGTTTATTTGCAAAGATGTTGTGGCCGGAAACAGAATTCTGATGGACGACGGAACTCTGCCGTTTTTGGTTCAAAAAGTAACAGAAGATAAAATTTTTGCAGAAGCAAAGGTCTCAGGAAAACTAAAAAACAGAAAAGGTGTGAATTTTCCCGACTCGACCTTGTCCCTGCCAGCACTTACAAAAAAGGATGAAAAGGACCTCGAATTCGGCATACAAAATTCGGTAGACCTTATAGCTCTCAGCTTTGTTCAAAGGGCCTCTGACGTAGCATTAGTCAATGAAATACAGAAAAAAATGCATTCAAAAATCCCTGTCATAGCAAAAATTGAAAAACCACAAGCAGTAGAGAACATTGCAAGTATCGTAAGTGAAGCTGATGGGATTATGATTGCACGCGGAGATCTCGGCGTAGAAGTTAGCCCAAACAAAGTACCACTTTATCAACGAGCTATAGAAAAAGAAGCTGCCAGACAGGGCAAACCGTTTATCATTGCAACTCAAATGCTCGAATCAATGATTGAAAACCCTGAACCAACCATTGCTGAGATAAGCGACGTGGCAAACGGCGTCCTAGAAGCTGCAGATTGCTTGATGTTATCCGGTGAGGTTGCAGCCGGTCAGTTTCCTGTGAACTCTCTAAAAAAAATGATTTCCATCATCGAACAGGTAGAAACCTGGAATGACGAAGAGAGTATAAAATACCGTAAAAAGTGGATACCACAAGCTATGACGGGCGATTGGGAATACCCTGAATGCATTGCTAAAACAGCCGTTGAGATTTCACACTCCATGGACATTCCTTGGATTGTTTGCCTCACCTTGAGTGGGAGAATTGCAAGAAAGTTATCTAAGTGGAGACCCAAAGCAAAGATCATCGCTGTTACCCCTAGAAAAGAAGTGGCCCAATCGCTTAAAACCCTTTGGGGCGTATATCCCATACACAATGAAAAATTCTTCAAAACTGAAGAAGCGCTCCTTGAACTGCCTCAACTACTGAAAAAACATTTTTCAGCAAAAAGTGGTGAGTTGGCTGTGTTTACTGCAGGAGTGCCGCTTCATGAGATGTGCCCGACGAACATGCTCAAGGTAAACAGAATATAGCATAGGTATTAATTGCCGAGCTAACACGGTCATTTCTCGCCTATAATAAAAGAAAAAATGGTGGGAAAATTGCGCAGAATCATCCTATTTTGCTTTGCTTTGTTTACGTTGGTATCTGTACTTGCCATTTTGGCCTGTTTAGTATTCCTTTCTAAAAATAATTTTTTTGCAGACGAAACAAAGCTTTTATCAACTTTAAAGCACCACGAAACATCCGAAAGAACTTTAATCCTCGACAAGTTCAACCAACCCATCGATCAAGTTTTTACCAAATACCAGATACCTGTAGAGTTTTCTGATATTCCGAGTCATTTTGTCCATGCGATAGTGTCCATAGAAGATAAAAACTTTTTTTCACATGCTGGTATTGACCCTCTAGCTTTTATGCGAGCCGCCGCTTTTTACCTTAAAACAAAGCTTCTAAAGAAAAAAAACATAACGCCTGGTGCCAGTACTATTACGCAGCAACTGGTACGGCACTTTTTTCTTTCGAAAAGTAAAAAGATTTCACGGAAAATCCGCGAATTGAATTTAGCCATGCAACTTGAAAATATTTTTTCGAAAGAAGAGATATTAGAAAAGTATCTAAACACGATGTATTTAGGAAACCATTGTTACGGAATAGAGGCCGCAGCAAGAAGGTACTTCTCAAAATCTGTTGCTGACCTTAGCATTGGACAAAGCGCATTAATCGCAGGACTATTCCAACTCCCTTCATTCCTTAACCCAAAAAGACACCCTAGAAGAGCAAAAAAAAGACAACAGACCGTACTAAAAGCAATGTTTCGAAATAACTACATAAATAAAGAAGAGTTCAACAACCTTTACAATAAAGATGTTGTCTATATTTTTTCGAAAGACTCCAGAGTGGAAGAATACGGCCACTTCACAGACACCATAAAACAAAAAATCCTGAAAATGAATTTTTCTGCGGGGAACAAAAACAAGACCTTCGATTTAGGTTTGAAAGTTTTCACGACCCTAGACAGCAAACTCCAAAAAGCAGCAACGGCTGCAATACAAAAACAAAACGAAATTTTTTCAGAGCTTGAGGGGACTATTGCGACGACAAACGAGAAAAATAAAAAAATAGAAGCTGCTCTGTTGGCAGTAGACGTGCATACTGGTGGGATCCTTGCGATGGTAGGCTCGAGAGATTTTTCAGAAAACCAGTTCAACCATACTACACAAGCAAAAAGATCACCCGGCTCACTCTTTAAAACCTATATCATCTCTCAGGCACTAAAAGATAACCTTGGCTGGAACAAGCTTTTTTTTGTTATGCCTTATGGCAGCAAAGACTACCGGCCCAAAAGTTCTTCACGCGATTACATGACAGAGACGACACTATCTCGGGCTTATTACTTGTCGATGAATGCGCCGCTGCTGAGCCTAGCTGAAAAGATTGGTATAAAGAAAATCATCAAACACGCACAGAGCCTTGGGGTACGATCCCCTATTAAAAACGAAATAGGGTCAGCCATAGGCGGCTCAGACCTGACCTTTGCAGACCTTGCAAGATCATACATACCGTATGCCACAGATGGCGCAAGGACCGAACTCACCTCAATTGTACGCATTGCAAACCGCAACGATCAAACATTGTTCCAACCAGACACAAAGCCTGCGGTCCAAGCCCTAGATCCTTCGATCGCGGCGCTAACCAGAAACGGCATGAGGCACGTTCTGCAACGTGGGACTGGAGCAACTTACGGGCACCTTGCCGCAAAAGGGATCTTCGGCAAAACAGGCACTAGCAACCGCAATAGAGATAATTGGTTTATTGGGTTCAACGACCGAATTTTAACCTTGGTTTGGGTTGGAACAGATGCACCCGAGGGTATCCCCGGAAACCTTGGGGGCGGAAAGCTTGCCCTACCTATCTTCGACACTTTTATGAATACGGCGCTTAAACACTACCCTTCTGCTAGGTACCAGTTACCTGAAAACGTGGTGGAAATCAAAATAGACCCGTATACTGGTAAGTCAGACGAGGAAGGCATAACTATGTCATTTTTAACAGGAACTGAGCCGCAACAGACAAATGAAGACAGCACGCTTAAGTGGGTGAAAGGCATGGGGAAAGGGAACTACCGTGAACTATATGAGTTGGAGTAGCATTGCTGCCATTGTCTTTTTAATATCTGCAAGCTCCAAGGCGTCTGCAGGTAAGGACCATTACCAGTCAATCTGTGAAAACTTTTTAGTGGAAGCAAAATCGACTGTTCAAAGCTTGATGAGATTTATTCCCAAAAAAGACTATAAGAATATTAAACCTCGATACAAAAAAATTCTTCGAATCAGCAAAAAAAACTGTGAAAACCCAAAAGTTACCAGCAAACTCAAGACCGTTTTCAATGAGTACCTTTCTGTAGACCAAAAAAAAATAGCAATTTTGATTCCTAAAAAATCTCTCTCTGGCGAAGTCTACGCAAAGTTACTTAAAAAAATGGCAAAAGACTCAAACCTTGAGTGGAAGTTCAAAACCTACACGACCGCTTCGTTGCAGGAAACAAAAAAAGATAAAACGCTCCAAGCATTAGCCCAGGCGATTCTCATAGACGGTGTGGACATGGTTTTAGGAGGGTTCGGAAGAACCCAATCAGAGTTAATCAAAGCACAAGCAGACAAGATCCGCATTCCTAGCCTTTTGCTTCACGGAGAAATCAACTCAGATCAAGACGACACTGCGAAAAGCTTATCCTACCGGGTAGCACCTGACCCGACTTCGCTTGTAAAAGGCTTGCTCTCGACAGCAATGCAAAGAGGTGTGAAAAACCTAGCGATTCTGGCTACCGAAAAATCTTTTGACAGTCAGTTTGCAAAGACTTTTAAAACTGAAGCATTAAAAGCTGGCCTGTCAATCGTCAAAGAGATTAAGTATGAAGGTCAAAACACAGACCAGCTAGACCTAGCTGTCAAGGCACTCCTAGAAATCGATAGGGAGAAGCGAGCAGAAGAGTTTGCAGCGCTAGTGGAAGAAAAAAAAGCCTTAGCTGAAACAAACGTTGAAAACTTCCGCCTCTCTGGAGTTTACTTAGATCCTGTTGTTGATTTTGATGCTATATTTGTCCCCGACGACTTCCGGCAAACAAGGTTTGCCGCTAAGATGCTCCAATTCTATGGGCTAAAAGAAACAGCTATGCTTGGTGGGCCAAGGTGGCGAGCGAAAGAAATGGTAGATCCTTATGACCCTTTTCTCAAACACAGTTTTTTCGCAGACAACATTGGATACTACAGTGGTGCAAGTCCATACATTAGAAATACTTTGAAAATTGAAGAGAACCATTTCCTATCTCCAAAAAAAACAATGCTTTTCGACATGGCCTTGGTGGCTGAAAAAGTAATTAAAAGCCTTCACAATCTGGGAAAAAACGATTCAACTAGGTCTTATCTTTTTTCAGAGTGGGTGAATAACGCAAAAACGGCAGGACCTGACAATAGCAACTTATGGCATAGGAATGCCTACGTTTTTGGTTTTGAAAAAGGAACCATCGCCCTAAAGTCTAGGCCAGAAAAACCAGACGAAGTGCAAAAAAATCTAAACATTACAACCGGAAAAAACCCACTCCCAACCAAGGTTCACTGAAGAGATACTCCTTTTTAATTGAGCTGACATCATCTGACTGCTAAGCACTTGAATCACAGCCTTTCCTTTCGGCCTTCCTTTTTTAGGTAAAATCCGGTCAATTTGCCTCGCAACGGCGTCGGAAGAATCAAACAAGGCAACATCTGAACCTAGGTAATCCAGCAGAACATCTTTAATAAAAAAGAAGTGAGTACAGCCAAGGACGACTGCCTGGGGCTGGAACAACTTCACTTGCTGCAAAAGAGATTCTACAGAGCTCCGCTTGTCGTAGGCTAAATTTTTTATAGTCTTACCCAGAAAGATTGTTTCTGCTAAAAGCACTAGATCTTCAGAAGCAAAACTCTTTACTTTTTTATTGGCAGCAAAATCGCCAACAAGACCTCGTAGGTATTCACTGTTTCCTGTAGCAGATGTTGAAAGTATCGCAACTTTGTCAACACCCGGCTTCGCTGCTGCAGGCTTAACTGCTGGGACAACGCCAACAAACGGGATATCAAAACTAGAACGCAAACTAGCAAGAGCACAAACGCTTAACGTATTGCATGCTATGACAAATAAATCAGGGTCCAAATCTTGGATGAGCCGGCCTACTACCGCTTTCGCCCTATCTACCAACCAATCAGACTTTTTATCGCCGTAAGGGAGGTTTTTATGGTCGAAAAAATAATGGTAATGCAGATCGTCTCGAAGCTCTATCGTTGAACGAAGGACACTAAGACCACCTAATCCTGAGTCTAAAAATACTACTTTTTTCACCATGGTTGCCTTATAATCATGACAGTCTGAACTCTAAACTAACACACTAAACACATGAGAATCGAACGCAGATGAACCTAACGCGCTTTGCACCCACACCAAACGGCCCGCTGCACCTTGGGCATTTTTTCAACCTAATGGTAATCCATGCTCTGTCAGAAAAATACCAGTTAAAAAAAGTACTTAGGGCTGAAAACCGAGACCCCCAAAGATGTAGTGGAGAGAACCTAAGGGCTCTCGACTCTTGCTTAAGCCAGTTAGAAGAGCTGGGGTCATTTCCCATAAGGTTAAAAAACCAAAGTGAGCGTACCGATAGATATGCATACGTTGCAAAGATTCTGCAGACCAAAAACCTTCTTTTCGCTTGCACCTGTTCCAGGAAACAGCTTCAAAACCACGTAGAAAATCAAACAACAGCTGTTTGCACTGCCTGCAAGCGAAAAAATCTACCGCTAGAAGCAAAAGATGTACGCTGGCGCTTTTCGGCAGGGTTTGGCAGCGTCGCAGACGGCGTGCTGATACGCAACAAAGACAAAATTTTTTCATTTGAATTCACCAGCATAGTCGATGACTATGACGATAAGATTACTCACGTGATTAGAGGTGCAGACCTAAAACCACTGCAAATCAAATTAGGTACACTTCGCAAAGCGGTGTTCCCAGACGCTCCTGAGCTTAAATACTTCTACCACCCCGTGCTTTATGAGAACAAGAGTCAAAAGCTAAGTAAGTCTAAAGATTCTTCTTCCTTAGCAAGAATGCTGGAAACCGGATGGACCATAGACCTGCTTATTGGATACTGCGGATTTCTTCTTGGTTATCAAAATACCCTCCAAAAGCGTAGCCTTAGCTGGTGGGTTGTTAATGGACCCCAAAAGCTTCTTCAATAACAGGAGATAACATCGCCATCTGTCCAAGCTTTTCTTTGTAGTAATACTGGCTGTAGTAAAAGTAGTTTCTAAACAGAAGCTTCACATATTTTTGGGTCTCTCGGTAAGGAATAGATTCAATAAAATAAAAGATATCGTCTGTTGGAATATTATTTTTCCACCTTCTGGTCGCACTAGGGCTCGCGTTGTATGACGTCATAACAAAGACAGGGTGTTTATACTTTTTCTTGAGTGACTTAAGGTGGTGCACACCAATTGCAATATTATTTTCTGGCTTTTTTAAGAATGACCGACTGATTCTTTTTCGTTTAAACGTACTTTTTAGGTTCAAACCCTTTATGTAAGAAGATGATAATGACCTTCGTTCAGCTTTTGCTGTTGCTGGCATCAGCTGCATCAGGCCTACGGCGCCTGCCGGTGAAACGGCTAGTGGGTTAAACACGCTTTCTTGCCTAATGATGGATAAAGGTAGAACTGGATCTATCCCTGCCTGGCTTGCTGCATGCTCTATCTGGGATCTATAAGCCATAGGAAAAAAAACAGTTTCTATACCGAGAGGTAAAACGCCGCGATCATAGTGGTCTAAGGTTGCTAAAGATTTAATAGCACCTAGATAGTCACCGGAGGCAGACATCAAAATAGCTTTTGCGGCATAAAACCCTTCTATGCGCCCAGCGGGCTGCAAAAAGCTGATCTCACACTGTACTGACTTGCTTTCACCTAGAGAGCCAAGCGTTTGAACCCAGTCCAGGCGCTTTTTATCACTTGGAGAAAACTGCTTGTAAAGCCAAGCTTTACTAAAAACTTGCTTGCTTGCATGTGGCGACGCTACTAGTGGTACTTTAAACTCGTGCAAAACAGCGTGTGCCATCGCACCATAAAAACTCGAAAAATGTTTTTTTGCTAGGCTCTGAAAAAGCTTCAGTGCAGCGTCTTTCTTTTTTTTTGCAAATAACGCCCGCCCTTGCCAAAACATAGAAAACCCTACCGCATTATCTGAACCTAAAACAGTTTTTGCATACTGTTTATATTCTTCAGCCACGCTGCCGATGCGATCAAAATTTTTATTCTGATACAAAAGAACGATGAATCTTTGCATGTTTTTGCGCACCCACTCTTTTTCAAGAAGCTTCTTATGTTCCGCAACAAAAGAGTAGGCTTTAATAGCAGGCTCAAACGTACCAGCACTGTCCAAGACTCTGCCTGCGAAAAAAACCTGTGCGACCTCTACAAAGCTAGGTTTTTGCTTTTCATATACCTTCTCTGCCGCCTTCCGTGCAAACAAGGTGTCGCTGGCACTCGGACTGCCTTTTGCAACGTACGCTTTATATAAACCGTGCAACGCGCGTAGCTCAACCGACTGCACCCCTTGTATCTGAAGTTCGGAAAAAAAACCGGTAGCTGAATCGGGAGTTTTTCCGTGTTTGCCAAAAAAACAGCGCCCATTCTTTAATATAATAGGCATCAGGCTTTGCAAAGTCGTAGCCTGTTTGCGCAAAACCAACGTTGCCGCATCTACTTTGCGTTCACAACTGCCAGAAACAGCCGCTATAGCCACTGGTTCATAGGCCAGCCACCCTGGCACATCGTCTAAAAGACTCGGAATCTTTGAAACTAAAAACGGTTTGATCGACTGAGGGACGGAGACTTTTTTAAAAAGATCCTTCCTAAGGGCGGAACTTGTATTGGAGAAAATCCGCCGGTAGAGATTACGAACCCGTCTGTTTGGCAAATAAGATGCAAGCTCGCGAAAAACATCTTTAAAATCTTCTAGCTCTGCACTCTGGATCCAGGCTTTTGTAGCAAAGTTATCCAAACTAGCAAAATCACGGCACGACCCGGTTTTGTCAGTTAAAAAAGAGGTCGAGTCAGGGACATGAAGACTCTTGATATAACTTTGTTCAAAAGAAACAGCTGTTTTGACATCAACATCGCTCTGCGCTTTAGCCTGTCCGCTTACATACATTGAATAAAGGTGCCCTGCCTTACCTTTTTGAATCTTTCCCGCGGGCATGCCTGTATTTTTTTTTGAAGCAGTTGACTGCTTGCCGAGCCAACTTTCTAAGCCTGGATCGACAGAGAAGAAGGGTTGTTTTATGCCTCCCATTAAAAAAGGGAGTGCGCTCAAAAACAGCACGCAAAAGGACAGCTTTAGTTTTTTTGAATAATTCATATCCTTATTGTAACAAAATCAGTCTAAAGCTAGACTTAAGAGCATTTTTTAACCACACACCGCCAGAGGCATTGGAGCTCTTATGTTTGCCGGAATAGCCAACTTCTTCATGGACCAATTGGACTCAGCGAACTATCTGGGTATCTATATCTTGATGACCATAGAAAGCTCGTTCATACCATTTCCAAGCGAAATCGTGATGATTCCAGCGGGCTACTTAGTCTATCAAGGCAAGCTGGAGTTTACAGGCGCATTCCTCGCTGGGACAGCGGGAAGTCTGACAGGAGCGTTGATTAATTACAGTATTGGCTATTTTGGTGGAAGACACCTTCTTTTTAAATATGGGAAGTATTTTTTTGTTAGCTCTAAAACTTTAAACTTGGTTGACCGTTTCTTTTTGCGCTATGGCGATATTGCTACTTTTAGTTCCCGGCTTATATTTGGTGTTCGCCAACTTGTGAGTGTGCCGGCAGGCGTTGCGAAAATGAACCTGGTTAAATTTTGCACCTATACTGTTGCTGGTGCTGGCCTATGGGTAGGTTTTCTGATTTGGGTTGGACACTATCTGGCATCGAAAGAGAGTAATTGGCATACACTTTGGAAACAAAACAAAGTCAGCGTAGTGATCGGTGGAATCACCGTCGCAGCCATTCTAGGATTCCTTGTTTTTGTCACAAAAAAGACGTTGAATAAAATTAGTACTAAGAACTAACAGGGAGCTAAGAACCAAGTCGTTTGCTTACGACAAACCTATACTTACCAGGAGAGACTTCCTCACCGCCAAGCCCTGGAAGAAAGTAGCCTATACTATCAAGCAAGGCTCCACCTAGACCTAGGTCAATGGTTAGGTTCAGCTGAGAGTCAGCGGTACGCTTTTCCAGCTTTATGCCTCCAGCGGGTTTTAAGTTTAGATCTGTCGCATCTATGATTGTTTTGCTGTCAATTTTAACAGACCCTTTCTTAATTTTTGCTGCTATCAAACCTTTTCTAACCTGCTGGTCAGGGATACCCATCTCAGGGTCAAAGCTCAGCTTCGAGTTTTGCAAAGTAAGATCGACAATGCCGTCGGCCGTACTAGCATCACCATTTTTCATGTGAAGACTTACTTCGCCTGTGATTTGGCCATCGATACCAAGCTGTTGCAACAATGGCTGGACAACGGGAGACACGCCCCTAGAGTTAGCCATACTATCTAGGGCAAATGCGCTTATATCATCGACTCTAAACTTTTCTGCCCAAACCTGGACACCACCACTCGAGGCTTTTCCAAGAAGCAAACTTAGTAAAGGTGTGTCTGTCTGGACAGTCAAACTACCAAGTTTTTTACCAGAAAGCTTTATGCGAATACTTGCCTTACCGATCAAAGTTCTCCACAAAACAAGGTTTATTCTAGCGTGGTCAAACTCAAAACTTTTCGAGGCACCCAGCTTTTGCATGACAATCTTGTCGCCCTTAATTCCTACGATCAAAGCAGGCTTAAGGTTCTGCATTCGGATAGCGTACCCAGTCTGCTTTTGAACTTGCGCAGATAAAAGCTCTTTCAACACCCCATAAGGAAAAGTTAAATACAGAAAGAACACAAACCCTACACAGAAAACAAGACCCCAAAGAGCCCACTGCACTTTTTTATTTGAAAACACCCTACTCTCCTACCCTGGACCCGAAGCTTTGTACCCGGTCAACGACATAGACACGTTAAAATAAAGGCGCGTGCCGTGCTGATTGCGAACCTCAAACTCACTAATAGTCATAAGCTTTCGAGATTTTTCTAAATCCGTAATAAACTTGAGCATCCTCGGAAGTGAGATTTTTGAAATTTTCAATTCTACCTTATACTTCTCAAAGCTTTGCGAAAGCGGATCACCGCTTTGAATTTGCTCAGGCCTCTCAACAATATTACCAATGGTTACATTGTGTTTGTTTGCAAGCTCTTCTATAAAAGGCTTCACGCGCAGCCCAGTCACCCGCTGCCCGATTCTATCTTTTAGCTTTTCAAAACGGCCTTTTTCTTTGGTAAGGTCAATCTCCATCACTTTCAGCTCATGGAAAGAGTCAAACCCATTTGCAAGCTCATTTCGAAGCGACTGAACACCCCAAAAGTACAATAAAAAAACGAGGACCAAGACGGAAACTGCGGCAACAACAGAACCTACAGAGACAAGGAACTTATTCCTCGCATCGAGCTTAGAAAAACTATCAATAAAGAAGTCAATGCGCTCATTGTTTTCACCAAGAACTATATGGCTAACTTTTGCTGAAGCACTGGAAAAAAAATCTTTGATCGATGCTAAAAATGCTTTTAACTTTTCCATCAGAAACCACCAGCTATATTAAATTGTTCATTTAGATCCGCATGGATTAAATACACTTTACCAGGCCTGCCAATATTGTTTTTACTTGCTTTTTCGGTGACGTTTCGAAGTGCGGGCATTGCTTTTAAGGTCTCTAGGATCTTAACACCGGTATTATAAGAGTCTACTTCTGCTTGGAACACTAATTTTCCACCACCGTCTTTAGGAACCTTGTATTGAAAAAGGCTAGTGTCCAGTTTGACGTCAGCAGGTATCTTTTCACTAATTTGGGCCAATATAACCAAGGCGGCGCTACCTTTATTTCCCTCAATAAAACCACCAACAGATCGTTGGTACTGGCTAGAATCCTTTGTAAAAGCCTTCTCCGCCATCCCCTTCATGACTTTAAAGGACGTTTTTTTAGTCACTTTCTTTTTAAGAGATGGGAAAACCTTCACGATCTCCTTGCGATAGGTTGAATGAACACTCGAAGTCTGAGAGCTGTAGAGGATTGAATGCAGAACATAGCTAACAAACAAAATAACAGCTGCAACAGCAAGGTACCTGACAAAAGAAAAGACACCCTTCAAAACTCTTTCATAATCTTGCACGAAAGCAAACTCGCCTTTTCGCAAGTTAACTTGAGATACCCTTTTAACATTGGTTATCCCGCGCATACCAATTGCGACAGATTGGGGAAGCTCTGCCAATTTTGAGGAGAGTGCATCACTAATATTTAGAGTAGAGTTAAAAAGATTGTTTTTAACAACCTGAGCCCCGAGTTCCTGAGATAAGTAGGACTCAATATTTTTTAAACGACTTGTCCCACCAGAAACATAGATTAAGTCCATAGGCTGCTTTTCGTATGACTTAAAAGCGTAGAGCGTCCGGCCTATTTCTTTTGTAATCACATGCATCGCAAGCGTTATCTGTGCGATAGCCGAGTTTGCAGGTTTTGTCCCTGGGATAGCAATTTCGGAAATTTCATGTTTCTTTTCTTGAGCATCCAAAAAACCAGTTTCACGGTCTCTAGCCAAAAACTCTGTGACAAACTTGCCAGCTACATTGATGGTTCTAAACATTCGAATAACACCGTCTTTTACAATACAAATCGATGTTTTCGAGTGACCGATATCTACCAGAGCAGCAAGCTTACCGTCAGGAATACCCATCGTAGCGCTCAAATTATAAAAAGCCAAACTATCAATATCAACAACCTTGGGGTCTAGATTTACTTTCTGTAGCTGGTCTAAAAATTTTTGCATATATGATTTACGTGTCATTACAGCTAAAACTTGGTTAGCACCATAAGGTGTTTGACCAAGCATTTGCTCGTCTACGATCATTTCATCTATATCAAAGGGTATAAAGTCTTCGACTTCTGCAGAAACTGCTGCTGCAATTTTTTTGGGATCTGAAAATTCGAACTCTAATATTCTACTCGTGACAAATTGACCACTTAGGGCCGTCACAATACGATCAGCTTCCATCTCTGTTTGTGAAAATATTTCCGCCAAAACATCTGCCTGACGCATGTCCAAAGTGCTCGGATCGCCAAAAGCAAGAGGGTACTCACGAAACCCTGTGATGTCATATGAGGAAAAAGTATTGATGATTTCAACAGCCTTGATCGAGTAACTACCAAGATCCAAGCCAATAACCTTTTGCATAAAACCAACCCTAAAAGATTTAAAAAGTACTTCTTACTTTATAAATTATACACCTGCTCGGCATGAGAATACCTCTAGAAATGGGAAAAATATGCAAGAATTAAGTAATTACCAAGGAAAAGCAGCTATTTTAAACGGTAGGAAAAATTTGCTTGGTATAGTTTTTCTATACTGCTCTGCGCTTTTCAACAGAAGCTTTATCGATGATTTTTCCAATATACGCTAGAAATCAATGGCCGAGACGTAGTTGCAGCACCGCCTCCCGTGTCTCTAACATAAACCACTTCGAGCTCTTTTTCAGAATCACCGACAAACCCAGAGGTCCTAACCCTAAAGGTAGAAGACTGGACACCAAACCACTGTGCTTTGTCTTTGTCTTCTTCCTCATTTGCACAAAACGTAGATTTTAGTGTTTCAGCAATTTCAGATTTACTCCCTGCTAAAGCTGACCCGGTCTGCGCCTGACTTAAGCTTTCTTCGTAAGTATCTTTGCAATCAATTTCACCGTTAGGAAAAAAGCAGCGAAGAACCGCTTTTGGTAGAGTATTTAAATTAAGCTCTAACTTAGTTTGACCATCGGTTTTGAATGGAAACACTGTAAAATATGGTGCGAAAACTGCATGCATCTCTTCGTCCCATCCAGGTATCATTTTGAGCTCATCTACCGATTCGAACGGAGCATTTTTTACAGTTCTCGGTGGAGTCATCTTGGAATAAGGAAGGCTTTCGTCGTTGAACCCACTTTTTTGTTCTGCAACTTCATCTTCGTCCACGTAGTCTTTAATAAGATAAAAAAGTTCTGTCGCATCTAGTCTTTTTGATTCCAAGAAATCAGCTTCGGCTGGACACCCCATAAGAGCAAGAAACATTTTTTCTACTTCTAGCCCTCTGCCTTTTGCTAAATAGTTTAAATTAATCTTATTGGATTCATCTATCACCTCTACAGTAAACCTACCTCCAAGCTCGCGAAGCTGAAGAATCAAGTCGTCCTGCTGGACCTCACTAATACCAAGCTCTTCGGTGACAAAAGCTTCAACGATCGGGTCATCACCACCAAGGCCAGGTAAAATATTAAACATTGCCCAGATATCCCCTGGTGTGTCTTTTGCATCTTGTTTGAGTGGTCCCACAACATCACTGGAAAGAACGGAATCGACCAGAGTGTCCACACCTATCAACACCTGAGCAATTTCCTGCCCAGATTTCGCAAGGTACTCTGCAGCAAAAAGCTCTTTGACCCTATTGGTTTTTTCAATTTGTACGCGGCTTGAAACAATCATATCCACAGAAAAAACAACCATCATGGCAATGATCATAATTGCAAGCATCAATGCTACGCCACGCTGAGACCTTAGTTCAGGGCTGCCTTGCATATCAACGGGTATTATTTGTTTTTGCATACCTAAAAATACCTTATATTTTTAGTTGGCTTTTTCACTTGCTCAAACTGAGTTGCTGTACGCAAAAAAACGACTGTGTCTATACGTTCGGCGTATGACTTATCATCCAGGTCCTCTTGCTCAAGATCCGGCCAAAACTCAATGACTACACGAACCATATAAGGGACCTTGTTTAACTGTCCACTTCTACTACTGTCCCACTTATCATTTGACCAGCGCTCGCCATCCCATGATTGAACATTGAACGTTTTAATGCCGCGTATAAAAGGCTCTAGCTCGTCAAAAGTTCGCGGCTCTTCTGCAAACTCTTTATAAACACCTCGGACAAGCGACTTGAACCCTGGCCTATCTGGGTCTTCTTTTAGCCCGTAATAGACCATGATCAGCTCGCCTTCTTTTGCGTTTTTTTTGAACGCATCGTTGCTCATAGTCGTGAACTTTAAATTATCATCTCCAAACTTTTCTAACTTAAAAAAAGTCTTAGAGTTCCTTGTGGTAGTTGATCTATCTAAGTCTTTAGTATCTAAAATATGCGCATGCTCCAAATCTCTCACTAAAGTCTCAAGAAGCGCATTCATGCGGTGCGTCAGGCCTGTTTCTCGCCTGAGAGCAAAACGCACGTCAAAACTAGATTGCAGCATCTGAGAAATAGATAGAGTCAGCGTCGCTAAAATAGCAACGCTGATGATCACCTCAAGCAAAGTGAATCCAAGTTGTTGTTTTTTGCCGCCACCAACCATCATGGAGCCCCCGCACCCTGACCTGAAGCCGGACTTGTGCCTGGAAGCACACCCGGAGGTACGCCCGGTATTCCTCCGCCGGCTGCTATAGCTTTTAGCTGTGTATACACTTCGGACAGCTTTTTTTGATCTGCTATAAGCATCTGTGTGGTCAGCGAGTCTTCTTTAGCACCATCCGACCACTTAACCTCTAGCTTTACCAGCTTAAAAAAATCATCGCCGAGGTATTGCTGCATCTGCTGCTCAATCAAAGGTGCAATTTGCGCAATAGGGTTTGCTGCCTGATCGTCGCCTTCGCCACCACCCAGGGATCCCGAAAAGTGTTTTGTGATCATCTTCGTGATAGGAAAATTAAAGGGAACAATTTCTAAGTCATATAAAAAGGCTGCTTCATCATCTTCAGTCGCCTCTTTAAACTTTTGCTCTTTTAAGTCGGACTCGAGGTCTTTAAAATCACTAATCGTTTTTTGATACTCTACTTGCGACATGATCCGCTTCGACAACCAAATAGCGTGTGTCAGGTTTCTTGTATATTCAGAGAAGACAATGCTGTTGCCTTGCACCAAGCTCACATTCACAATCACAGTTGCAAGCAGCCCTACGGCAACGATGGTCTCAAACAACGTAAAGCTTAGCTGGCGATCTATAAAAGCGTCTTGTCCTTGAAATTCACTGGGCTTCAAGCTCTACCTCTTCTTCCCCTATGATTAATTCGGTCCCACCGGTGTACGGAATCGTTTTGATCGTATAAATACTTTTCGCTTCATTTATACCACCATTTCCATCGGAAGCAGCTAAATGCAAGTATGCTTTTTCAGAATAGCCTTGCGGGAAAAAGTAGATCTTTGCGTAGCTTTCTTCCCCTAAGTCTTCCAATGCTTGATAGCTATTGTGGTGCTCGGCCCGAACCCCTTTAACTACAAACTCAGGGAGCAGCTCTCTAGTAGTCCACTGTGTATTCTCTACGATGGCCCACTGAGGCGCCCTCAAAGCCATCAACTGATCTTTAGCATTAACAACAGGAGACTCAGGTAAAATCTTAATGTTTGTTTCAGGATCTTCTCTAGTCGCGCCGCTAGCATCTACGTAGCGTTCAAACTCTTCTTCAAACTCTTCGAGGCTGGCTTTTTCTTCTTCAGGCGAAGGGTCCGCATCTCGCATGGTGTCGCCAAGAAAAACCCGTTCACTGCTTTCCACAAAACGATCGTTGCCATCTTCATCCTGCGTGCGTTTCGCCGTGGTTTCAAGCCAGTACTCTCCCGAATACATATGAAAAACCAACCTACAGGTTTTTTTTGTCAAAACTGCATAGTCATAGGCGTTGCGGAAATCAGCTTGCAACCTGCTTAGCTTGACGTCTTCACTAGCGCCCGTTGAAAACTGAATCTGAGGAACAAGCACCCCATACATCGTGGCTATAATAGCAATGGTAATTAACACCTCAAGAAGCGAAAAACCGTTCTGCAAATTTTTTTTATATAAAAAGACGCCCCAGGTGGAGGCGTCTTTTCTTGGCATGTCAATGTACTCTTTCAACAGCGGACTTTATCCTTCTCCCTTAGGCCTCGGAACAATGATGTCATCTTCTGTTCCAAACTCTTGGTCTGGTCCAGCTGAAGTAAGTTTAAAACGAGAACCTGCACGCTCATACTCGATCGGAGTATTCCATAAATCTATGACAGAATTCTCATCTTTTACGTAAGGACCACGCCAGTTTCTTGCCGTTCCAGGATTATCCACAAGAGAGTCTAGACCCTCTTCAGAGGTCGGGTAGGTACGATTATCTGTACGGTAAAGCCCTAGAGGGGTCCCGAGGTTTTCTAGTTGGATTTCTGTTTGTTGAATATTTGCTTTTTCTTGTTGTGCAACGACATTGACAACAACAACGGCCGAAAGCGACGCAATTATGGCAATTACGATGATGATTTCCAAAAGAGAAAAACCAGATTGACTGTTTAAATCAGTTTTAAATTGAGATCTTTGTCTAAGAATGTGGACAATTTGTCGCATAGCTCGCAGTCTCCTCAGCGTGTCACGTACATGTTACTACATCCGGCAACGACTACCGGAATATTAGTGTCTCACAAGTTTAGCAAGAGGTTGAATGGCATGAGCAAAAAAAGAGCACTACAATGAGTTCATCACTTGGAACATAGGCATTAACATTGCAAGTACTACGACGGTTGCTATGCCGCCCATGACAATGATCATCAATGGGCTAATCGTAGCAATCAAGGCTGCAATCTTACGCTCTACCTCGGCGTCATAGGCAATCGCAACGTGAGAGAGCATCTCTTCAAGCTGCCCAGTTTTTTCACCGGTCAAAATCATATGGGAGACAAGGGGTGGAAAGCGCCCACTTCGCTCAAAAACAGCTCCCAAGGACTCACCTTCTTGAACTGCTTCGATTGCATTGTTGACGATGCCGGCAATGACCGAGTTGGAAATGGTCCGTTTGGTAATTTCCATGGCACGTATGATGGGCACCCCTGAATTCAAAAGAGTAGATAACGTACGGGTAAAGCTAGAAACATTCATCCGAAGAAACAAGCCGCCAAACATCGGCAGGCTCAATAGCCATTCATCGTATCGTTTACGCCCTTTTTCAGAGTTCACCCAGCGCTGAAACAAGTAACTCACAGCTACCGCCGCTAGCAAAGCTAAGTACCAATAGTTCTGTGCATAGTACGATATTGACACCATCAGCGAAGTGTACCAAGGCAGAGCAACGTCCATATTTTGGAAAACAGCGGTAAGCTTTGGAACTACAGCAACAAACAAATAAATGATGATACCACTGGAAGCTACCATCATAATGACCGGGTAAGTAATAGCCCCCATCACCTCTTCTTTAGTTTTAATTCTATTTTCAAGATAGTCAGCCAGGCGCTCTAAAACTAGACCAAGCTGACCCGACTGCTCACCAGCAGCAATCATATTCGTATAAAGCCGGTCAAAAACCTTTGGATGCTTCCCGGTAGCTTCTGCAAGGGAGCGACCTTCGGAAATTTCATTTTTCAGATCAGCCAAAACGCGTTGCAAATGCGGGTGCTCTACCTGACGAGTTAGCGCCTTTAGGCATTCATCCAAAGGCACAGACGCATTTTGCAACGTAGCAAACTGCCTTGTCATCACAGCAACATCTTTTATGGTCGCATTTTTAGCATTTAGCCTTTGCCACAAAGAGGCTTCATCGCCAAGTCCCCCGCTAGATTTTTTGCCACTAGCCTTTAGCTCTGTTAGCTCGGCACCAATTATATTCTCACGCCGCAACTTACCTTTTGCCGCTTTTGAAGAATCGGCTTCGATCTTTCCTTTGACGGATTTTCCAGTTTTTTTATCAAAGCCTTTATAGGAATACAGTGCCATTTACGAACCTTACTTCTTTTCCGGGGTATCGGTTGGAACAGTTGGAGCAGACGGCGGTTTTGCTCCGCCCACGTCTATCTCTTCGGTCTGAGTTTTATTGATCGCCTCTTCAATAGAAGTTATACCGGCCATAACCCTTTCAATAGCAGAATCGCGCAAAGTAAGCATACCTTTTTCAATAGCTTTCTTTTTGATCACGTTTGCATCCTGGGTTTGCACAATCAATTCTTTGAGCTCATCGTCTAGAACCAAAAGTTCGTATACACCAACACGGCCAGAGTAACCCGACTGAACACACTTCTCGCATCCCGGTCCAGCTTTGAATATTTTCTTTTCTGCAAACTGGTCGTTTGTCATCCCTATAGACTCAAGCTCTCGAACAGTTGGCTTATGGTCAACCCTACAAGACTTGCATAGGCGCCTAAGAAGACGCGTTGCTACTACGCCCAAAAGAGCTGAAGATAGCTGAAAGGGCTCAATATTAAAGTCCATCATCCTTGTTACGGTCGAAGCCGTATCATTGGTATGGACCGTGGATAGTACCAAGTGACCTGTCATCGATGCTTGTACCGCAATTTGGGCGGTTTCTGAGTCACGAATCTCACCGATCATAATAACATCTGGATCCTGACGCAAAATAGCACGCAGACCCGCACCAAAGGTCATACCAACCTTATCTTTAACCTCTGTTTGACCAATGCCATTCACCTGGTATTCCACAGGGTCCTCAATCGTAAGAATGTTGATGTCGCTTTTATTGATATGCATCAAGCTTGCGTACAAAAGAGTCGACTTACCAGAACCTGTAGGACCTGTAACAAATACAATCCCATGTTTTTGCTCGACCAGGCTAGTATACTGCGCATACATCGCATCACTCATGCCAGTTTTAGCCAAAGTCGGTGCACCTGAGGATTTATCTAAAAGACGCATAACGATTCTTTCACCATGCGCTGTAGGTAAGGTCGAAAGGCGAACATCGATTTCTTTCCCGGCAACTTTAATCGAAATACGACCGTCTTGCGGAATTCTTTTTTCAGCAATATTTAGTTTGCCAAGAATCTTAATCCGAGTTGCAATCGTTGCCATATGCCGTTTAGGAATCTGCATTTTATCGCTTAGAGTGCCGTCAATTCGAAACCGAACCATAACTTCTTTCTCGTAGGGCTCGATATGGATATCAGATGCACGCTCTCGTACGCTACGCGCAAGAAGTCCGTTCACAAGGCGAATGATTGGACCTTCGCCATCGGAAGACTCCAAAAGGTCACGCGTTTCCTCAAGATCATCGTCGCCTCCGATTTCATCTTCGTTGAGTTCGTCCATGATTCCTTGCTGAGAATCACTGGCACGCTCGAATACGCGGTTGATGGCCATGTCGATCACAGAAGCAGGTGCAACAACAACCCCTACGCTACCACCTAGGATAAGCCTAAGATCGTCCATAGGAAAAATATTCAAAGGGTCTGCAACGGCGATAGTTGTTTGGTAAAGATCACGTGCGATAGGAAGAACTTTATGGTCCCGGCAAAACTGTATGGTCAAACCCGCTACTAAGCTGGGATCAATCTCTTGGATAGGAAGCTTGCTATAAAACGGTAAGTCCAGCTGGATACATAGCGCACGCAGAAGCTGATCTTCTGTCACGAGTTTACGCTGCAATAAATAAGCACCAATCTTCATGGGAATATCTGCTTTTGCATTCTGCGTAAGGGCCGTCTCTAGCTCATCTTGTTTAAGATCGGTGATCTCGACAAGAATTTTACCTAGAGGTTTGTTTTGCCCCGATGAGAAGCTTGTATCTGTTTGTGTGCTCACGTACGTGCTACCTTTTTCTACTTTCTACTTAGTTTAAACCAGTGCCGATACTTGGCAAACCTTGTGGCAAATCCCCCGGAGCACCAATCGGAGCCGTATTAGGCGAAACAGCCTGAGGGCTTGTAGGAGTTACCTGAAATGCGTCGGATGGGGATGAATTACCTCCACCACCAAAACCACCAGATGGTACTGTCAAAGGCGTAGAGTCTATATAGGTTGAATTCACCACATCTCCTGGGCCTGCAGTGGTAGCGTCGTTATATAAACCGTCCATCATTTGCTTTCTGTTTTGCTGTTCGTACAAGTCCGCCTCAGATTGCAAGTACCTTCCGTCCGCATAGGTTGGAATGCGCTTATAAAACTTCGACTTTCTAAACTTAGACCCAAACGCTCTAAAAAGAAACTCATCCATTTGCCGGCGCTTGGTTGCATAAATATCAGCAAGATCATTTGCACCGTGCACGATATAAGGGGTCATAAACATTAAAAGCTGCGTTTTTGATTTGTTTTTAATAGTAGACCTAAAGAGATGTCCAATAATAGGGATATCTCCAAGCAAAGGCACTTTTGAATAGCTGTTGTTTTCAGTGTCACGCTCTAAACCACCAATCACAACAGTTTGTTTATTCTTAACAGTGATAATCTGTTTACTTGTTCTCTTATTTACTGGAGGTATTTGTCCAGTTGGAGCCGTACCAAAAGATTCAGCAGTTAGATCAATATCTAGAGTAATGTAGTTACTGTGGCTAATACTAGGCGTTATGGTAAGAGAGAGGTTTGCATCAACTTTTTCAAACTTTCTTTCTGTTGTCCCGGCAGCAGCATTGGTTTGCTCCGTACCAAAATACCTTGTCTCACCTACTACCACAGAAGCTTTTTCATTGTTTGAGGTCAAAATATTTGGAGTCGATAGTGTTTTTGCATCACCATCTGTCTTAAGCATATTAACAAGTACACCTGTAGTAATCTCACCAAGACCAGCAATATTAAGATTAATATTTTTAAGTAAACCCACAACTAGATTGTCACTAAAAAATGTATTCCCCAGCTGATTTGCAGCCGCAACTCCGCCTGCCCCGGCTGTACCCGAACCAGCTGCCGCTGCCGCAACGCTACCTGTGATCACTGAGCCTATACCCTGCGAACCCTGCCAAGAAATAGGAAGTGCATCATAAAGACCGCCACCACCAGTATCACCCACAAGCGTAGAAAGACCAAAGCTAAAGTCGCCCGTCAGATCCACATCCAAAATATCTGTTTCAATGTAGACCTGACTTTTACGTACATCTAGTTTTCGGATAATCGCGTTCACTGACTGGTAGTCAGAGCGGCTTCCGGTTATCAAAAGCGAATTGGAAGATTCGTCAGCAGTAATTTTCACGCCTTCACCAAGGTTTGCTACCTGTGTTGTTGGAGCAGTACGGCGCGTTCTAGTTGTTCGGCTGCTACGACTAGATGAGCCAGTTAGGCTAGAAAGGGTCGCTGCAAGTTTTTTGGCGTCGGCGTAATCAAGCGGTCTTACGTGTATGCTTGCTTGACGTGAACCGTCTTCTACTTTGATATCAAACCTTTTAACTAAATCTTTTACGTCTGAAATGGTCCTAGGCGGCCCAAAAAGAACCACTGAGTTAGATCTTTCGTCTGTAAGGATTTTGTAGCTGAAATACTTTTTAGAACCTGACCTAGAGCTTCCGCCTCCACCCAAAATTGTTTGCACTTTTTTTGCAACCTCTTTGGCATCAGCATAGCGCACGGGAACAATAGATACCTGCGGCTGTTGGCCTTGCACATCCAAAAGCTTTACGATCTCAAGTATTCTTTGCACTTTGTACCCACTATCAGTAACGATAAGTGTGTTGGTCGGCTCGTATGCAATAACGCTATTTGTGTTCGCAAGCTTGCTTAGGTTTTGAGTAATGGCTTTGGCATCAATGTACTTTAGCGGAATAATTTGTGTGATCACGGCGTCGGTCCTTGGCGTCCAGTCTGCACCCAAGTAAGTTTTTAGATTTCCTTTGACCGCAGTTCGAACGGGAAGAATCTTCATAACCTTACCGGTTTCGACCGTAGTAAGTTGAAGAAGGTTAAGAGCTGACAGAAAAGCCTGGTAAGCCTCTTCTTTGGTTACTTTGCGCGGGGATATGATCTGCACTTTTCCGCGGATGTTCGTGTCCATTAAAACGTTTTTTCCAGTCCACACAGAAACAGCCTTGATGATCTGTGTAATATCTGTTGGCTCTGGAAAGTGAATGCTCACAAGCTCTTGCCCAGGTGGAACCGCGCTTGCAGTCTTCGACTTTTCAGGGATTGTGATCGTTCCTACAGGAGTGTCGTTTGCAGGTGGCTGCGCTAGAGGAGCACCTTGAAAGCCGCCTCTACCAGGTAAAACAGAAGGATCTGTATTTGGAGCGCCTTCAAAAGGAATTTGCGGAACCTGACCTCGCGGAGCACCTACCCCACCCGGAGCAGGGAAACCAGCACCGGGTGGGCGCGGCTGCGGAGCATTTGGCACGGGTACGCCCTGGGCCTGCAGTGCTTGCGGCGACATAAATAGAGCGAACGCTCCAAATACGTACTTCCTGGCCATGTTGTGAACTAAACTCATACCATACTCCCTGGGGCTCTTTACCCGCTAATCCTAACCATAACGGACATAGGGTTGCCCGCGCGTAAAAAATTGATTCGTACTTCTCTTGCATTTTGAAAAGCGTCGTAAATAGCAAAACCCTTATCGAGCTGCTGCAGATTCACATCATTGACGCTTTGAATAATGTCCTGGTTTCTTAAACAGATCCGGCTAAACAAACTACCGCCCTTGATTGCAAATATTTTAAAGCCAACCGGAACACCGTCTTTCAAATTTGGAACGATGTTGGCAGCTGTTGTGATCTTAGTGCCACCGGGACCCAGTTCTTTGCGGACAAAGTCTGACTTCAGAGTGACGTCTTCACAGGCTTTTGATCCACCCAAAACTTTTGGTGGTTGTTTGTTGGTAATACTGTTTGGGTTACTCGAGGCAACCGGCGAGGATCCTGCAGACTTCAAAAGGTCTCTAAAGAAAAAATGACACTCTTTTTTTCCGTCATTATTAAATACCGCTTTTTCGTCGTCAATTGCGTGTAATACAGCAAATTCATTTCCGATAATAGCGTCGCCCACCCGATAAAAATCAGGTTCTTGTAGCCCCTTTTCGAGGGCTGCTAAAACTGAGTCGCCACTGCTTATCAAAATTACTCCAGTTATTTTTATAGGCAAGCTAAGCTCTGAACAGGGGGAGTCTACAGAAAAACCCTCTTTCTTTGCTTGCTGCTCATCAAGATTTTCTTCAGGAACCTCTCCTGTCTGGTTGAATAGGTTCCTACCTAGGATAGAATCCCTTATTCTTTTATAGTTTGGACGCTCACCCAATGTCACAGTAGAGGTAGGCACAAACTTCCTACCCTTCTTACTTGCCACTTTCTCATAACTATTTATCAGAATGCCCATGAAAAAAAGATTAACTAAAGCTGCAGCAACGTAAGCAAACAATAAAAAGATGAACCCAGTGGCCATTACTGGTACAAGCGGCAAAAACCTGGTTAACAGGCCTTGCTTTTTGTTCTGTGGTGTCAAAGTCATGACTACTCCGTCACATCTAGGGTCTTTGTGACGGCTTTACCGTTACGCTCGACCACAATCTCGTAGTTTTCTGCCGTTTTTAGCTTATTTAAGAATCGAATCATTTTAGGAGCACTAGTCGCAGGCACACCGTTGATCTCCTTAATAATGTCGTTGTTCTCTATGCCAAATTTTCTATAAATAGATCCTTCGCGAACTTTTGTCAGTTTCCAACCAAGAATCTCGCCTCCTTCAGTATGGGGCACTGCTTTTGCGTCTTGCAGAGCTTTAGCCAAACCATCGGTCAACATTCTCTGCCGAAAAGACTCAGAGGCGACTGCTTTGTTGCCTTTTCTTTCAAAACCATCTTCACTGTAATTAACCGGAGTTTTACTATTATCGACCCTGCCAATCTTAAAGCTATTTCCACTTTTAGCTTTTCTTGCAGCAAGCCTTCTAGAACGCATGATGGGCTTTTCTTCAAGCAAAAGATATTCTCTTTGACCGCCATTTGAAAGGATCACCTTTCTTGGGTATATTTCTATAAGTGTAGCAGAGCTGCCCTCTGACACCTCATCGCCTACAACAAAAGACCCTGGGTTTGGCTTACGGCTGTCTTTGATGATAGCGACCCCGTTAAACTTTGCGCCCCCGTGGATCACACCAAGAAGCTTTACCGGAAGAGTTGTCGCAACCTCGTAACCTTGGTTTTTATTTTTCTTTTCATCATTTCCTGGAACTTCGCCATCTCGGTTAAAAATATTGCGCTTAATAATGGTTTTTACATCTGCAAAAGAAATTGATTCTTCTACAAGATTTAGGTCACCTTCGATGCCCAACCCACCTCTTTTAAGCTTTGTTTTCGCATTTATCTTTGGCTTCATCACCAAAGAAACAATAAACGAAGTCAACACTGCCAGAGCAAGTGCTGACAAAGACGCGCTCCTGGCTGCGCCCCAGGGAAAGCCTTCCCCTAGTTCTTTCGCTATTGTTGCTTTAGCTGGTTTTGTCATATAACTTCACTACTCCAAGGTACGGTAGCACTGTACAAAGACCGCGACTTACAAAGACCGAGCTCACTTAATTTATCTAGCAGCAGCCTTGCGTTGCTAGTGGGGCTGAGCCCGGTACCCAGTTCAAACTTTAGTTCCGCGCGGCTATAGTAACCTTCGCGCCTTAGCTGCAACGTTTGCATGCGGGTTTTCAGCTGATCGGAAATATCAATTTTGAGCTCGGCTAAATCGGCCAGATAGGGCCGTTTTGCGACCTCTTCTCGATGCACGCTAAACCTTTTCACTATTTCATCTATTTCAGGCGACAACCACACCACATAGCCCAGCTTGCGAAGGTCGTCCGGATCGTCGAAAGCATCTAAAGTGCCCCCGCCAAGAGACACAACGTGCTGGCGGATGTTCTTAAGGTAACTAAGGCCCTGCTTTTCTTGGTTTCTAAAATACTCTTCGCCCTTTTCAGCAAAAACCTCGGTGATCGATTTTCCGTTTCTTTTTTCTAACCAAGTATCCAAGTCGAAAAACCCCTTACCAAGGTACTTTGCAAGCACCTTACCCACGGCTGTTTTCCCGGACCCCATAGAGCCGACAAGAATCACGTTTCCACTTGTAAACACAGCAGAGCTAGCTGTCTTTTTGCCTTGTTGCTCGCCTGGATTATCTCTCATCTGGTCTTCCACAAAAATCTCCTTACCTAACCAAATTGTACCCAAATAGTTCTAAGACAAGGGAATACTCCCTGAAAATTTAGCACCCCTGTCCGTTCTTTATCCTCAGAGACCCCAGCACGCTGTAGCCATTGCAAGTCAGTGCTGTCAGACCTGGCACTTGCTGACAGCAAGCTGGATTTCCTTTAGAATCTTAGAGAATATGGACCGAGGGGCGTCATAAGTTTGACCTTTTTTGGTTTTAAGAAAAAAAATGAAATGGAATATGCTGATGATGCAGTTCAATGTAATTGAGTCGGATACCAACGCCAAAGGCTGGAACGTTAAAATTTCATCCCAGGACAGGCCTTGTGTGATTTCAAAAGAGTTTTTAAAACAGTTGGGTGGAATAATTCTAGCTGCACAAAATGAGCAGGACCTGATGCATCTGACCATGTGGCTCCCAACGTTTGATGGGAAAAAAGGCAAGCTCAGCCTCAGCGGTGGTGACCTCACTGAAATGCAAGAACTGCAAAAAAACTATGAAGAACAAAGGCTCTTTTTTTCAGAAGTGCGTCAAAAGCTTCAGGAGATAAGTGAGCTAAACTGTTTGACCAGTATTTGCTTTGACGGTGCTGTGATAGGTGGTGGGGTCGAGCTACTGGCCGCATTTGATTTAAGGTGGTCCACAGAAGACTCAGTTGTTTGGTGCCCTCAGCTGTTTAATGGTCTTTGTAGTGGCTTCGGTGGAGAACGGTTTTTAAGAAACAAGTTCGGCCAAGCACTTGCCGAGTACCTTTTGTTTACAGGTGAAAAGTTTTTACCTGGTGATCTACCTCCGCATTTTTATGCAGAATCTGACGCAAGGTCTATGGGGGAATTGGAGATAAGCGTAAACAAACACTTATTGAAGTATGATCAGGTTTCACTCGACGCACTGTCTTGGCAGAAAAAAAGCTTCGCTCGTGACATAGAAATCGAACAGAGGGTGCTTCAAAACCAAACCTATGAAAACTTTCTGAAAAACTGGGTAGAGCGAAAACCTACAAAGACCAAAAAATGATGCGTCTAAAAAAAATAAATGTTCCTGATTCTTTTTCTGTCATCCACTATGCAGAAAACCTACTAGATGTATTGACACCAGCAGCTCGCTGGGAGCGGGCTCTGCAAAGTGTCCTTCACAGCTCGCAGGCAACCCCAGGACCACTCTTGGCAGTGCCGAAAACCGGTGTATGCATTGACTCTTTGGCGCTTTGTGATGGCCCCGTTTTTGCGCTATCCGCAAAAAAAGATGCAGGCAGAGACTTGTTGTTATGGATAGATAAACCTGGTTATGGTCAGTACGAACTCAACAGTTCTGCAAGACAAAATCCACACTCTGCAGAACAACCTCTACCGCTGGCAGCCATAGGGACCAGTGCTGCGAGCCTACAAAGCCCGCTGCTGAGTCTAAAATATGCCTGGAAAGAATCAACTGCGCCCGCACGAGCAACCGTTTTATTTACATCGGATACATTCAAAATAGAAGAAATCGTTTCTTTGTACGTACTACGGATGCTTTACTTGGAGAGCAGAGCATCGATCTATTTTTCACCCAAGATCCAAGCTAGTACTACCTGGCCTGGAATCAAAAGGTTCTGTGAAAACATAGGACTTTTAGTTTGCCAAGACCACACACCAAAAAAAGACTCTGTGACCATAAACTTGCAAGAACATTCAAAAAAACTTTTGGGTCTGAACCTAGAAAACCTTATCAAGGATATACAAAAACCATCTGAGGTTATTCCAGGTATGCTTCTAAAAAATATTCTTGCCTAAAAAACTTTTAAACGTTGAAGCGAAACTCCATTACGTCGCCATCAGAGACCACATACTCTTTGCCCTCTGTGCGAATCTTCCCAGACTCCTTAAGTTTAATTTTCGTACCGTGGCCAAACAGATCTTCACAAGCGTAAACTTCTGCACAAATAAACCCACGCTGAAAGTCCGAGTGGATTTTCCCTGCAGCTTCAGGAGCAGTAGCCCCAGTTGGAATGGTCCAGGCTCTCACCTCTTTTTCACCAGCGGTAAAATATGTTTGCAGACCCAAGGTCGAATAGCCAGAGCGGATCATACGGTTTAACCCTGGCTCAGAAAGGCCGAGGTCTGCGATGAATTCTTTTTGATCTTCTTCGTCCATCTGTGCAAGTTCTTCTTCAAGTTTTCCACAAACCATCACAACAGGAGCTTTTTCTTGCTCGGCTTTTTCTTTGACGACTTTAGTGTATTCATTATCTTGATCGCCGCTTGCCATCTCCTCTGAGACGTTGCAGACATACAAAGCTTTTTTAGCCGTGATCAGGTGAAGGTGGTGTAGCTCCTTAAACAACTCTTCTTTGATCGACTCCGGATCAACAAAAGCACCATAAGAGCGGGCAGGCTGAATGCCCTCTAGGTGAAGCAGTAAATCTTCGAACACAGGTATCATTGCGAGAATTTTTTTATCACCACTTTTGGATAATTTCTTGTGACGATCCAAGACCTTCTGCACCGTATCGTAATCAGACATTACAAGTTCTGCTTCGATGATACCTATGTCGCGCAGAGGATCTACCGAACCTTCGACATGAGTAATATCGTCATCTTGAAAACAACGAACAACGTGTGCAATCGCATCGGTCTCGCGGATATTGGCCAAAAACTGGTTGCCTAGACCCTCTCCCTTGCTGGCTCCTTTAACAAGACCTGCAATATCTACAAACTCCATGGCAGCCGATACAGTTTTTTGTGGCGAGATACACTCGACTATCTTGTCCAACCTAACATCAGGGACAGGAACCCGCCCAATGTTTGGCTCAATGGTGCAAAACGGAAAGTTTTGTGCCGCAGCACCAGACTTTGTCAGGGCGTTAAAAATAGTCGATTTTCCAACATTTGGAAGACCCACAATACCGCAGCGGAATCCCATACTAGCGTCCTTTTTTCTTCATAAAAGTTTTGATCATTTTTTTGTGCGTTAACTTCTTTGGTTTACAAACTGCAGAGCAAACCCAAACTGCTGTTCTTTTAAAGCAGCCTGAACCCCCTGTAAGTCATCAATCTTTTTACCTTCTACCCGGACCTGCTGGCCTTGAACCGAAGCTTGAACCTTCATTTTGAGCTCTTTGATAGCAACGGTTAGTTTTTTGGCCTCGTCTCGCTCAAGACCGTCTTTAAGGCTTGCAGTTTGGCGGATCACCCCACCACTAGCTGCTTCTTCTTTTCCATAAACAATAGACATCAGGTCGATGCCTCTTTTTGCAAACTTCTGCTCTAGGATGGCATGGATTGCACGCAATTTAAGCTCATCGTCGGCCAGGATCTTAATTATTTTCTTTTCTTTTTCAAAGGCGATCGAGGATTTTCCCCCTCTAAAATCAAAGCGTTGTCCGATCTCTCGGGCAGCTTGATCGACTGCATTGGTAACTTCTTGAACATCTATTTCGCAAACGATATCAAACGAAGGCATCCGTACGTTTCTCCCTTTTATCAACATGCTAGTGTTTATCAAATAGGCGAAAAAAAACCTAGAGTTTGATCGCGATATCGAGGCAAAAACGCGCAGTGGAGCTAAAACCATACACCGAAGCCATTAAACGCAAAATCAACCTGGTTGAGTTTGTTGGCTCTCATATTGAGCTCAAACAAAAAGCAGGAAAGTATGTAGCATGCTGCCCTTTTCACAATGAAAAGACTCCAAGCTTCTATGTCCACGCAGACTACTTTCACTGTTTTGGCTGCCAAAAGCACGGAGACGTGTTTACTTTTTCTACGGATTTTCTTGGCAAAAAGTTTTGGGAAACCCTCAAAGAGCTGGGCGACAAAACAGGTGTCGAGCTGCCAAATCAAAAAGAAGAAACCAGCGAACAAAAAAAAAGGCGTGCAGCCCAAGCGCGATTCTTTAAAGCTCTTTCAGATACTTGGACGTTTTTTGACAAAGCACTTCAGAGCTACGAACCGGCAAAGAGCTACCTTCTGAAACGAGGTTACAGCCAAGAAGAAATTACTTCTTACCCTTTTGGTTATGCCCCCAGTGAAGGCCAGCCCCTCTATAAAGAGCTCCAAGAAAAAGGACATAAACTTGAGGATTTAATCACCTTGGGCCTTTGCAGGCCTAGCAAGCGCGGTAATGGGCACTATGATTTTTTCCGCGACCGAGTCATGATACGTATCGACGACGAATACGGTAGGCCTGTAGCATTCGGCGGGCGCTCTTTTGGAGCCAAAAAAGACCAAGGACCGAAATACATTAATAGCCCGGCTCACCCACTATTTAAAAAAGGTGAACTTCTATTTAACTTTTATGCTGCAAAACCAACCATCCAAAAGAAAAAGCGCGCCATACTGTGTGAGGGCTATATGGACGTTTTAAAACTTGTAAAATCTGGGTTAGAGGAATGCGTTGCCGTGCTTGGAACAGCAGCTGGACTACCCCACCTTGAGCTTATCGAAAAATACGCTGATAACTTAGTCGTAGTTTTTGACGGGGATGAAGCTGGCATGCGTGCATGCAAAAGGCTCGCGCCGATGGTGGCGCAGTGCAAGCATATGCGTGTACAGTTGTTGCAACTCCCAGATGAGCATGACCCCGATAGCTACATAGAAGAGTTTGGAGCGGAAAAACTCAAAAACGACCTCGAGAAAGCTCCTGAGTTTTTGGACGTTGTCATTGAGGCTGAGCTTGAGGATGCAAGCCAAAGACCCCCGGGCGAGATGATTGATTTTTTACGAAAGAGCGCTTTTGTATGGATGCAGGGGATCAAAGACCCAATGCACCGCGATTGGATGTTTGGAAAAATCGCCAAACAAACAGGTATCGACAAAACCTTGATTATGCGAGGAGCAAACTCCTCAAAAGTAGGTACGACAACAGGTACAGCCGCCAGATACCCCGCTATGCGGAATATGCAGAACACGCAAAACCAGCCAGCCACGCAAGGCATAGAAAAAAGCACTGCTGAGGATACCGAACAAACCCGCGCTCAACTGCGAATGTTTGCAAATCTACGGAAAAACCCCATTCTTCGAGCTGTAGTTGGTGCGTTGATGTTTGCCGGGACGGAGGATCTAGAGCTCGGCGCCACAAAAAATTGGATCGATTCCAACCTAGAAGTGCCAGCGGCAGTGATGGAAGCCTTGTTTTTTCTTTTAGATAAAGGGGATGGAAACAGCGCCGCCAACCAGCTAACGCTGGACCTGATAACCACCTGGGAAGGCCAGCTTTTGCCACAAAAGCCTCAATTTGAGGGTAGAGCTAGAGAGCAAATGCGAGAGGTAGCTATACGAATCCGGCAGTTAAAGCTCAAATCAACCATTGCAGACTTAAAAAAGAGGCTTCGACAAGCCTCTGAGCCTGAAGTCCAGCAGCAGCTTGCCTTGGAAATTCAGAACCTTGAGAGATCAAGAACATAGGAGTCTAAACATGACTCTTTGCCTTTGCTTCCCCCCTGCAAAAACCTCGCCAAAAAATACTAAAAAACATGCTTTTTTCAGGAGTTTAGAGCTTGCAGTTCATAGGCTTAAGTGACTATTATGGGGACTAATATTGGACGAACCTTGCCAGGCTTTTAAAGAGCGATGTAGGTGTATTTACACTAAATATCGTAAACATACGTAAAGGCCGCTAGTCAATGTCCGCTATTTTTCAGTCTACCCAAAATAAGCGAGGCCGTTTCTGATGCCAACTAGCAAAAAAAAGAAAACAACGAAGAAAAAAACTGCAGCGAAAAAAGTTGTAAAGAAAAAACCTGCTCCTCGCAAAAGCCCTACGACAAAGAAAAAAGTCGTTAAGAAACCAGCGAAGAAAAAAGTCACAAAGAAGACTACCAAAAAAGTCGAGAAAAAAGTGACAAAGAAGGTAGCAGCAGTCAAGAAGCCTACGAAGAGGCTAATTCGCAGCACTGTTGAAAAGACTGAAAAATCAACTAAAAAGGTGGCTGTAAAAAAAACTTCGAGTACGAAGACAACAACCACAAAAACAGCAACTGCTAAAAAGACTGCAGTAAAAAAGAAGACGAAAAAAGCTGGCGCCACAAGCAAGGCTTCAACTAAAACCGTGAAAATTGTAAGAAGTCCGCAGTTTCATAAAGTCCTCAGAAAACTCGAGCGACTCAAGACGGAGGCCAAAGAGGATGTCACCTACGACATGATATCCGAACACCTACCGGCAGCTTTGAGAATTCCCCAGTTTGTTGATGAAATGATTTTAGCTCTTTCAGAAAAAAGCATCGAAGTTATAGACAGCAGCGGCAATGTAGTCGAGCCAAAAGAGCAGCCAGATTCAGCAAAAACAGAAGCCCTAAAAAAAGAGGCCAGCGAAGCACTGGCAAAATCAAACGACCCAGTTCGCATCTATCTGCGCAACATGGGTGGCGTCGCACTTCTCTCTCGGGAAGGCGAAGTGGCGATTGCCAAAAAGATTGAAAACCGTGAAAACGACATTTTAGGTGAAATCCTAAAAATTGACGTCGGGATGGAAAACGTTGTGCAAGCTGCACGTTTGTTTGTAAACGGAGAGGCCCGCGTCAAAACCTTTATCAAGGGCTTTGACGACGATGAATCTTCCATGAACGAAGAGGCTTACGCTGAAAGAATTAAGAAGTTAGCCCTCAAGTTCTTGGCTATGTATGAAGATTACGTGAAGCTCGCAAAAACTGCGCGAAAGAAAAACGCCTCTAAGAAAAGCCAAGTACGCTTGGACGAGAAGCGAGAAGAAATTTTTGCTTCGCTTTGCCACATGAATATAAACCGTAAGCTTTTGGATCAAACCATTGACCAAGTAGCAGAATACGCAACCGTGGTTTTAGAGTCTCAGCAAGACATTAAAAATTATGCTCGGCGTTTAGGGATGCAGCAGTCCGAACTAGTCGACTGGATCCGCACAAAGCCAACCCAGCCTGCAGGGTCTGCAAGCGATAGAGAGTGGCAGCGAATTGTCCGCAACTGCCGCGGCGCTATGCAAAGCGTGGACCAGTGCGTAAAAGAAGCAAAACTACCTGAAGATGACATCCGGCCTACCTTTCGCAAGCTAGAGTCTATGCAAACGCTAGCACGCGAAGCAAAAAGAGAGCTTGTAGAAGCCAACTTAAGACTAGTCGTTTCTATTGCAAAAAAGTACGTCAACCGTGGTCTACAGTTCTTGGATCTAATCCAAGAGGGGAACATGGGTCTTATGAAAGCTGTTGAAAAGTTTGAGTATCGCCGCGGGTACAAATTCTCAACTTATGCAACCTGGTGGATTCGCCAAGCCATCACAAGAGCAATTGCAGATCAGGCACGTACGATTCGTATTCCTGTTCATATGATTGAAACCATCAATAAACTTATCCGTACTTCTCGTATGCTTGTACAAGAGATGGGGCGTGAACCTACTCCCGAAGAAATTGCTATCCGCATGGACATGTCTGTAGACAAGGTTCGAAAAGTACAAAAAATTGCAGTAGAGCCGATCTCACTTGAAACACCTATCGGTGAAGAAGAAGATAATAGCATTGGTGATTTTCTAGAGGACAAGACAAGCTTGGCTCCGGCTGAAACAGTCGTATCTACCTCTTTAGCCGATCAAACCAAAAGAGCTCTTGCAACGCTTACTCCTAGAGAAGAAAAAGTCTTACGTATGCGTTTTGGGATTGAAGAAAAAAGCGATCACACCCTCGAAGAGGTTGGCCAAAACTTCGATGTAACCAGAGAGCGTATTCGCCAGATTGAGGCAAAAGCCCTTCGCAAGCTTAGGCATCCATCGCGCAGTAAAAAGCTCAAAGCATTTATCGAGTAAATACTGCTCTATTTTCGCACCATTGGCCCCTACCCAGGGGCCTTTTTATTGACAGCACAGCCTTGTTCGCTAATCTTATAGCTTCAGCGGGCCCATAGCTCAGCTGGTTAGAGCAGTCGGCTCATAACCGATTGGTCCGGGGTTCAAGTCCCTGTGGGCCCACCATTTAAACCAGCTATTTCAAATACTTACGAGTAAATAAATTTACACCAAGCGAAGCTTTTGACCTGCCCGGGCTAATCCGGTCCAGTTCTAATGTTAGTATTGGGCCACATGAAAGGAGCCCAAATGGC
>JALZUO010000070.1 GCA_023301565.1 Oligoflexales bacterium
TATACTCTCAACCCCACACCACCGATCCCCCCGCTTATGGCAAGGCAAGTCAATGTTCACAGTATAATCACCCATACCAATCCCAAACCTTCAACCCCCCTCACTCCGCTCACACCTTAAAAAGAAAATACATTTTTTTATGTATTGCAGTTTGACGCATACATTTTTTTATGTATAATGAGCGTATGACAAAAAACATGAAAGCAGTAATCGAAGCAGTTAAAGAAGTATCAATAAAAAACTCAATCAGTGAATTAGACGCGATCTCACTAATGCAAGCACAAGCAAGCAAGAATAACGAGACTGCATTACTAGGACTCCTCACCGAATATAAAGACGTTAAATACATCCAACCCCTTTTCAATTGACCCCTTAATCCTAGAAGCCCTTAATAGGGCCTAACTATATTAAACATCATGAATGAAACATTTGTTAATACATACGTGGAATTTAACCTACCCCTAACCACTGAAATCAATTTTAACGAACAAAAGCCCCCCCGCAAGAAAGTGTGTACTGCTATTATTTATCGAGGGACAGAGATGTATCTAATGGAGTATAACGGTGTAGCGAGCAACATATATGACAATGTCATGAAACGCACAGAATTAAACCTACCAGAAATAGAAAAATACATCCTCCCAAAATGCTAACGCTATGATCAAGAAACTTCACCCTCCATCACGGAAAATAGAAGCCGAGAATGGAATGCTAGAGCTTCATAAAGTTTTTCCAGAACAAGAAGCTGACGAAAACAGCCAAGTAATATTCTCCACTAGAGAAATCCAAGGACATTACATATCTATTGAAGACTGCGAAAAAAACCCCGAGATTGATACAGTATCATTCATAATCATACAACCAAGGAAAATACTCACCTCACAACCCCACCTTTACCCTACTCACCACCGAGGCGTTACCTTACATGGACAGTGTCGACCAGAAACTCCGGAGGACTTCGCGTTCCTAAAAAGACTCCGTAAAACCTCACGCGTAGAAATCCTAAAGATAGAAAGAGCCAACAAAACAAAATCCGAACCCCAAAGGAAATCCTCTTATGTCAAAATTACTAAACGCCCTAAAACCTAAAACGACAAACTTAAAACCATCCATGCTAACCCTAGAAAAACTCCTAACAATCCTCCCTTTGCTCCGAGTCGCCGAGATAGAAAGGCGCTGCGGCTTCCCCACCGACAAGATCCAAAACTGGAAACGTAACCGCAGTACCCCCACACCGGAAGAACTAAACAAAGTCACAGAAGTACTAATAGGAATAACCCAATTCTACCTCCCTCCCAGAGAATACATAGACAACCAACTCAACCAGTTCTTAAGAAAACACAACCCCGACATGCCCAGCGAGGTAAGGAGACAAATAGCCCTAAGAAAAGAAATCCTAAAACAACTAGACCAATGACCCTACCAGAAATAAAACCTCCATCGCCAGAATTTATAGAAAACCTAAAAGCATACATGCTAAGTGGGGGAAGTAAAGACGAACACCGAAAAGAATTTAACGACATGCAATGGGCAGACCAACAGCCCACAGGAGCCCCAAACTTCAATATAGGCGACATCGTAGAATTCAAAGTAGGAGGCTACGGCATAATTACCAAGATCAGCGAACCCCACGGAGGATGGCCCAGCTCCTACGCCACCGAGAAAGCAAAAACCCTACCGCCCCCGCCTTACTACGCTTGGCATTACGAGGGCGACTTTACCCTAAAACAAGCAGTCACCATCCCAGAAATAAGCCCATAAATCCCCCCTTAAAATAATCTGCGGAAATCCCCGTAATCTGCGGGGAATAACTACTACAAGAAAACCACCACAATCTCATGAACCTCCTATCCGAAACAAGAAAAGCTATAACGAAAAGCAACCATAGAATCCCCCAAATAATATTCATCGGATCAGAAGAATCTGGTCATCGAATGTCATGGGAACAATTTTACGAATTATCTGATCAAGAATACAATAACGATTACGGACACCAAGAAGTCGCCACTGATTTAATCATCGTATTCAGTGACGGATCACGCTTATTCCGCCCTAGCGAATCTGGGTATAGTTACTGGTCCTACAGCGGTAATTTCGTCTCGCCGCCCATTAATCACGAAATAAAAACCCTGTTCGCAGGAGACTCACATTTCCCCACCCTAGCAAACCTCAATAAATAAACCATCCCCTAAAAACAATCTGCGAAAATCCCCGTAATCTGCGGGCAAAAACCCTACAAGAAAACCACCACAATCTCATGCGTCCAGTCCCGCTCCGGCATAGAAGACAAATCAAACACCACCCCCTTATCCGTAACAGTCTCCGCATGAATCCGGATCACATCATCCCCCTCACGCCTAACCACATACGCTAGATAATCACTAGCCACCACTCCCACAGGGAAGCGCACCAACACCTGATCCCGCCCCGACACTAGCCCACTAGTAACCCTCGAGCGATCCCGCTTATTAAACACCACATTCAAGCAATGCGTATCATCTGCAATCGGCGAGGAAACCACTTGGAACACCAGCCTATCCCCCGACACATCAGCATCAGCAGTTAGCACCACGTCCTCATCACTAGGGGCACCATCCGCGATAATATCGTACCCCTCATAATCCCCGATCACGAACCCATTAGGCACATCCACCGCCACCTGCTCCGCATGTGCTGGGATCATCACCTTAACAATCCCCAGCTCCTCCGTATCTGGCGTGAACACATTCTGCTCCCCGCAGATAATCGAGTACTCAGTAGTAAACGCCCATTCCTTCCCTGTCAGATCCTCGTCAGACCGCTCCTCCCATAACTCGTATAGGTGAAACCCCGTCACCTCACGCTCATCCTCCGTTAGACTCGTCTGGTTCACATACCCCCGCACCGCATCCGCAAGGCGGAGAACCTCCTCCAGACAACCCACGTTTAAATCCAACTCAGCCCGCTCCGCATCCCGCGCGCTTTCATGATACGTCACCGCCATTGACCCCTCACGCACCCTGTCCTCCGGCGGCATATCGTCATAATTCTCCATCGACAAGCAAGACACAGTAACCATCGGCAAGGTTGCCTCCGTCTGGTCAGTACCCGCCACAATAGCAACCCCTGGCAAAATCCCCAATGAATTCAGATACCCTACGATAGCCTGCTCCGCCTTCTTCTTTGTGTGTTGATTGATCATACTTTTCTCGCTGCCTGTTTAACTTCCTTTTCCATATCCTTCTTTATCTTTCTCACCACCGCATT
>JALZUO010000071.1 GCA_023301565.1 Oligoflexales bacterium
CGATAAGGTGAAAAAGCATTTTCAGGCGTAAAAGACCGAGGGTCCTGAGTTAGGCAGCGAGATATTTACCCATAGTTGTTAAGCCGAGTGGCCAGACTTAATATCATTTATAGGGAAAAATATTTGAGTTCTTATCTGCATTGATTCTTTTGAATATTGCTCCACCAACCTGTACAGTAAAACCATCAAGATTAAACTTTCAGGTAAGAATTCCTTTATCCGACGCAATAGATTAGCCAGACTCTCTTTCTTAATAAATTCTCCATTTAAAGGCTATCACGCAGGTCTTTGCAAGGATAGCTAGACGTTGCCCCATTTTCAGAGTCATTTTGATGCATTGATGCGGCCTGCGCATTTAAAATTTCATTTTTTACCGATAGTTCTGACAGGTCTTTGATATTGACACCGAAGGGGTCTGCGCCAAAAGAAATCAGTATTTTAACAGCAGTCAAATCATTCTTCCTTATTGCCTTGTTCAAAGGGGTCTGCTTTTCTTTATCTGGGATATTCGGATCTGCACCTGCTTCAAGCAATATTTCAGCTATTTCCAAATTGCTTCTGCTTATAACTCGATGCAAAGCAGTTTGTTGGGTTAACTTGTCTTGGATATTTGGGTTTGCGCCTGCGTTAATCAAAGACCTAAACACATCTATGTTTGAACCAAACGACGCACTCAGTAAAGGGTTATTATCCTGAGTATTTATATTTCCACCTGCTTCATACAACGCTGTAATGATAGCTCCGTCACGTGCATATATCATAGGTGATTGATTGTTATCATCTAGGGTATTTGGATCTCCACCTGCTTTAAGTAGAGACCTAACTAGATCCAGTCGATTCGCAACAACAGCCGTAAACAATGAGGATCTGCCTTTATACCCAGGTGTGTTTGGGTCTGCACCAGCTTCAAGTAAAGGCTCAATTTCAATCAGATGATCAATTTTTTTTGGTAAAATACCTTCAATTTTTGCTACTAAGATTGCACCCAAAGTTGCTGCGGTAAGTTGTTTCTTTGGAATGTTTTGGGCAATATCAGTGAGGAATTGAGTGGGCGTCTGATTAGAACGTGTTGATTCTCCTGAAAGCTTAATGCTTTGATATAGATTTTCAACATATTTAATTCTTGAGATAAACGAGTAAAAATTTGTCTTTGCACCCAACATACTGGCAGCATATAGGTCAGATAAGCTTGTTGGGTACTCTAATATCGCAGCATTTTGAACTAAAATGTGGGTATTTATGATCACATCGACTGCATGGGACACTCGAAGATAGTTAAAAAACTGATTTCGCCCACCTAACTCTTGTAGTTTTCGCTTTACCCAAGGGTCATTTTTGTGCTTTTCGTAGTTAAAAGTCCTAAGACCTTGATCATCTGAAACAGTTAGATCAAATACCCATTTCCTTCGTGTGTCAGAGATTTTCGCAATAAATTCTAGAGATTTTGATGTGTAGACCCCCGGGCCTTCAGAATAGCTTCCTTGCCCTTTACCTGATAGCAAAAGTCCCTGCCTCAGAATAGCTAGTCCAGCCGTTGTTGTGCTATGGTGGAGTTTGCCGGCATCTGTATGATCTCTAATAAACTCAGCTGGAGTCATCAAGAGGTGTCTTGGTATATCACTATTTATAATCCTATTTTCAACCGGCTCATACTGCACGAAAATTGGAATTGCGTACTTATTTGTTTTTTTATGGTAGATCAGATTGAAGTGTCTTACTGCACTAGCAATCGGTTCATTCCGCCATAGACGGTTATTTGCTCCTGAAAACCAAGAGTTTCTTGTAAGTTTGTCAAATTGATCTACTGCTTTGTCTGAGAGATTTCCATCTCTTTGGAGATCTCTTGTAAGTTTGCTCAGTTCACTTAGAAGCAGTGCTTCGGACTTAGGGTTTAAGCTTAACCATGGAAGTTCCACAAGAGCCCGTAGACCTCTTACCGTTTGTTTCTGACGGGTATCCTTTCCTTGTTTAGAACCGTCCGAATATACGTAAGTACCACCTAAAATGTCGCGTGTAATTCTATCAGAAAAGTCTGGCTCAATAAGCTTTCCTTGATCCAAGGAAAGAGCAATCATATCTATCTCTGAACCTCCTTGTTCTCGAGACCTTCCTACTTGACTTAAATGTTCTTTTACATCCGGGGCAACAAAAAAGGTTCTATCTAAAGTTTTACCAGCCTTAGTTTCATCTCTTAAGCTAGGATCCAAAAGCATATTTACGATATCTTGCTTGATAGATTCCACTACATTGTTGTCGACAGGACGCCCATTTGCCTGTCTAACTGCAAAATCCAAATCAGAACCTACACCACGAACCTTTAGCGCTGGAATTGGTTCCCTACTATTGATTATTTCTTGAAGCAGATGGCTTACAGGTTTACGTGGGTGTTTTAATTTTTGCTTGTGAATCTCAGCATACAAGTAACCGACCATGGTTCTAGTTACGCCGTAAGCTGGCATCATTTCATATTGCTGGCCATATTTTTGTTTGATTCTTTGGTTAATGAATTGAAGAAATGGTCGTAAACTTCCTTGCTTGTTTTCATAGACTACCAGCATCAACCTATTTGCTATCGAAACTAGTGCACGATGAAACTCAGATTTCGACGTTTGCTCAAAGTAATTTGGAAAGCCTCTCTCGGCAGAAGACGGACCATCATATAAATTTGATACTTGCCTGACTTTGCAATTAGACAAGTTGATAACCAAAAAAAGCGCTACAAGAATTCTCATTTGAGAGTTTCCTAAATATGACAATATTCTTCTATTTTACCATGGAAATGGAGTCTAATACAGAGATTAAGCACCAAAGAATGCAGCCTCCAAATTATAGGTTGTAGTGCCCATATACCACTATTATACAAGCATATTTACCCACATCCCACCTTTGCTCTCGATTACTTATCTTGTGATTACAGCTGCGAAGCGTCCACCTCCGCCACTCATTTAAAAAAGACAAACAACATGATTACCCTTGGAAAGAT
>JALZUO010000072.1 GCA_023301565.1 Oligoflexales bacterium
CAGAATACACTATTTTTTAGAAGCGTGATATCTGGGGGTTGTTAAGTAAAAATACCTGAAAAGGTGGGGTAGGGGTCCATGGAAATACAATTTGATAAACGGTTGTTTTGACCGGTTCGGTCTAATAGGTGTACCGGTGCTTGGATTGGCTCGATTAAGCAGCCTGTTTTAACTTTACTTTTGATTGCCCGACCGAGGCCTCTATCCCTTTTAGGTCTTTTGCATATTTTCCCGTAAAAACCCGAAAATTGTACTCCTCAACAACCTCGGGAGACATCTTTTTAATAAAGGTAGATGGACACGCAATGAATGGCTGTGAACCTGGGTTTAGCTCAGTTGTTCGTTGGTTTTTTGCAATGGTTTCCATTCTTTTTGCTACGCCAGCTGTTTTCGAGACTATTGTTGTTTTTAGGCGGTTGGCAGGGCCTTGAATCCCTACAATTCCACTTCCCGAGGCAACTCCGATATCGAAAATAATCTCTTTGCTGATATTCTTTTTTGTGTGATCAGGGACTTCCTTTGTTAGGAACATAAGAAATTTAGATGCATTACGATTTACAGTCTGAGCAGAATTTTGATCGCCATAAAAAGTAACAAACAGCTCGTCGGCATACCAATCAGCAAAGTAACCCGATTCAAAATTGGTCTCAAGGTAAGAAAAGATATACGTGTAGTACGATTCAAAGTATATAGATATTTCTTTAGCCGACAGGTTTAGGCTCATATCCTGAAAACCACGCCAGTCAGAGCAGATACATACAGAGTATCTTTTAGCAGGTGGGAAAACGGTCACTAGGCTTGCTCTAGGGTTTTCTATAATTTTTTTAGCAATATCGACGGGTAAAAACCTTTTTAACTCGCTAAATGATTTTTCAACAAACCACTCGCAGACTTTTGAAAAAAGCATTCCCAGGGAAAACGACCCGACTGAGACAACTAAAAAAACAGAGTAGTGAAAGGTAAACGTATTGGAAAAGCCTAGAGCCAGACATGTAAAGCAGTGAAACAGGAATATAAATATACTTACTTTTCTAAAGGGGGAAAACAGCAATTGCTCGCAAGCGAGCACCAGCACGCAAATCACAAATAGGCCGCTTTGAGCGTCCCCTGCTGCTTGAGAGAATAAAACTAGATTCACAGAACTATAAAGGACTGAAGTGGTGACGGTAGCTAGGTCAAGAAAGATTGGTTTCTTTTGAAACTTGAGTATGAGCCATAAAACCAAGAATACGGAGCTAAGGCATACATAGATGCGCCAATCTACATTGGTATTATCATTTACAAGAGTCCCTGTTTTCACAAAAATACTCGTAACGAGCGCAATGATACAGCCGCACACCGATATAACTTTGGCTAGCTTCCAGATCGTGTTTCTTGACCATAGGTCGTATATTTGAGGTTTTGCCACAGTTTCTCCTAACAGTATTTTCGGCTGATTTTACCCAGTGGTTTAGGTGGCAGTTTTTTTGCACCACGGGTGTCATTCCGAGGTCGTTTTGGGGTGGAGTCGGTGAGCTAGATAGGACCCGTATAAACTACACTTGCTGCCGAAGCCCTCTCGTGATGGTTGGCAGTCTTTGGTAGTACGACAGCTTTCTATCAACATGTTTTTATTCAATTATTTTAGAGCGCCTCACTTAACACACAGGGTTAAATTATGCTTTATAGAATAAATAAGGCGGGTGAGATAATGCTAAACGGTGTAAAAAGTATATATATAAACCCCTGAGAACTGGTTAAAAGCCATGAATGCCATTTTGTCTGAGGACTTTTAGGTGCTGTTTTTGCTTTCTTCTGCTATATAAACGTACATTAGTACAACCTGGCCTATAGAGTGAACCTAAAGGCCGTAGAGGGAATCAAGCTGGACAAGAACCAATACATGAAACTAAAAAAGTCGGCCTCATGCGTTAGGCCTTCGACCTCGTTTTCTAGGTCGGTTGTAGTCTGTGTGAATGCTCTTTTGTTTTTTTTAGTTGTAGTAATCCCAACAGAGAATATTATCGGTTGCTTAGCAGTATCTTTAGTGTTGGCTCTTGCTTTTTTTCATAGCTATCAAATCACGCATGAATGCATCCACCGATCATTTTTTAAATCTAAACTCTTAAACATTTTTTTTGGAAATATTTCTGCAATTCTTTGTGGGCATCCTTTTGACGCAAGAACCAGGGACCACCTAGCTCACCACACCTGGGTGTCAAACCCTAAGCTTGAGCCTTCGACAAAAAGGGGGCTCGAGAACATTGTACGTGGCAACCTGCAAGATAATGTCATCCTCCAGCTTTCCTGGAAGTACTGGGTACCCATATTTTCGCTAAATGAGCTGTGGGAATTGTGGAAAGGTGAACTGTTGTATCCAGCAGGTAGGATTCTGCAGGTTCTAAAAAAGTTTTTTACTTTAGGTTTAACCTGCCTATATTTGTTTTTTCTGTTTAAGTATATAGGTCCTGTTTTTTTATTTAGTTTTTACCTGTTTTTTGTTTTGGTAGAGTACTTTAACCTGCCTCATCACGTAGATTCACCTCTTAACTTTTCTGACAAACCAACCCCTTTGTGGGAGCAAGACAGCTACTCTAAAAGCTGCATGCCTCTACGGTCTGCCGCACTTAACAAGTACTTTTGTCTAAACTTTAACTACCATGAAGTGCACCACCTTTTCCCAAACAAGCCCTGGCAGGCGCTGCCTCAAATCGACCGCCTATACACTGAGTTAAATCTTGGAGTTGGTAGGGTAGAGGAGTTTCAGTGGCATACAAGCATGCGCCCTCAGCCTGTTTTTGAGCTTTTTAAGAGATACCTTCAAACGAATGGGGGGAAAAAGTGAAAGAATTTTTAGCAATCAATCATGCTCCCCGAGCTGGGAAGATAGAAAAATACCTTAGTTTTGCTGAGTTGCCAGAGGGTACAGAGATAAAAATTGCAGAAGGCAATGAGGCTATAGAAGCGGCTGAACTTGTTTACTCAAGGTATTTGGAACAAGGCTTCACCTCACAAAATGATACCCACAAAAGAATAACCCCTTATCACTCTCTTGGTATGACACGTACAGTAGTTATAAAATCAGAGGGGGTAGTGGTAAGTACGGCAACCATCGTTTTTGGTAAGGAGACATCCCTGCCTTGCTTAAAAAGATCTGGTCGTGGGTTTGAGCCTAAAAGCAACAGCGCGGAAATCATTAGCCTGGCTACAGCACCAGGCTATGGGTTGCTTAAAAACAATCTTACCCTCCACTTGTTTCGGTATTTTTATCACTACATTAAAAGCTTTGAATCAATAGAAGACGTCTATATTGCAGTAAACCCTAAACACTCTTTTTACTATAAAACAGTCCTCGGTTTTGAAGAAGAAGAAGGTCTTTCACAAGAACTATATGATTTTGCAAACGGAGCACCTGCGACAGTTCTGAAGTCCAGGGTGAAGAGGTTCCCTGAGTGGGTGCAGAGAAGCTATCGGAACGATGGTTTTTATAGGTTTTTTGTTGGTGAGAGCTCGAATAGGTTTGAATATTCATGTTAATGTCTAGTTAGCCTAAAAAACGACTTACAAAGCGATCTCTAGTTCAGTTTTACTTTGTTATAAAACTACATCATTTAGCGTTCTCTTCGCCGTCAACATTGTTTTATATGATCTTGTCCCAAAAAACTGGATTGTTTACCAGAGCTGCTAACTGATAGAGGTATTACTATAACTACAACTACAAGACCTTTGAATAGCGTTGGTAGACGTTGAGGTCTGCTTAAAGCTGCTAGTCATGAATGAATGGGTTTTGTTTCCAGTTGCCACTTTTCGCCTGTGTTTTTTGTAAACCACTGAAAACACGTCGATATTAAACCCCAAGGGCTATTGATCATCTACACACCGTTTTATATGTTTAGGAATCAATAACGTTGGGCAAACTAGCTGACACACTTAAGAAGGAGTTAAAAATGAGTGAAATAAACTTAGATATTTTTCTTGAAGATTCAATTGCTGAACCTCGGGTAGACAGAGCTGCATTTTAGACGCTGATCTTCGATTTATGTCCTTAGCTGAGAAAGTTATAAAGCTTCTTTCTTCTGGAGAGTGGGCTACTAGCACTCTAGAGCCTTTGTTCAAAAAAAAGGTTCTAGACTCTGTTGATGCGCCCTCTAGCAGTGAGCCTTTTGGTCTTGTCACTGCGCGCTTCTATCGTATGCTTACCTGCGACCATCATGAAATTAAATATTACGGTGTTACTGATTCATCTATTCCTATCCTGAATCCCGTAAGCTCAGTTGCAGAATCCCAGGTACTTGCTCTAGCAAATGTGTCGAAGAAGAAAGAATCACAAAAGCAATCTGTAGTGGGCTCAAAGGAGCTTTTGGAGAAAGTGTCAAGCTTAGAAAGGCTGATGTCCGAAGCCTACCCTGAGCTCTTCAGTCAGTATATTAAAAGTATAAGTTCAATTACTTTTGTGGAGACACAATATTTCGGTAGCGCCTCGAGTCCGAGGTGTTTCGGGAATTTGTATATAGGGACCCATATTTTTAAGGAACAAGGACTTGAGGAGCTGGTTTACATGATCGCCCATGAGCTCGGACATATTGAGTTGTTTCTTGTAAACACTCTCGACAGGTTGGTCACTGCAAAGTTGGATAAGTCATTCGTAGTTGCTCCTTTCCAGGGTGTCCCGAGGCCTCCAATCGGTAGATTGCATTCATGCCATGCTATTTACCGTATGCTCTGGTTTGACCGGAAATATAATCGATTTCATAAAGATCAGCCTATTTTAAAGTCCCAACTAGACGAGACAGTGCAAACGCTTTTAAAAGAGGAATGTACAGAGTATGGAAAAAAAATTTTACATGATGTTTATCTTGCTTTTTTGCGTTGCTGCTAAAGACGGTAAGAATAGAAAAAGCTTAGAAAGTAGAAATATGTCTATATCAAAAGTTCCGACGGTAGGTCGCTTTCCTTCAGAAATGCCAAGAGATATTGTTGCCGTAGATACTATATATGAACATATTATACTCGGCCAGGTTCTAGAGTCTCTAGTGTCTGCAGACAGGGAAGGTCGTATACAACCCGGTATTGCAAAACACTGGTATTTTTCAAAAAACGCCCTAAGCCTAACGCTTAAGATAGATGTTTCTAAAAAATTCTCAAATGGTAAAAATATATTAGCTGAAGATGTTGTTTATAGCTTGAATATGCACCACACAAATAAAACATCACAAACACATAAATTCTTAAATAGTATTAAACAAATAAGATCCGAAAACAAAGATACCATCGTAATTGAATTCCATGAGCCCAGGGTTGCTATTATTAAGGTTTTATCAAGAGAGCAGCTGGGTATAGTTCCGAAGGGGTGGATTTTTAACAAAGCTTCAAAAGAGCCTTATATCGGGAGTGGTGCTTATCGCCTCGTTAAAACGAAAAATAATTGGAGCTTAGTATTGAATAAGTTTTTTCCTGTTGCCGAAAAAAATATTGTGCCCGAATGGCGCGTGCTAAGTTTCGACGATAAAGAAACGCCAGACCACATGCCATTTGTGTCTGAGGGTGCATTGTTAAAAGAAGGCATGACACCAGCTTCTCTAGGCGTTAAAGAGCAGTTATCTTTTGTGCAAAGCTGCTATTGGTGGCACCCATTAGGACATATGTATAAAGATGTCGATAAGCGAAATAGAGTGATGTCGTTCCTTCACGAAGTCGTCTTGCAGAGCTTGAAAAACACAAATAAAAAAAGAGCTACAGGCGTTATCCCTACTGGTGTTGCTGGGAGTTTGCAAAATGTCCCAGATATTACGAAAGCCATAGTCAAAAGAAAAGAAAAAGAAATAAAGGTGAAAATAGCTGTTCAGGAGAACTTGTTTAGTAGCCATTTTGGAAATTCCAAAGCAATCGAAAAACTTAAAGATAAATACAGAATCAACTTGGAGGTCCGCAAAATAGATTTTGTCGATTTTACTCTTGAAGTTAAAAAATACGCTCCTGACGTGTTGCTTGTTCGGTGGGCTGGGGGGTTTAATGATCCTGAGGGTTTTCTGACAATACTTAGCAGAGAATTGGGGTTACCTCTAAAAAAATATCACAACTTGAGTGGGACTCTTTATGAAAAGGCGAAAAAAGAACAGGACTGGACACTCAGAAATGAGCTTTTTCGTAAAATAGGAGAAAGTTTGGTTTTGGATAGTAAGATGGTGCCCACTTGGAAAACCCCTTTTTATACCTATGTGAAAGCGCCACTTAAAATTAAAAATGTAGTTTTCCGTTATACGCCAAAGCTTATAGATGTAATTGTCGGTGAGTAAAGGTGCGTCTAAAATTGTACGCAGGTTTGGGTACGTTAATTCTCTTATAGTCGGTACTGGCATTGCTAGCAATCTTGTGTCGTTTGGGTTAATCAGTCTGGTGCCAGGATTCGGTAGCCAGGGAGTGTTCATATCTGCTGGGATAATGCTTTTCTTCTCTGGGTTGATTGAAATCCCAACTGGGGTATTTGCAGACAAATTTGGTTGGTCATTTTCGGTGCGACTAGGGTTGGCAGCAAAAGGTGTTGCGACTATTTTCATGTTTACGGCCGTATGTTTTGCGGTTGCAGGTGCAAGTTATTTTGTTTGGCTGTTTATTGCCCTAGAAGCTTTAGTTGATGGAGTCGCCGCTGCTTTTTTGAGTGGTTCGTTGCAAGCTCATTATAATAGGCTTTACTTGGATGCTTTGCCTGAAGAGATAGACGACGGGGGATCTGTGCCTTCTTTGTTTTTAGTAAGTTATCCACAGGGGCTCTGGTTGAGGTTTTTTCTCCCTTTCCTGACTGGAGGGCTAGGGTTTATAGTGATCGGGGCATTGGATTCAGACGCAATTTCTAATCGTCTGTGGGTAGCTCTGCCACTTGTTTTTGTTTTTTTTCTTCGATTTATTGTCTATTTCGTAACAAACAGAGACCTCAAAAGAACGAAGATTGTTGAGCGAGAAAGATTAAAGACAAGTAAGTTTAGTGAGCTCATAGCTTTTTTCATGCTTAGTCCAAAAGCAATTGTGTCGTACAGCCTTTTTGTTTTCGTTAGGCTGTCTATAACGATGGTTGTTTTGGCAGAAGCCTATAAAGTCTTTCAAAGTCTGAACCTTAGTTTTTCTTCGTCATGGTTCGGAGGTTTTTTGGCAGCCTTTACCGTCATGTCTTTGAGTATGGTTTGTTCTGCCTATATCTTTCCTGCAATTGCCGCCCGCTTGAAAATAGACAATATTTATAGGCTGTCCTTCTTAGGTTGTTTTTTTTCTTCAGCTGTATTGAGTTGGTCATTACTATGTCCAGGTGGTCTTCTTTCTGATCTAGTTGCAATATATTTTTTTTGTTTCAGTGGTCTTTTCTTTTCTGATTTAGGCCGAAATCAAATCCTAGCTCAAGTCCCGAAGTTGGCGCCTGGAGGTCAGGACGCTACATGGGTTAGTGTCGGTGAGTTTCTTGCGTTGATAAGTTTCAGCTTCACTTTGCTACTTTGTACTTTTATAAACCCGATGGTAAATGGATTGCTGTTTGTAAGTCTGCTCTTGTTTGTGTTGCTTTTAGTTTTAGGTGTCGGGTTTAAGTTTTCTTTTGTAGAAAGTAGTAGGAAAAGAGAGATTCCTTTTAAAAACGTACTTTTCATTTGCGTTAGTGTGTCGACTTTGGCATTCGTTGTAATTGCTGGTTCATTATTCTTTGTTTGGCAAACAAATGCTGCCTATACGGAAGTAGGGTCTTTGCGGCAATATGACATTGAGTCTAGTGCCGACGGTGTGCGAGAGGCCCTGTTACAGGGTGCTTTTACAGAAGCAATCAGTCGTTCCAATAAGAACTTAGGCAGAAACGGCCTTATATGTGCTGAACTCGTTTACAACCGAGAACGCTTGACGGAGTGTGGTAGCGATAAAACTGTAGTTCTCAGTAAAGAACTTAGGATGCCTGCTAGCGGCACGGTCGTCGGGAAGGTGTTGTACCATTATTCAAATAGTGAAATCCAGGCTAAGATTGTTTCTTTGACATTGAAGGGTTTTTGTCTGATTGCTCTATTGGGCGTCATTTTTTATGTTAGTTTGTTTTTCCTTGTGAATGTTTTTCACCGCGAATGGGAAACAAGCATGACCACCTTGTCTAGTAGTCTAGTTTGCCCTGAAAAGGGCGGCAGCTTTATTGCTGAAGTCAATGCAGTACTCTCCTCGTTCACAAGTGCAAAAAGTTCTGCGGCCGAGCTTGTGGCGGCACAAGCTGTTATAGATAATGCAGCCCAAGTCGCACACGATATTCGCTCACCTCTATGTGCATTAGAGGTCGTTGCAGCTACATCCCCTGGTTTTTCGGAAAAAAACAAAAAGATTTTTAGCCTGGCTTTAGCTAGGATGCGATTGATCTGTGATGAACTTTCGTTTAAAAAGATGTCATTGAATAGTAGGCAAAGATTTAATGTTGCCCCTTCTAATGATGTTCCCGTCACTCTAGGTGTTTTTTTTGAAAACTTAGTTGTTGAAAAACAAGCAAAAATAAAAGTTCGAGAAAATATTAAGCTGAAAAGTAATATAAATATCTATCCTCGACATCAGTTTCGTGGTGTCCGTCAAAGTTCGATCTTCAGAGTCCTGTCCAACTTGATAGATAATTCTTTCGAAGCGATTGAGGGCGCTGGAACTGTAGACCTGGTCGTAGAGTCGGAAAAGGGCTCATCTTGGCTAAAAATTGCTATTTCCGACGATGGGATAGGTGTCGCATATGAAAACATTGAGAAAGTAGGTTTGAAGGGCTATTCCAATGGCAAGACCGGCGGTAGTGGGTTGGGCGTTTTTAACGCAAAAAGTGTAGTCGAAAGTGCAGGTGGTGTTTTAGTCTTTAATTCGTGGGAGTCAAAAGGGTCTAAAGTGTTAATTCGGTTGCCAATTGAGGAATCTAAAGGTGGTTAAAGGGTGACGGGATTTTCTGGTTGGGTTGAGAGAAGCTGTCCGAGGGGGGCTTTTGTTTCAGTTAGCCTTTTCGGTAGAGTCAATGTGGCGTTAGTACTGTAACAAACCGAAAAGTTTAATCTTTTTGTGTTTTTTTAAAAATATTAATAAAAGTAATTTGAGCTTTTAGATTTAAGTGACGAACTTAGGTAAGTGAGCAAATTGAAAAACATTAACCTCGACTCTCATAGTATTCAGAGAGAGCAAGGGTATAAGAAACCGCACTATAATACGGTTATTTATGCAGGGTATATAGATATCCTCATCCAAACGTTTGGAGTTAAAAAGGCAAAAGGATTACTCTCAAACTTACCGCTGCCATACGAATATATTTCAAGGCCCAATAACTGGGTTTCTGAAGATTTTTCAGAGCTATTTTTTGACTACATTTTTTCGTTGGAGGGAGTTCCAGAAGATATATCATTTCAAGCAGGTGCGTGGTCTTTGACAAACTCTAGTATGGCGTATATTTACATACTTCGTCTTTTGTCTCTCGAAAAAATACTCACTCACGGAATAAGTATTATTCAAAAATATACAAAAGTTGACAAGGTGAGTACTGAAAAAAAAGGCGGAAAGACAGCTCGTGTCAAGTTCGTTTCAAATCGTAAAACCGACCATCTAGGTGAAATTGTTCAAAACTGGTTGGGTTTCATTCATTCAACGACAGTTATTCACCCTGAAATGAAACTTGAAACATCTGTTAGTAAACAAGGTTCGAGCAGTTTTGAGCTGGAAATAAAATGGTCTGAATCAGAGTCATCCGAAAATATTTTACAGCTTGTTTTTGGTAGTATTTTAGGCGCCTGCGCAGTGATTGTTTTCGGCGCTCTAGGTAAAACTGCAGGTTTAGTCTACGTTTCTTTTTTCGGAATTTACTTACTTCACTCTGCTTCTAGGAAAATAAAGAAAGATTCCTTGCTTAAGAACAAAAAGTGGGAATACGATTCACAAGACGCATTGAAATCTGTTCAAAACCAATTAAACATATCGGATCTTGGGCTCAATAAGAATCGTTTAGCAGCTACCATGTCTTCAATAAATACATTAAGTTCAAGACAAACAGAAACAGAGATAATTAGTTCGGCTCTTGATATTGTCGTGAAGCAGTTTGGATACAAAAGAGCTATTTATCTTAAAAAACATTCTACCGGTAATTACCTATGTTTTGAGGAGTCAAGCGGCGTCCCTTTGGAGCAGTCTAAGGTGCTGTCGGGTTATAGGCTGTCCCTCGATGAAGTAACTAATGATGGTAGACATATTGGAAATGTTTATAAAACTGGTATTTCTCAGACAGTGGAAGTCGATGGCGAATTCTATGATGGGTTGAGCCCGAAGGGCAGACAGCTTGTCCGCCATATGAGGTCTACGGCATATGCAGTCACTCGAGTGGGGACAGATGGCGTTGGTTTTGGTCTTATTATTGTCGACTATGATGAAAAAGGTATTACAATATCGCAGGAAGACCTTGAGACATTAGAAAGTATTTCAATACAAATCGCAATATGTTTGCAAAAAAGAATTGCATTCAAGACTGAAGAAAGCATAAGAAAGTCTTTTCAGAAATTCGTACCAAAAAGAATCATAAAGGACCTGATAAGCGACGTTAAAAGGCCTTCTCAAAAGAGAGAGGTTACTATGATTTTTACAGATGTAAATAAATTTACAAAAATGAGTAGACTGTATCAACCAGGTTTATTTGCAAAAGCAGTCAATATATATCTATCTCGCTTAGCAGATATAATTATATCAAATGGTGGTGTTGTGGATAAGTTTATCGGAGATGCCGTTTTTGCTCATTTTAACTCTGTATCTGACGATGAAAATCATGCTAATGCTGCAATCATTGCAGCTTTGCAGATTGTCCAAGAGGAAAAGAATATAAATAGTGAAATTGCTGCTGTTTTGCAAGGGACGGAGTGGGCCGGTTTCTCGACTAGGGTAGGCGTGAATACCGGAGAGTCAATAGTCGGGTTTATCGGTACAGAACAAAGAATGGAGTTCACTGTTATAGGTGAGGAAGTTAATAAGTGTGCCAAACTTTGCGACTATTGCAAAGTTACTGGTGACAGAATTTTAATCTCTAACTCTACATATGCGAAATTATCAAATTCTAAAGGGTTTAAAGAACTTAACTCTTTTGAAGTGCCTGGGTTTGATTCGTCAGACAAAATTTTTGGGTATAGATAAAGATGGTCTTTATAGTTAAAAAATCTTTAGATAAATCTAGGCGAGTCCTGCGGAGAGATTCTCTTTTAGATTGTGAGAATATTTTTATTAGCAGTAGAGTCAATGATAAGGATGTCATTTTTCGTGTGAGGGACATGCATTGTTTTGGTGCTTCCGTGTCGGTAAAGGAAAGGCTTGTTTCCGGTGAATTAAATGCTCTGAGAAAATTGTCTATTTTGTACAATGGTAGGGAAATTGGCTTTTTTGAGTCAGGCAGAGTTGTTCACTCTTCAAAAGATGGCGAAAACCTTGTACTAGGTATTAAATTTGGGGGGAGTGAAGGCCGGCCGAAGCGAAGCTTGACAGAACATGTGAAAAGTCGAAGAGGGGATGAACGTTTCCTGTCATCAAGGTCAGTTAGGCCCACACTTACATTTGCAAATGAGATTAATCTAAATGATCAGGTCGTCGGAAATATAAAAAACATCTCAAAAAGTGGGGCTTGTGTAGAGGTCTCATTTAGAAATAGATTGCTTTTTCGCAAATCGGGAGAGCGGTCTGGAGAGTTGTACTTTCCACTTTGCGGTTCCGGCACATTTCTATTTGAGATTTTGGAGGTCACGAAGAGCGAAGCCTGCCTTCTCGTGCATATTCGATTCACTTCAATATCAGCTGATCTTCTCCACAAGATGATGCGTTATTTGCTTAACTTTAGTGAAGATGACTCTGTTTCTATAATTAGGCAATTTACCAAGATCGGTGTTTCTCGGAAGGGCATAAAAGACACGTTAACTATTCGTTTGGCCAGTAGTGAGGAGGAGGTTGAAGCTGTTTTTCGACTAAGGAAAATTGCTTATACTAAATCAGGAAAGGTCAAAAATGAAGAAAGTTGGGTTAACTACACGGATGCTTCAGATTCGAAAGCCTACATTTTTATCGCTGAAACAAAGGGAGCAGTAGTAGGTTCTATTAGAGCTTGCTATATTGGCAACTCATATGGCGGCTTTGAGCTCGAGCAATCGATAGAACTCCCCTCTTGGTTAGACAGGGAGAGGTGTGTAGAAATTAGCAGACTCTGTGTCGATCCAGAGTGGCAAAAGTCGGATATTGCTTTAGGGTTGGTGGAACGGGTGTGTGAACTCTGTGTTAAGATGGGTATCGTAGGAGTTGTAACGTCCGCTTCAGGAAAGCTTATTAAAAGGTACCAAACTATGGGGTTTAAAAAGGTTGGGGTTACCTTCGAGTTAAAAACATTGGGTGGTGTTTCTCATGAACTCCTTTATTTAAGTTTGAAAGACGCTTGTTTGGCGCGGGGTGTCAATATTTTTGTTTGGTACCATGTTTATGGAAAAATTTTTGATTACCTTGAGAAAAACGGGTTACTTTCAATTAATGAAATTGGTTTTTTTAAACGACAGATTATTCGCGCATTGCGTTTTTTTAGAAAGGGTTAGGTATGGGTGTCTTTGAAGGGGTAGTGAATTTTTGGGAGGAGGAAGTTTTTGATAAGTCTTCTTCTTCGCTAGAGCGAGTTTTTGAGTTGAGCTCAGATGTCCAAAGGTCATTATATAAGTCTTACTTGGTTGAAACTTATTTCCACACAACTCATAATCCTTTCAGCCAAGTTAAAGCTGCGTCAAATTTTCCTAAAGATAATCATGGCTTGTTTAAGAAGTTTGTTATGCACGCCTTAGCAGAAACTGGTCATAATTTCTTAGCATTGGACGACTTTGAGAATATTGGTGGCGATAAAAACTTTGTTGGAAAAAATCCGCCTTTAAAGACGACGCAGGATTTAATAGATTATACCTATGAATGCGCTGACGACCCTTCTCCTCTCCGGTATCTCGCCTATTTGTTTCATGTTGAGTATACACCGACAAGAATTGGCCCGAAATATGTTGAACTCTTGACAGCTAGAGTTGGAGCAGGAGATTTTTACAGTTTTTTAGAAGAACATATCGAAGTTGATGTTCAACATCAAAAAATGCTTAAAGCATATTTCGATAACCTGGTTAGGACCGATGCTGAACTAGAGTTGGTTAAATCATCTCTTTTGGTTGCAGCAGAAAAATTCAATGACTTTTTAAAAGGAAGTTTTTCTAGACCAATTCAATAGATTTATTGGTAAGAGGTAATTTTGGACATTCTCTGGATGACAGCATTTTTAGTTAAGCATTACTTAGGCGACTATGTAATGCAGACCAGTGCTATGGTTTCCAAAAAAGCTATATTCTTTTCTCCTGAGGGGCTGACGCACGCTGCTATCCATGGGGCGCTCTCGTCTCTGGTAGTTTGTTTTGGGCTTTTGTGGGTAGGAGCTAGTGGCTCAGATGCGATCGCTTTGACGCTTGGCATTGGGTTTTTGGATTTCGTAATCCATTATCTACTAGATGTCGCTAAGGCTAGGTACGTTCCTTCATCTCTAACCCCTGAAACCCAGCTGCATTGGGTGTTTTTCGGGTTAGACCAGCTTCTTCACAATATGACCTATATATTTTTTATCGTTTGTTTTTTAAATTAAGTTACACCTAGACCTTTGGTAAAACCACTTGTGCTAGAGGACCGTTGCTCTCTTTTTTCTTATGCTCGGCTGGCGTGTCTTTGCCGCTGGTCTTTTAGCTGAAACCCAGCGGCGTTGCTTTGTACAAGGATCTCAATGGCTTTATTGTTCGGGTTAGGTATGAGTATATCAACGACACATGTACCCGCTTTTGAGGGTTCATGCGAGTTTTGCAGGGTGTTTGGGACAAAAGCCGGTTGTACATATGAAATAGGGATGAAATTCTGTAGGAATGAGCTTTATGAAACTAACGCGCAAAAACATTCTTGGAGCATGGAGCTTAATCTCGTTTAAACTTCAAAAGCCTGATGAACCAAGCCCTTCACGCTGGTGTGGGTGTGCATCTCATGGGGTTTTGATTTATTTAGACTCGGGCTGTGTTAGCGTTTCTATCAACAGCCAATATTTGCTGGACGGCACCGTGCCTAAAAGTAAAGAGCAAGACCATATGCTGTTTTACGCAGGTAAGTTTGAGTTCAATGCTGAAAGTATGGAAATCAAGCATTTTGTAGAGCTGGCATCTAGCCCTACACGGATAGGCCGGGTAGAGCATCGAAATGTTGTTTACGACAATGGGTTGCTGCAGTTATGCGCAACCGGCTCGTTTGGTAAAGCGTTGCTCGAATGGAAGAAAATTAATAATTAGTTCTTTTTAAAAAAAAAA
>JALZUO010000073.1 GCA_023301565.1 Oligoflexales bacterium
CTTCGCTGTAGAAAGCACCTTAATCCAGTCCGTGACAACTCCAGAAATATCAAACCAGGAGACAAGCTACTTCTTACGATGGGGAAAAATGAAAACAAACGTATTCCTCACTTCATTGACTATTACACCCAGCTCGGCATCGACCACTTTATTTTCATCGATAACGACTCAGACATAGCGATGGCTGACGTAATTCCTGACCAGTCCAATATATCCCTCTGGCACACAAAGGATAACTACCCGGGATCTAATTTTGGAGTAGACTGGATGAACTATTTCAATCGTAAATACGGTATTGGACACTGGGTTCTCACTGTTGACCTCGACGAATTCTTCGTTTTCCCAGACATGGAACGTAGAACGTTTGGAGAACTCACCACCTTTCTCGACACTCTAGAACAAAAGAGCTTCTTTGCCCCTTTGATTGATATGTACCCAAAAGGGTCGATCTCCTCGGCATCAGTCCCAAGTGGAGAATCTCCTCTTCCTTACGCCAACTTTTTTGATAGCCAAGGCTACTTTGCATCTCATTCCAACAATGGAAATATTTGGTTACGGGGCGGTCCTCGTTGCCGAATATTTAACCAAGGTGATGTACAAAACTCGCCAACCTTAAATAAAACGCCATTGATCAAGTGGAGTCCTGATACTCTATACCTTTCGAGCACGCACACGGCATCTCCGGCTTATTTGAATCCTCCACACCCCCAGGGGATAAATAGCCCCACAGGAGCGCTCTTACACTTTAAGTTCATCTCAGAAGCCAAAGAAAAGGCTCTTTATGCTGTTAAAAATAAAAATCACTACGATGGCTCTCGTGAATACAAGCAGTACCTCCAGAAACTTGAAGAAGAAGAGTCCTTGAGCCTTTACGCTCCGTGCTCTCGTGAATACCTCTCCACCTCTTCACTTGTCGAAGCAAACTTAATGTCTAAAGGACTCTGGTCCCTCTAATCATTATGAATATTACCTTTCTTATCCTGGCTCATAGCGAACCTCGCTTTCTCGCCAATAATGTTAAAAAGCTACTAAATACAGGACACTACGTCTGTCTCCATTACGACAAATCAGCTCCGAAGGCCGACCTAGAATACCTAGAAGAAGAACTTTCTCCTTACACTGATCGTTTCCTCCTCCTATCTGAATATCACTGTGAATGGGGTGAGTGGTCACTAGTCGAAGCACCTCTATTTGCTTTAGATCAAATTAAAGACCAAGGGTGGAATCTCGACTATGTACACCTCATGAGTGGTTTAGAAGCCCTCATAAAGCCCATAAATGTACTTGAAAATTTTCTACAGGAGAACCCTTATAATTTCATCGAGTCAGTCGATATTTCATCGCGAACTTGGGTAAAAGGAGGGTTAGAGATCGAGCGCCTGCTCTACGAGTTCCCTTACAATTTCATCCGTGATAGAGAGAAGTTCGATACCTATTTTGAAAATAGAAAATCGCAGAAACCACGTGCTATCCCCAAGAGTATTAGACCCCATATGGGGTCTCAATGGTGGACCCTGCGCTGGGATACTTGTATACGCATACTGCAGTTCCATGTGAATAATCCTGATGTAGTAGAGCTCTATCGCACAAGCTGGATTCCGGATGAAGGTTACTTCCAGACCATTGTTCGCGCCGTATCTTCTGACAATGAAGTTGTCTCTACCCAGCTCTTATACCATCACTTGATAGAGGGACAGGGTAGACCTCTTATATTCATGAATGGCCATGAACCTCTAATACGTAGCCTGCCTCACTTTTTTCTGCGAAAAATATCTCCGCACGCTGATGAACTCCTAAACAATATTGATCAAACCGTTGCGGGAAAACTGGCGTATACAAACCCTACCCTAAAGTCCTTAAAAGAAACTAAGGCGGAAACAGACCAGCACTTCCTGAATCTCGCTACTTTATATGTAGAAACTTGCTGGTCTAACTACCAAATTGAATCCAAAAGCCTTAACTCATGCCAAATCATCATCCTCGTACACGACCAGGGCGTAAACACACAGACTCTGCATCAACAGTTTGCAGACCTTCCCAATATTAAATATTTAGGGCGCCCGTTTAAAAAAGGAAAAGACTCTATCTCACATAACATTTTTGAAAACTTGCAAAAGCAATTAAACCTAGATCAAGCAAAGCTATCTGCAGAGAATTTTATAGATCGTATTCCTTTTCTCTTTCCAGAGCTGCAGTATGTCGTATTCTCCTACATCCCTCATTATGACTGGATTGACCGACAGCACTCACATTATAGCTCACAAACCACTTCTCTTATTCTAGAGTCCCCCAAAGCCTTGGACCTAGCACGTCTCAAAAAAACACTTACTTACGAAAAACTTGAAATGTTAAAGACCGCTCCTCAAGTTAGTATACAAAACCTCCTCAGCGAATTATCTAATGTCTCCCCAACCTAATTTTCTAGTCATCGGCGTCCAAAAAGCAGCTACTTCATGGTTATGGGTGCAACTCCGTAAACACTCTAATATTTGGCTCCCGCCCATCAAGGAACTTCACTTTTTCGACCATAACTATGTCCCTAAAAACCAAAATTGGTCCAAAGGGCATATCTACAAAGGTGTTCGGGAATGCCTCAAATGGCAAATTAACCATTCCGAGCCTTTCAATCCCGAATACATTAGATACCTCGCTGATTACACCAAAGAAGATATTTTCTCCGAAGAGTGGTATCTCCGTATTTT
>JALZUO010000074.1 GCA_023301565.1 Oligoflexales bacterium
AATCTGCTCTGCGGCTTCTTTTGTAAGTGCGTAGATTTCGCCGGGCTTAGACTTTTCGTCTAGCTTTACGCTGCCAAGCTGAGAGCGTAGAAGCTCAAGTAGTGAATAACCCCAATGCTTCATCAAACGGCGAACCACCCTGTTTCTGCCAACAGAAATGGTTACCTCTATCCAGTTTCCTTCTTCACTCGAATAAGGGCTGGACTCTATAGGGGTGATTTTTAAGATTGCCAGCTCTCCATCGTCGAGCTTGGCGTTTGTAGCTTCTAAATGAACGGCCTGCAGCGGCTCTTTAACTCTGACCTGGTAGGTTTTAGGGACTGAATAGGTTGGGTGCATGACTTTTTGCGCCAGCTCTCCGTTGTTGGTCAAAAGAAGAAGCCCGCTTGTTTGCCTGTCCAAACGGCCGACTGGAAACACGCGGGTTTGTACGTCCTTAAATATAGGAAGATCAAAAATAGTGTCGCGACCATGTGCATCACGTACGGTAGTTAGGTAACCTACAGGTTTATGCAAGACGTAGTAGCAAAACTCAGGCGGGCTGTTTTGAACAAGAACACCTTCAACCTCGACTTTATCTACTCCGGGAGTAATTAACGTCCCTAACTGAGTTACTGTCTCACTGTTTATTTTTATTTTACCGTCTACAAGCATTTTTTCGGCGTCACGACGCGAACAGATACCTTGCGCACTTAGCCATTTATGGATTCTAACTTTTTTAAGGCCGCAGTTTTCTGACATAGTTTATTGATCTAACTCCGAATCAGGGTCTGTTCCTAGAATTTTTTCGATTTGCGACTCGGCCTGATCTGTTTGATCTTTTAGTTCCTGCACTTCTTTTGGAAGAACCGCGTTATCAATCACGGCAGAAACATCAAGGCTAGCTTCGAGCTGGTCTGCATCGCCCAAAAGCTCACGCTTCTCGGCCTCTTCCGGGTCCTCATCGTTTTCAATTGCATCAACTGCGTTTTTAACCATTTGCTGAGCTGGCTGAAAGGCTTCAAGCGGTGCAAGCTGCTCCAAACTTTCAATTCCAAAAGTATGTAGAAACGCATCTGTCGTGCCAAAAAGCATCGGCCGACCTGGGACCTCTTTCCTGCCTGTACACCGGATAAAGCCACGTTCTATAAGGCCTTTGACGATACTCCCGGCATCTACGCCGCGGATAAACTCAATCTCAGCTCTTGTGACCGGCTGCCTGTAGGCAACAATGGCAAGGGTTTCTTGCGCGGCCCGAGAAAGGGGTCTTGGCCTCGAAGCAAACTGCCGCTCCATCAAAGGGCTAGCACCAGGCACAGTCTGAAATTGGTAGCCATGCCCTTTTAAGTAAACCAGCCGAAACCCACCGTTTCGCTCTTCGTACTCAGCAACTAAGCCGTGAATACACTCATTTACTTCGTTAGCTGCAAACCCGTCTCCGATAATCTCTTGTACGTCGACGGTTTTCATCGGGCTTTCACTTGCAAAAAGCACGGCTTCAACCTGACTACGCAAGGCTAGAAAGCACTTTGGAGTTTCGTTTTCTTCGAACAAATCTTCTGATTCACCCTGAGCACTTTCTGATCCAAAAACTTCAGCTTCCAGATTTTCACTTTCCGGCAATTCTACAGATTTTGGCTCTTCAAGATCAGCAACCATGCCAACATCCTGGAGGCTAGGAGTGTTTTCTACTTCTGTCATTCTATTAACTTCTCCATGCTCAGACCCTCTGGAAGCTCAAACAAGTGCGCATGCTCTCCGAGGTTAGGTTTGTTCTCGATGATTTCTAAGTTCGCATTTTGTGAGTATAGCCATAATGGGCCGCGGCTCTCAGGTTGCAACAAAGAGACCCCCTCTTTTTTAGCAAGCTCCAAGATAGCCATGACATGGATGACCAGTTCATAACGGGTTTTAAACCTAGGGTATAAACTTTGAAAATGTACGAACTGTAGTTTTTCAAGCTGGTCTTCTAAATGCGTAATCGTATCTTCAATTGATATCTTATGTGCTTTGATCGAGACGGTTTTGGGCTTGCGTCTTTCCGTGATCGACTTAAGGAGCTGCTCGTATAAAACTACAAGCGTCGATGGTTCACCCACCCAAGGCTTTTCGATATGATCATACTCAGGTTCTAAGCGCTTTGCTTCGTGGTTTGTGTAAACGTCTACACCGAGCATTGGGCGCGAGAAAAGCTCTTCTGCGGCTTGTTTGAAAGCTTCGTAAGTAGCCAAGCGCTCTTGTAAAGACGCACGAGGGTCGTCATCTTCCTCTTCTTCTGCCAACTTTCTTTGTCCCGGCAAAAGCATCCGCGATTTAATCTGGATAAGCTGAGCTGCTACCCCTAAAAACTCACCGGCGTCTGCAAGATCGTCAAACTCGATCATGCGTAAAAACTCTAAGTACTGTTTTGTCAGCAGGTAAATGTCGAGGTCAAAAATATCGATTTCGTTGACTTTTACTAGGTGCAGCAAAAGATCCAACGGACCTTCAAACCTCTTTACTTTGACAATGTGTTTTGTTGCCATGCGCGCACCCGTAGTCTTTGTGTGCCTTTAATGTACGCAATTTTACGCAGAGAGCACATAGATTTCTTGCTCCAGAAGACTACTCCTGTGTGAAATTTACTCAAAACAGGTCTCCAGCGGCTATCTCAGCAAATACTTCGCCGATAATCAGGTAATTTCTTAACCTAGAACGTTTATAGTTTTGTGTATTTTAAAGGAGTAGAAGTCGCATGGTTTTCTTTTTGGCATTTTTTTCAGGGTTACCTGGCTTATCGGCGCTTCTTTTTCGGGTTTTAGTTTTAGGTTTGCTTGCCGCCAGCTGCACTCCCAGCAAGCAAGGCTTTGAACATTCAAAAAACAATCCAAAAGACTCCTCAAAAAAAAATACTGAGTTTGAGTTTGAAAAAGCTAGCCTTGACAGTGATGAAGCCTCCAATAGCAAACATGGTCGTGCCTCTATACCAACTACCGAAGCAAGCAACCCGCTCGCAGCTACCCGAAAGACGCTGGTCATCGAGAGCATTCGATTCCGTGCGCAAGGTGACAAGATTGAGCTGCAAATGCGCTGTTATCTAAAAAGCCACCGCTATGCCTATGACGGTAAAAACAGCTGCGAGATTGATTCAGGAGTTCTCGCTTCGCAAGTCGATATTCAACCAAAAGTTGATTTTTATGGTGCAACTGACAATAGACAAATTCGAATCAAAGCAAACTTTGTGCCTGGAACAGAATACAAGGTTTCTATACGGCCTTCGATCACAACAAATTACGGAGTGGGTCTAACTAAAAAAATAAAACCAGCCGTATTGACTGCTCCGGACTACCAGCCTGGCTTTGAGTTTACAAACAAAGGCCGCTACCTGCCTTGGGCCGAATCACACAAACTGACCTTCGAGGCCAGAAACCTAGAGAAGATAAAGCTACACGTAGACAAGATATACCCTCAAAACGTTGTCTTTTGGCTCAACCAATCCGAGGGCAACAGCCGGTACGTAAGCGAAAAAATAAGCGAAAAAGTGATTATGCTCTCGAATATTCGCAACAAAACCGTCGGTGGAGAGCTTCCGCTGCAACTTAAAAGAGATAAGACCAAGGGCGTCTATCATATAAGAGCCACTAGGCACGACTCGTCCTACCCAAGGTACGACACCACAAAGGTCGTGTTAACCAACTTTTTCACCGTCACCAAAGTAAGCGATCAAAGCGTTCACACTTGGGTGCGTGACGTGCGGACCATGGACCCACTGAGCGGCGTCGACGTCCAGATTCGCAACATTGCAAACAGGACTATTTTAAGTTGCAAAACAAACAGCAATGGTTACTGCCACCTGCAAGGAATCCTAAAAGACCGCGATGAGCCCTTTGCAATTTTATATGAATCTAAAGACGACTTTACCTATACAAAATTCAGCGACCTTGAGCTAAAAGTTGATCCACACCTAGTCGGCAATACGCCATACCCTGATGCAGACAACCCTATTCAGGCTGCCATATGGTCTGAACGCGGCGTTTTTAGACCAGGAGAAACGCTAAAGATTGGCAGCAGCTTTCGAGACCGCGACCTAAAGGCAGCAAGCAATCTTGCAGTTACATGGAAGGTAGAGGACTCGCGGCACAGAGAGATTTTAAACAAAGTGATTCAAACAGATGAAAACGGCCTAGCAGAGCTGACAGTTCCTACCGTAGCAAGCTCGCCTACGGGCCAGTATTCAGTTACGGCCCACCTTGGAGATCAAGCCATTCGGACCTACCACGTTCGCATAGAAGAGTTTATGCCAGAGCGTATCGAGCTAAGCGTCGAAAAAGCTGATAAACAAAAATGGGCGTCAGCCAATGAGCCGATAAAGCTAAGAACCTACGGCCGCTATATGACAGGCCAAGGGCTTGACGGACAAACATCTGAAACCTCTTGTCAGCTTACAAATGGATCAAACAACTACCGCGGCTACAGTATTGGAAAAGCCACAGAAACCAAGAAAAACTTTAGTCTTAAAGTACAAAACAAAACTGTACGTTTCTTGCAAAATTCCGAAGCAAACTTTTCTTGCGATTTATCGGAACTGCAAAATCAAATTCATGGCCTACCAATACTGACCGTAAGATCACAGGTCAAAGAGTCTGGCAGCGGAAGAACCACGAAATCGCTAACGAAAATACCGCTTATCCGCAGCAGCTCCTTGGTAGGCCTAAAACAAACAAAAAAAGGAATTCACATTGAGGTTCAGCTTTTTGGCCGAGACGGAGAAAAATCAACGCAAAATAAGAATCTTGAATGGATGTTATTTAAAAACATAGGTGACTGGAATTATACCTATGACAGCAGGCGCGGAAGTTACCGCTACGAACGTAAGCTTGAACTTATCCCCGAAACAAGCTTTACAAGCATCGCCCTAAAAAATGGCTCGGCTACCATCGAAACCCAGGACCATGCAGACTGGGGAGAGTATGTTGTCCGCGTCAAAGACCCAGAGTCGGGCGACCTATCTGATATCCGCACGCAGGTTGGCTATAGCTGGTATTACGGCGGAAACGGCAACAAACCCATGGACCCAGATGAGCTAAAGCTCTCTTTTGAAGACAAGGAGTATAAGCCAGGCGACACCATATCTGTTGAGTTTGAATCACCTTTTGACGGCGAAGCTTTGGTAGCCACAGAGTCTGTGTCTGTACACGAGGCAACATGGATTCAGGTCAAAAAAGGTATGAACCAGGTTTCGGTAAAAGTCCCGCGTGCCACGCCTGGGGCCTACTTGACGATTGCTGCCTTCAAAGCTTCAAAAAAGTCTCTTGTTCCAGCTAGGGTTTGGGGCGTCAAACACTTTTCCGTGCAGCCCTCCGCAAAAACAAAGCTTAACCCTAGCGTTAAAACTGTAGCTGAAATTTTTCCGGGCGAAGAAATAACAATCGACGTAAGTGATAAGCCAAATAAAAGCGTTCTTATTGCAGTTGTAGACGAAGGGATTTTGCAACTCACAGGTTTTTCATCACCACGCCCTTTAGAAGATACTTTTTTGCAAAAACGAAAGTTAGCCGTTAAGACCTTTGAGTCCATGGGCTGGACGATGGGCTCTCGCATGACTGGTAGCAAAAACCCAGGCGGCGGTGGAGGTCCTATGGCAAAAAAAAGGTCTACAGCTGCTAAAAACGCTCACCTCAAAGTTCAGGTCGCATATTGGTCTGGCCTTAAAAAAACAGACTCTTCTGGGAAAGTCAGCTTTAAATTTAAAACCCCTAAGAGGTTTCAGGGCAAACTGCGCTATATGGTCGTATCATCTGGCAAAGAAGGCTTGGGGGCTGTAGACGGAAACATCCTAGTTCGCACCCCTGTTGTTTCAGATGTATCCTTGCCTAGGTTTGTACGCCAAGGCGACAAGGTAGAGTTTTACTCACAAGCAAGAAACACCAAAAAAGTCCCGCAGTCTTTTAAAACCTCGATCACAGCTATTCCTAAACTGGCCGTGTCGCAAGGCAGCTGGCAAGGCACCATTGCTGTAGACGGGAAAAAATCTTTGCAACACTCTCTTTTTATCGACACCTCAAGCCCTGAGGTTACAGTGAATGTTGCAAACCACATGGCTGGGCAAGCGTTTTCCTATGATGTAAAGCTCGACAACAAGCCTGCTACAAAACCGGCTACGCACGAGGCCCTGGCAACCGCTGCGCAAGCAGGCGGTCTTGACAGTCTGATTCCCAGCCACATAATGCGCTCAAACCTAGAGATTGAGGTGGCTCCAGCAAGCGCTAAGATACTGCGGGCGTTTGATGGCCTTGCACAGCTGGTTTCCTACCCCTACGGATGCATTGAGCAGACAACCTCGAAAATGTTCCCGCTATTGGCAGCAAGTGGGGCCAACAGCATACTTGGAACGGTCAAAAACCTTGAAAAAGATGTGGATAAGTTTTTGGAACGCGGGTTTTCACGCATACAAAGCATGCAGTCTTCCAGCGGAGGCTTCTCTTACTGGCCAGGGTACGGCAACCCCAATATCTACGGCTCTATTTACGCAACGCATATGTTGGTCACAGCAAAACAGCTAGGCGTGAAATACCCTGAAACAGTCCTAAAGTCTGCGCTTGGGTTTTTAGAAAAAAAATTCGTCAAAAACTATAGCAGCCAAAAAACGAGGATTGTTCGGAACACACCTTATGCGCTCTATGTTCTGGCTCTAGCTGGAAAAGACGTTATGCCTCGCTTGAGCTCTCTTATCAAAAACCAAGCGCAAACCAAAAAACTTTGGAAGTACCGCAAAGATGAAAACGAGTACCTTGTTTATGCAACGCTTTTAAAAACAGGGGCTACAGCCCTTGCTCAAGAATGGGTTGGGAGAAGAAACCTGGTTGTCGCAGATTGGACCGAAAGAACCTCAAGCGATCCGATGTGGTCTCCTCTTAGAGGAGCAAGCTTTAAGTTTGCCATCGCGCAGCAGGTAAACCCGGGACGTCCAGAGCATTTTGAACTATTGAACTCTTTGGCGAGCAAAATAGCTTCGCTCAAACACCCAAACACGCAGGAGCTAGCCTGGACCACGCTTGGAGCAGTCCTTTACATAAAAAAGGCAAAGCTTGGCAAATCTTCACTATCTCTTAGTCTGGATGGAAAAAAGATTCCTGCGCATGCTAACCTAGGCGGGATACCAGTGTGGAGATTTAAAGGCGAAACGCTTCGCAACAAGAAGCTAAAGGCACTCTCTGGAGAAAAGCTTTATGTAAAGTTTCTGGGTTACGAAACCCCTGAACACGCAGCGCTGCCATCGTCAAGGGGCCCTTTGGGTAAACACATAAACCGAGAGGTGTACGACAAAAAAGGAAACCTGATAACCAGGCTAGAGCTAAAGTTTGGCGAGCTCTACTTTGTAAAGGTGTCGGCTCATGCTGTAGATGTAAGGCTGGACTACTTGGCTGCTACAGACTACATTCCGGCTGGTCTGGAAATAGAAAACTCTGCCCTAAAAGGTCATTCTGGGCGAAGAGAGTGGATGCAAGACATCAGCAGCCTCGACTACTTTGAGGTTCGAGATGACCGGATCCATTTGTTTAGCAATTTAGATCTTGGAAAAAGTCTTACCTACTACTATCCGGTAAGAGCCATAGCAAGAGGCAACTATATATGGCCTGGCTTAAGTGTGGAGCCTATGTATTCTCCAGAACTGCAAAGCTCTATCAAACCACTACGGGTAACCATAAAATAAGTGCTTTTGTTAGCTAAACTTAAAAAATATTTCAGCCTCACGCTCTTCATAGCAGGGACAGTGTTCCTTCTATGGAGAGCTCAGAAAATACAAAGGTGGCTAAAGGTCAAGCCAAGCCGGGTCTTTACCTACTCTGATGGGTCTCACATGCGCAGCTCTATTACGCAGCTTGGAAACGTGCGTATTCCCCTAGCAGACACTATACCAAAAGACATGCAAAATGCTTTTCTTTGCTTAGAAGATCAATACTATTTTTTTCACGCAGGCGTGCAGCCATTTGCGCTAGCCCGAGCTTTCCTACAGAACATAGCTTCAGGGAAAATCCTTTCTGGAGCATCCACCATAGAGATGCAGCTGGTTCGCCCCTTAAGCCGAACACAGCAAAGCAGCCTGACAAGCCACAAAAAAAAGTATGGAGAAAAGCTCGTTCAGATACTAGATGGGTTTCTGGTTGGGCTTTTTTTGTCAAAGCAAAAAATTCTTGAAAGTCATTTTTCCAGAGCTCCTTTTGGTAGAAACTACTTAGGAATTCAAACTGCTGCATATGCCTTTCTGAAAAAACCAGTCGGCCAGCTAAGTCTTAAAGAGTGGGTTTTTCTTTGGAGTTTGCCGCAACGACCGGCTCGAATCACAGAGCTCACAAGCTTGCAGTGGAACAAGCTAGTAGATCAAAAACTGGACAGAATGAAACAGTGCCGTTTTTTTCTCAAAGCCCGTCACCACCAAATACTCGCGTCGGCAAAAAAACAAATCCTTCGATTCCGGCAACCAAGTTTAAAGCAACAAGAAGCCTTATTTACGCAAACCCTTGCAAGAGAGTTTCCAGATAAAACCAACCTGAAAACTACGCTAGAGCTAGAAGTACAAAAAGAGCTTCAACAAAGTCTACAGAAAAACAAAAACTACTACTGGAGTAGAGGCCTTAAAAATATTGCCATGGTTGTCGTAGACACACACAGCGGCAACCTCGTAGGAGCCAAGCAAAACTGGGACCCAAGCAGCCTCAGAGATGCTCAGCAGTTTCCAACCTTGCACGTGCGGCGCTCCTTGGGTTCGACGCTAAAACCAATGCTTATGGGGCAGGCCATAGACGAAAGAATCGCTGTCCCCGACACGCTTCTTGTAGACGCCCCACTTCGCCTTGGCACGTATGAGCCAAAAAACTATTCGGGGACGTACCAAGGCTTAGTTAGTTTAAAAAAAGCGGTACATAAATCTTTAAACACTCCTTTTGTGCGCCTGTTAGATCAGGTAGGCGTTGAGGCCTTTAGACTTTTACTTTCAAAAGCAGGGATCAAGCACCACCGCCTGGCTCAGCACTCGTTAGTAGTTGGCGGAACAGAAGGTTCGGCGATTGAACTAGCTCAACTTTATTTACGGCTTGCTAGCGGAGGCAGGCAGTCGGCCATAAAAACTCTTAGGCATATAAAAGATACTCCAGGGCACCCACTTGTTAGCTCAGCAGCAGAAGAGCTTGTTTCAGAAACCTTGCGCAAAAACCCATTAACACCAGAAAGTTTAAGCAAAGTAGCCTGGAAAACAGGTACTTCTGTTGGCTTCAGAGATGCCTGGAGTGTTGGCTACGGCTACGGCTACGTCATTGTAGTGTGGGTTGGAAACCTAGACTATTCAATTGCCCACGGCGGTGTAGGGCTAAATGTTGCAGCACCGATGATGTTTGACATCTTTAGATCTTTAAAAGGAAGGAAGCAGCATCCTAGGAACTTGCCTTCTATGCTGGGCAATATCCAGGTCTGTGCCTACTCAGGTTTGCGCCCAACAGAGCACTGCCCACTTAAAAAAGTTCGATCACCAAGCGGCATGCCGCTGAAAACCGCGTGCCCTTACCACTCCCATAGCCCTAAAGTGCATTTTGATACGGAGCTGGCAGCTATCTACCATAGGCTTGGAATTCCGTATGGCAAAAATAGCGCGCAAAAATCATTTTCTATCCGTTACCCGAAAAACCAGACGTACTTTGCGGACTCAGGTGGCGGCTATAAAGCATCTATCCTGCTTTCATCTGAGCAGAAAACTTCGCAATGTTTTTGGAATGGGAACCGGATTGAGTCGATTGAAAACGCAGCCACCTTTCTGCCAGGAAACCACAAAATAAAGTGCGTTTCAAATAGTGGAAAGTTAGCCACGGTTGAGTTTCAGGTTGAGTTTTTTTAAACAATAGCTCTCGCATATCCAGCTTAAACCTAGGCTATAAACGTCCCGTTTTTAACCACTTGCTGCGGAGCAAGCAAAATATTTTTTCCACCTTCTGCTACCGCTGCAATCACAAGTACCTCTGACTTTATCCCCGCAACTCGCTTGGGTTCAAAGTTCATCACAGCCGCAACCTGGGTTCCGACAAGATCGTTTGGATCAGGGTGTGCCGTAGTAATTTGAGCCGAACTCAGCTTAGTGCCAAGTTCGGTGCCAAAATCTATCTTTAATACATAGGCGGGGTTTCGTGCTTTAGGGTTAAGCTTAGCTTCTAGAATTGTTCCTACGCACATTTTAACCCGCAAGAACTCGTCAAATGTAAGTATGCTCATATCTTTTGTTTCCTTTAGGTAGCCTCAGAACCATCGTCAAAAAACTATAGGTTCGACGAGCACGTGCCGCCATCTGACTTTTGAGAGTCGTCACAGTCTACGTCAAAAACGTCGCCTGCAAGAGGCGGAAAAGGGACTTGCCTCAAATCAATCTTGCCCCATGCCGAGTAAAGTGACCAGCTCGCTAGAACCGTCAATAGAACCAAAATAAAAAACGCTGAGAAAAGACGGCGCATCCTGCTACTCCTTTTTTTTCTTATTATAAACCAAGTTTAGCCGCAGGGCCTACACCATGGTGCCCTGCATCTTTAAGCGTAAAAAAACTTTAGACCCTTAAGCCCCAAGTCAGCCCAAACCAAGAGAGTACCTTGATTACGTAGTAGCTGACGTCGACCTCCCACCACCGCATGCCAGCTTTGACCCGTGACTCATTGGCATGATGGTTGTTATGCCAGCCTTCACCCCACGTCAGTACGCCTACAACCCAGTTGTTTCGAGCAAGCGATTTTGTTTTGTAAGTTGTATAACCCCACATATGGCACAAGCTGTTTACAAACCATGTAAAATGATAAGAAACAATAAGACGCAAAAAGATGCCGCAGAAGACGCCGCCCCAACCAAAAAGATACAAGAGCCCCGCCCCTAAGATCACCTGCATGCCGATCTGAATGAGCCCCATATCCAGCATCCGCATGTACCAATCACTACGAATATCACGGCACAACTTGGCGATAGCCCCCCTGTTTTCAGGTCTGTGCTCGAAGAATATCCAGCCTATGTGGCTGTACCAAAATCCTTTTTTTGCATTGTGTGGGTCTTGCTCTGTGTCCGAAGCTACGTGGTGCATTCTATGGTCCCCAACCCAAGCTGACGGCCCACCTTGTAGTGCCAGAGAGCCGCAAGTAGCAAAAAAACGGCGCATAAACTTATGGGTTTTAAAACTGCGGTGAGTGAGTAGCCTGTGATATCCGATGCAGATACCTAGGCAGCACGTGACAAAATAAAGCCCTGCTATTAGACCAAGATTTACAATATTTAAATAAAAAACACCAACAATTGCCAGAGCATGCACTGTAGTCATCCAAACAATCATAGGCCATTGGATTTTTCGGCGCATCGTGCTTAATTTACTCATTTGCATTGATCAACTCCCGTAAACTATAAGGTAGAGGCGAAAGGCTCTTAAATACAATTTTACACTATGCGACCTATATTCTTACATCAATTCAAAGCAAACCCTAGCGGCCTAGCAAAAGGCCTGCCGGCGGCAGCCACTTTTCTAAGCTCCGGGACGACAGGAGAGCAAAGATCTACGGTGGTCTTTTCTGCAGAGGGACTTGCGAATTATAAAAAACGCAGCCTAGAAACCATTGAATGGGTACTAGCACATCACCTAACAGGCAGCTCTCCTGGCAAACTCTATTCGCTTATTCCAAGTATAGAGGAGTGGAAAACAAGCTCTCTTGCAAGAATGGTTCACTGGTTTGGTGAAAAATACGGAATTGAATACATAGAAAATAGTGAAGGCATCCCTTCAAACAAACCCGTTTGGGTTTTTGGCACTGCTCTTCATTACGCGCAGACGATCGAGCAACATAAACCAAAAAAACTGCACCCAAAAACCTTGCTGTTTGAAACAGGCGGGTTTAAAGGAAAAAGATCTCAAGTGAGCAAGGCCGATCTTTACCAATCTATTTCTCGTTTTTTTAAATTAGAAGAAAACAACATCATCTCGGAATACGGTAGCTGCGAACTTTCAGCCCAAGCTTATGACAGCCCCTACTTGCCCGGCAACCAAACCAGGCGCTTTTGCTTCCACCCCAGTGTCAAGGTGGGAGTACTGGAGGGGGGCAGCCAAATAGCTTGTGAAGGCGTTGGTAGCCTTAGCGTGGATGACCCTCTGCGGGCTGACATAGGTGCCCCTATCATCACCGAAGATCTAGTAGAGCTCAACTCTGCAGGTCAGTTTAATCTGCTGGGTAGAGTGAACCCAAAAAAACTTCGGGGCTGCTCTCTTTTTGCCGAAGCTGATCATGAGCAGCGCAGTTTAAAAAACAAAACCTCAAAAAATAGCGAACTAGAAGTAAGCAATAACGTTGATTCTCGTATTAAACCTAGCTTTGTGCCCCACAATGTTGATTTTTTAAAAGCACAGCAAAGAGCCAAAAAGCTCGACAAAATTCTAAGCAACAAAGACCTGCAAAAAAAATTCGAACAAACACTCACCGAGGAAATCACCTCAGCGCCTGCTGCTAGAAAAGCCTTAGACTGTTTTCTTATCCGGCCGCTAGCGGAAATTTCTGACTCGCTTGAACAGGTTTATCTTAATGCATTTGGAAGCTGTTCGCCCCGAAAATGGGATGTTATTTTGCCAGGAAACCATAGTATTGCAGGGTGGGAGCCGCTACTACTAGCAGCTATTTTTGATAAAGAAGTTAACGTTTACCTCCCCCCTGTAGAGCAAGTAAGGAAATCGTGTAAGTTCTTTATAGAAGAGGTCTTAAGCCTCTGCGGCGCAAGAGTTTTGGCCCACAACCGTGACTGGACCCCTTCGGCTGCTAAGGAAGCATGCGAGCAAGAAAGCTGCGGGGTTTTGGTTTTTGGCCGTGATGCAACCATTGACTGGTTTAGCCGCCATACAAGCCGCCTTGCCGGCCACGGAACTAAGGTCATGGGCGTACAAGCTGAGCTGCTAGATACGTTTAAAATAAAAGAACTCATCTCCGCAAACTTTTCTTTAGGGCAAACCGGGTGCCTCGAAGCTAGGTTTCTAGTGGTTCAAGAGCCTCCAACGGCAGATTTTATACAATCACTGCATCGCGAGTTTTTAGGTTTTTGGGGTCAACCGCTAACCATGCAGCAGCAGCAAGCATTACTGCATGAAAAAAATGCCTTTGAAACGATGCACCCTGAAGCAGTTTTTTACCCACACCAAGGCTCTGTTTTACCGATTTTTTTAAGCTCTGCAAATACGCTGGATGAGGTTCTTTCCTCGGCCCAGTTTTGCCTGCCCATAATCACGCAAAAAACTTTCTCAAAAATAAAAAACAAGCAAAGTGTACTTGTTACAACTGTGACTGAGCAAACCAAAAGCATCGTCTTTAATGGCGTGCATCAAGGAAACGGATTTTTTATTTGAATTTTTTAAAACAAATTTACCTTTTATTGGCTTTAACAGCGGCTTCTAGCATCCTTCCAACTATAAGCTTGCATGCCACCGTCTGTTCCAAGCTAGAAAAGGCTCTGATTGCTTTGTGGAAAGACGGGGCAAAGATACCTGAGCCTTATTTGCCATTGATTGAAAATAGCCTAAACGATAGCGGCTATACTTTAGAGTGGATCTCAGCCTTTATAAAAAAGTTAAAACATAAAAATGTAAAGATGATGATGATCACCGATCCAGACTTGCCTGCATTATTAAAAAAGGTAGGCCTAAATGATAAAGAGATAGATTGTTATGCTTACAAGGCCCGAAAAAAATTAGGAGGGTTTTCCATTCTAGCTGACTATGGAGAGTCCTTGCAACCTGTCATCGTCGTCAATGCACTCCACCCCAAGAAGTGGGAAGTCATCGATACAATCGTGCATGAGGGCAACCATGCAAAAATGAACCCTATACACATTAAACTTCAAAACAAAAAGAGCTCTGTATTTTATAAAAATAAAAACGACTTAGCGTTTGAACTGCTTGAGGAATATATAGTTTACCGGTTTGCCCGCGCTGATTTCAAAAGCAGGCCCGGAGGACTTCTAAAATTCCTTAAAAAAAACTACTCCGAGCCTTGGGACGGTGGAAAAAAAATACTTCGCGCAGTTTTGTTTGATGCGACGAAAAGCTCGGGTCAGCCCCTTGCGAGTGTTAGCGACTTCAGGATTTTGCGAAGCGCAGGGGCTATGACGAAAAAAAAGCTGAAAAAAATAAAGTCTGATCCGGAGTATAGGGAATTCTTAGATTCCATTGATTGAATAGTAGTCATGAAGGTTTGTAGTCAATATAAAGGGTGTATTGGATAGGAATAGATGGGCTCACGTGGAAACAACTCTTTGTGTTCACGAGCCAGACAAAGAGCATGGGGCTCATGCACTTGAAACCTATGAACCAAACATATCATCAGCCAAAGCAATCACAGCGCCATTGACCAATCTACGCGCGTTTTCTAGGGTAGCCATAAGAATCAACCACAAGAGTAACCCACGGAAAAAAAGGCGGTGAATATGAACCTCGAACTTGCAAAACAGATGATTACTTTGTGTAAAGAAAAAGCTCTGGAAATAGAAACAAAGATGAATATTGCGGTTGTAGACGCAGGCTGCAATTTAGTTGTGTTTGAACGGATGGACGATGCATGGCTTGGAAGCATTGATATCGCGATGAAAAAAGCACGCACGGCACGCTACTTTGACATGGACACGGGCGAGATAGGAAAGTTATCACAGCCAGGGGGCCCGCTATACAATATTGAGCACAGCAACGGTGGTTTGATCAGCTTTCCAGGTGGTGTTGTGGTTCGCAAAGGTGGCAGGGTCATTGGAGCCGTAGGCGTGTCTGGCAGTTCAGTTGAAAACGATCACACAGTTGCTTCTGCTGCGCACGGTTCGATACAAAGCTAAGAGCTTTTTTGTGATAAAATTTTTGTATGGATCAAGGAAGACCCGTACAAGACGTTTTGCGCCGAATGCCCGACTCACTACAAATGGGTCTGGGCGCGTTTGCTGGACCGACAAAAGAGGCCATGCGTAAGTGTGCGTTTCATTACTTTTTGTGGTTTTTGCCACTGTTTAGAAACCAGCCTGAAGGTTCAATGAGGTTTGGGGTGGATATCCAGCTTTCTTCTCGTATGAAGTCCAGGCTTGGTGATGCGGACCTTTTCCATGGACGCATCCGCTTGAACGAGAAATATTTTTTACGCAACCCCGAGATGCTTCCGTACACACTTTTTCATGAAATGATTCACCTATGGCTCTATGACTGTGGCCGAGACCCCGCACATACCCGGAAATTCTACGAAAAAATGGATTCCTTCAGACTTTTAGGCCTACCAATTGATCACAAAGTTCACATCCACAAAAGACAAGTAAATGAAGGCAAGTTCGTTTATAAATGTAGTGAATGTGAATTTAAGTGGTTTCACCGGTCGAAGGCGAAGTATGCGGCAATTTGTGGATATTGTGAAAAACACCAAGGCAAAAAAATTTGGGTCAAGCTTGTTTCCTCTCCTGGACGCCCTAACTCTTCTTTTAATCGCACTCCTGTTGTTTCAAAGTAGTCTTTTTACTCCTTTTAAAAGCTTGGGTGGTCAGCTTGAAAAGGTTGAAGGTGCCATGAAAAGAGCTGTCGCATCTTCTATGGAAAAAAGTGAGCTGAGCCAAGAAAAAACGAACTTAAGAAATTTTTGCCAAAGATTAGCCCAAGAATTTAGACGTTATGGCTGGGAGCAGACCCCTTGCGGATCAGCACCTTGGCTTATCTATGGAAACAGCCCAAAAGGCCACCCCTTGGCGTTTTTGGAAATTGGTGCAGATGGCCCTGTAACCCTTATCCTTTCAGGAGTACACCCGGACGAAATCAACCCGGTACCGATTGCATATGCGCTTGCAGATCACCTCAAAGGTGACGGGGACCCCCTGCTTCACGACCGCAGGGTTGTCATCGCCCCTCTTGTAAACCCAGATGGCTTTTTGAAAGAGTACCCAACCAGAACAAACGGAATAGGGGTCGATCTCAACAGGAACTTCCCTACTAAAGACTGGGCTTCAAAAGCCACCCGCCGCTGGAAGCAAAAAGGGAAAGACCCGAGACGCTTCCCTGGAGAATCAGCCGCTAGTGAGATTGAAACTAAGTTTATGATGCACCTTATTGATACCTATAAACCAGATAAGATCGTTTCGATCCATGCTCCCTTGGGGTTTCTTGATTATGATGGACCTGGCGACCGTAAACCAAGCGGGCTTTCTGAAAAAGAAAAAAAAGCAAAAGACTTAGCAAAAGTTATCTCTCTTGAGGTTGGCGACTACAAAGTGGTCGACTATGCTTTTTTTGCTGGGAGCCTCGGCAACTATGCCGGCAACGAACGGGGCATTCCTACAGTTACGGTCGAACTGAAGTCTTCTGACCCAAAAAAGTTTAGCTCATACTGGAAGAAATTTAGGCCTGGGCTTATTGCTAGCATCAAGCACAATGCAAGAAGGCTGAGCCACTAAGTGAATACAAGCCTATCGTCCAAAGATTTTTTATTCGATTTACCTCAAGACAGAATCGCGCAAAGCCCGACAGACAGGCGTGGTGGCAGTAAACTTCTAGTTTATAAAAACGGCAGCCCTTTAAAAAAGAGCAAATTTGAAAACTTGCATACACACTTGCCAAAAAACGCCCTGATTGTCCGCAACAACTCCAAAGTTTTTCAGGCCAGGCTTATATTTGAAAGTCCGCATGGAGGCAAAAGAGAGCTGTTTTTTATTCGAAACCTCGCCACATTTGCAGCTTCGAGTACTTGGCAAACCCTTGCTAGGCCACTTAAAAAAATCAAAGCAAACAAAACAATCGAGCTTCCTGGAAAGCTCGAAGCTAAAATAATTGAGTCCGACGAAAGCGGCCTTCAAGTGGAGCTCCCCCTCGATATCAAGCAGGTTTACAAATACCTAGAAGAGTATGGCTCTACGCCGCTACCCCCATATATTAAGCGAGAAATTGCTGCCAAAACTGATAAGAACCGCTACCAAAACACCTACTCAAAATCGTTTGGCAGCGCCGCAGCGCCTACCGCCGGCCTTCACCTAACGAGTAGCTACGAGCAGAAACTAGCTGAAACAGGCGTTGAGTTTGTCGATGTTGAGCTGTGTGTTGGTGGCGGGACGTTCCTGCCAGTGACAAGCAAAACCCCTGAAGATCACGCGATGCACTCAGAAAGTTACTTTGTCTCAAAAGCAGCTGCGACTAAAATCAAAGAGGCAAAAGATAGCTCCAGACCTGTTTTTGCTATGGGAACGACAAGCTTTCGCGCTATCGAAGACTTTGCTTTAAATGAAAAAGACTCTGACGAATGGCACTCAACAAACCTATTCATCTACCCCAAAACCAGGGACGATAGACACCGTTCGGCTATCTTCGACGGCATCATAACAAACTTCCACCAGCCCGACTCTACCTTGATCATGCTTATGGCAGGTCTAGTGGGTTTTGATGCTATCAAAAACTGCTATGAGTTTGCCCTAAACGAGGGTTTTCAGTTTTTAAGCTACGGTGATTCTGGCTTGTACTTCTTTGACTAAAAAAACAGGCTAAACTTTTGCCTATTTTGACTCGAGCATTTTAATCAAAAGCTGCATGTCTTCTAGCTGACGCTTTAGTGCTGCAATTTCAATGTCTCTGTTTCGAATTTTTGTTACTAAAGCTCGGTTTTCAGCAGCAAACTTAGACTGCATGAGCGTTTCTTTCTTTTTACCGTCTGCAATAATGGTGTTGCATAGCTTGAGCAGATTCTCTGCCTCGACGCTTACCTCAGATGACTGATGCACTGCATGGGCAGAGACGGGGACTGCTAAATGCGCCGCTACCGGAGTCTGTGTGAGAGCAGCTGTCGGGCTAGCAATGTTTCTCGCGATAAATCCTGCTTCACTAAAACGAGATTCTTTAGAAGCAACTACTTTTTGCTGTAGGTGGCTTCCAGGTATTTCATTTTGCTCATTTGAAATGGGCGATTGAATCGTTTCTACATCCGTTGAGACAGGTTTCTTTTGTGTCGTTGTGTTTTCAGAACTTGCAAATGCGAATGCATCTGTGACACGTATAAAATACTTGTTTCCACGCATTTCATGTTGAAGTTTGCCTGTTTTGATTTTCCGTCGGACAGTCATATCCGATACACCGAATGCTCTTGCGTATTCGACAATAGAAAGCCATTGAGGGCTATGGTCTTTTAGTTTTTGTTCCATAACTACTTTTCTTTATATTGGTTGTGAGCGGCTTTAATTATTATAGCAAAAAAAACGAGTTCATTAATACATTTGCATACCAGTCCGGATAGAACCCAATGAAATCTCTGGGGTTTCTTTAATATTTTTGTCTGCGTCATAAATTTGTCTGTAGGTCAGATAAGTTTTAGTAATTTTCTTTACGTACTTACGTGTCTCACGAAACGGGATAGACTCAATGAACTCGTCGACGCCACAACCATTGCAAGATTCTGCCCAAAATCGCACGTTTTCTGGTCCAGCATTGTAGCCTGCAAGCGCCATAAATGAGTTTCCAAAATAAGTCATAAGCCTCTGTACGTAGTAGCTTCCATATTTAAGGGCTACCTCTGGACGCTCTAAACTAGAACGATCAAAGTTTTTCTCTTTTAGGTCTTCGGCAATACGTACGCCCGTGTAAGGCATGATCTGCATTAGGCCCATCGCACCCACGTGCGATCTAGCTCTCGGTTTGTAGTAAGACTCGGCACGCATGATACTCCACAGCAAGAGCTTATCATTTTCTTTTAAACCCTTAGGCATCTCAGACTCGAACGCCCTAGGGTAATATAGCTTCCACTCTTCACTGTGGGCTTTTTTATGTGCAATGTTAGAGTACGCATCCCTCGGTTGCTGCGAAGGCAAAAGTTTTAACTCGTGCATCCAGCTCTGCTTTGGCGACGGGTGACCGATCATAGCCGCTAATCTTTGCAGCTCATCTTTTTTGGGGTAGTCAGCCTCTGTAAGCTCAAAAAGCCCCTGCCTCGCTGCACCGACTAGGCCATTTTTATAATGCTCTTTTACCTTTGTGATCTTAAGGACCTGGCCTGGCAAGGGGGGGGCCGCAACGGCCTCAATAGAGGCTTGCTTGGATAAAAAACTGTCTTCATTAGCTTTTTCTGCAGCAACAAGCTCCATTTCTCTATAGCGCGATGGATGCTGAAGGTTATAAATAGATACGTAAAAACTGTTTGCGTGTTTTTTAATTAACTTGCCATAGAGGTTGGTTGATTCACTAATTTTTCCCATTTTTTCTAATGTTTTTGCTTGCCAATACAGAGACGCCGCCTTGCGGTCACCTTCTCGAAACGACACCTTAGATGACTCAAGCAACCCTAGAGCCTTGCTGTAGTCTCCGGCACGATAGGCAGTCCAAAAATAATTCCACTTTATGTACTTGCTAGCTCGCGGCCTAGCTAACAAAGACGCATACTCTTTATGCGCCTCTTCAAACAGTCCAAGGTAGCGCAAACTATCTGCAAGCCAAGTCGATACTTCCTTGGTTTCGAAGTTTGGCTTTTCTGCTTTTAGCCTGGAAAACACCATCAGAGCTCTTTGAGCATCTTTTGTACGAACCAATGCCTTGCCTTGAATAAATCTGATTTTTGCCCGATCTGTATCTTCAAAAGAAGACTTTTGCAGCATGCTCTTGGACTCTTCTACAACAAGGGCATACAGGCGCATTTTGTAAAGTTTTTCTAACCTATCAAACTCTGAAAGCTCTACGTAGTTGCCGCGATCGAGCATAGGCTGCCGCAAGGATGCTCGAACAAAACTGCTAAGACCAGGATAAATATCTGCTCCCCAAGAAAGTTTTTTAAGCAGGCTCAGCCTTTCTCTTTTGTCCGCTGGTTTTGGGTGACAAACCTTAAACTGCTTATCAAAAGCCCAAACTGCATCAACACCATAAGGGAAAAAAGCAGAGAGTTTATCAACCCCATCTTTAAAAGAAGAAAAATCACCTAAATTATAGCTAGATACAGCAACCAGTCTTTGCAGGTGCTCGTACCTACCCATGACACCAAACTTAGAGCGAAGACGCTTAAAGTCTGAAATAGCCTGCGAAAAATTCTTCAGCCCAAAGTTAGAACGCACCTTTAGGTGCATGGCATCGATTTCCCAACTAGGGTTTGGCTCGCTTAGCAAAAAGCTTTCAATTTCTTCTAGGGCAGCCGTATATTTTTTTTGATAGAAAAGAGTTTTTAATCTCAAGAACTGATACTGACTGAAGTCACCTTTGCCTATGAGCCGTTGCTTTATCTTTGCAAGGTACCTGCCCGCTACCAAAGGCTGCTGCTCTACGGTCTGCTCTATGAATTTAACAACTGCCACCATATAGGCGCTCGAAGTCTCAGGGTTGGATAAAATAATCTTTTCGAGTTCAAACGATTTATCTGCACGCAAAGCACCGCTGCTGTGAAAACATAATATGCCTACGACAGCGAGCGTCGGTAAAAAACGAGGGCTACAAATATTGAACTGCATACCTCATAGAGTAACACTGTAGGTACTTGAAAAACAGGCTGTCCTACGGCAAGGGCTGCCGGGCTCTTATAATCTTCTCCCTTTGCTTTTCTAAAACAAACATATCAAACAACAAAACCCCGAGCCCTACCGTTATATAAGAGTCCGCTAAGTTGAAGATAGGAAAATCATAGTACCAGCCAAACAGTTGCCACTTAGCATCCAGCCAGTCGATGACAAATCCGTACTGAACCCTGTCAAAACAGTTGCCAAGAGCACCTGCTAGAATCAAAATAAAGGCAAGCCGTGCAGAGCGGTGCCCCCAAGGCGTAGATCGCAAGAAACCAAGCAAGATGAATACGGCGATCACAGTGATAAGGTAGAAGAAGGGAATCCTGTATTTGTCGTCCCAGTTTCCCAAGGCCCCCCAAGCTGACCCTTGATTGCGGACATAAGTGAGCCCAAAATAAAACCCTTGGCTTTTTCCTCTGATCGAACCAATTTCAAAAAGCTTCATAGATTTTGAAGAGTAGTCGTGCACTCCCTTAGGTTCGCTTCCTTCGACCGCAGAATAAAGGAACTCTTTTTGTGCATGGTCTTTGGTTATCTGGTCTAAAGCCAGCGCAGAAAGAAGCACAAGTGCTAACGCGAGTACCCCAAAAAGTTTGCTATTTTTCATACTGCTCACTCTCACCAATAAAATCATGAATTTAATAGACAAATTCCATTATAAGCCAAAAAAAATAAAACCCGAAGCCTCCGGGGCAAAAATAGCCTATGAATTCTACTGCTAGCCTGTTTTTCTAATCTCGCCTTGTACATGTGACTAGTCAGTTGTGTATAGGCAGGCAACCTACTGATCTTCAACAGATTCGCTGATTAGTCACACTCTTTGCGAGCGCTTTTGGGGATTTTACCAAGCATACCAAAAAAAAAATTTGGAGCTATGCTTTGCCCGCCGATAAGAAACGTATCCGATCGTCTCAAAGTACGGAATAAATTTTTTTTTGAACATATTATTAAATGTAGGAGCATGAGAATGAGGTTTTTAACCGTGTCTCTATGGGCCACCCTAGCTATAGGCCTAAGCACCATAGGTTGCGCAAGCACCCATGGAAATAGCGCTGAAGTATCTGACTCGGTGTACACAGACGAAGTTGTCTATGTCACAGAGGACGGAGTACAGGTAGACCCTAGTGAGATAAACCTTGATGACTACGAGATCGTTGATGAGACAGTCGCCGACTCCAATACAAACCCAAACCAAGTCCAAACGGACTCATATACAGCAATCGGTGAAGGCGACCAAGCAGGGCAAGTACCAGCAGAAGTTGTCGACGTTGCCGAGCAAGCAAGAGTCACTGCTGCGCCGCCTACCAATGCTTACGTTTCATTGGATAGCCCTGATTACATTTCTCTGGACAGCGAGCAGATGACTGCTCAACAAGAAGAAACTGAAGTAGGACAAGAATATGTTGAGACAGCAGCCCCTCAATATGGTTCATCTTCAAACGAAAGCGACTATGTTTCTCTTGAAGACGACAGCGATGTGACATATGAAGTAGCAGATTCACCTGTTCAAATGAACATCGAAACTGATGTGCAAAACGGAGACTACGTTGTTGTAAAGTCAGGCGATAGTCTGAGTAAAATTGCACGCTCTATCTATGGAAAACTATCTATGTGGAAGTCGCTGCAAAGCAAAAACCAAATTGCAAACGCAGACTTAATATTCCCTGGAGATCGCATCTACTACGAAAAATCAGGAAACATGCATGCAGCTGAGCAAGCTCCTAACACAAGAGAGGTGACCCAGTCTGTAGCTGGCCCACCGATTGACAATTCAGCTACAAGCTATGTTGTTCAGCAAGGGGACACGCTAGGCTCTATCGCTTACAGAGCTTATGGCTCTAAGGATGCCTGGAAAAAAATACAGCAGCTGAACCCAGCAGCCGTAGAAAACGCCGACTACATTTATACAGGTCAAACCTTAAAGCTTAAGTAAGACCGCACTTACTCGACCCAATGGCAGTCAGGCCCCCGCTAAAACGGGGGCCCTATTTTTTACTAACGGCCTTTTTTTTCTAGGGGCCAGCTGCATTCTTCGCTACACTAATCCCATGAACAACATATCTGACATACAAATGGTATCTACCAGCGGCCCTTGGGCGACCGAAATCATCGAAAAAAATCTTGGAAAAGGGTCGGAGTTATGTGCCATTGGTGCGCCCCCGGTCTGTGAGTTTCCTTTTCACGCAGGAACGGCAAAAGAGCGTTTTAGAGCCTTTCTCTCGGCCCAAGAAAAACAAAAAATACTTTGGGCAATAAAAGGAGGCTACGGTGCATCGGACCTTTTACCACTGTTGGCCCACAGCCGCCTACAAACAGGTAGGGTTCTAGTTGGGTGCTCTGATGTAACTGCGTTGTTTCCACTTCTGATAAAGCTTGGGTGGAAGTGCCTACATGCGCACATGCCGGGGTTTAGAAAATTCAGCTCAGACTCACCTGCAGGCCAAGCGCTACGAAGGCTTTTCTCGGCGGACGTAGAACAGTGGAAGGGGCAAATAGATGCTGCCCCCACAAGGGAAAACATTCCAGAAATATCTGGAAAGCTTTTCTGCGGAAACCTTGCAGTGCTTAGCAGTTTGATTGGAACGCCCTATTTTGAGCCCTTTCAAGAGCCAACCATTTTAGTGCTCGAAGACATTAGTGAAAATCCAGGAAGAATAATCCGCGCCTGGAGCCAGTGGCAACAAGCAGGAATGCTCGAAAATGTTGCCGCCGTGGTTCTCGGGCGATTTACAGATATGCCCGGAGACAGCGAGCAGCAGGAGCTTTTGGTTCAAAGTGAGCTTCAAAGACGAAACCCTTCTATGCCATTTTTTATCACCAAGAGTGTAGGGCACATAGACGACAACTACCCTTTGCTTTTAGGCGCTGAAACCACCTTGAAACATGGCCAACTATTTTGGCAAGCTACTTAAGACAAAAGCTTACGGAGAATGCATGAAAAAAATTGATAGCGTTTACTTTTTGGGAGTTGGCGGAACCGGCATGGGCTCTGTAGCAGGCCTAGTCAAACAAAGCGGGCGACAGGTTTTTGGCAGCGACCAAAATCTTTATCCCCCCATGTCTGACATCCTAGCCGAAGCAAACATAGAGGTATTCACGCCATATTCGCAGTTAAATATCGAACAAAACCCTGCAGACCTATACGTCATCGGAAACTCAATGTCTGTTGGAAAAAATGAAGAGCTAGAGCAGATCATGGCAAATGACCTGCCATACACCAGTTTTCCAGCTTTGCTAAACCAGCTTTTTTTGCAAGATCACGTACCCTGTGTTGTGACTGGTACGCACGGCAAAACAACCACAAGCTCTTTGCTGGCACACTGCATGACCGAGCTAAAGCTTCCTACTAGTTTTTTTATTGGGGGGCGCCCTCTAAACTTTGACCTCGGCTATGGGCTTTGCGATCAAGACAAAGAACAAAAATTCTTTGTCTTAGAAGGCGACGAGTACGACACGGCTTTTTTTGACAAAAACTCTAAGTTCCTTCACTACGCGCCTCAGGTTCTTTTGCTGCAAAACATCGAATTCGATCATGCTGATATCTTTAATAGTTTAGACGATATTTTTGTGCAGTTTGAAAAAGTTTTGAACCTAGTGCCAAATCCAGAAAACATTGTTGCTTGCTCAACCGATCCAAACGTAGAGAAAATTTTAAAGAAGCTTAAACTGCAAGATAAGTGCACAAGAACAGGGGCCGATGAAAACTGCAGCATTAGGCTAACGGGCAGCAGACCAAGTAAAAGTGGCCAAGACTTTTGGACACACTCCTTTGCAACCCCTTGGGGCGAGCTCGACATAGAGTGCATTCTTGGTGGAGAGCACGGCAGCAGCAACATAGGCCAGGTTCTTGGCGCTTTAACCCGTCTCCAAGAGATTTCAGGGACCAGGTGGGAGAAAGAAAAAATTCTTCAGGCGTTCAAGTCATTTCTTGGGGTTGCAAGAAGACTAGATCTTTTAGCAGAACAAAAAGACATAAAGGTAATAGAAGACTTCGCTCATCACCCTACAGCAATTGACAAAGTTCTTCGGGCCTACAAAGAGGCAAACCCGGGCCGTAGACTCTGGGTAGCTTTTGAAGCTCGTAGTGCGACGTCTAGAAGAAATATTTTTACCGATGCTTTTGCAGAGTCCTTAGGCCATGCAGACAAAATCCTTGTTGGACCAGCTCTTGAGGACAAAAAGCTGGCAGACACAGAAAGAATGGACACAACCCTCTTGGCAAAAAAAATTGGTAGTCACGCACGAAGCTGTGACGAACATAGATCTCTAAAAGACATCCTGCGAAAAGAAATCAAAGCAGGCGACACCGTTATTTTTATGAGCTGTGGAAGTTTTGGCGGTATCCAGCATGAGATAGCTGAGTTTGTTAAAGAGTTATAATACAGCTTACTTGCATCGCCTTATATTTTTCATGATATAATATCAATCTGATCATAGGTTTGATTAGGTAGTGTTGAAATATTGGAGGAACACAATGAATAGAAATTTACTCATGGGAGCATGCTTGGTTGCCTTAAGTCTAAGTGTTGGTTGCTCCAAAAAGAACAAAGTATCTGACCCCATAACATCTACGACAACCACTATCCCCGGCTTAACAACGGATACGATAAACCAGGCAACTTCAACAACAGGGGCTTTATCTAGTTTCGTACCACAAACTGTTTACTTTGGTTACGACCGAGCGAGTCTTTCAGGAGACTCACAATCTTCACTCGATGCGCTTGCAAACTTTCTGCGCGGAGCCTCCTCTGCAAATCTTGAAGTAGAGGGTCACTGTGACGAGCGTGGATCAACGGAGTACAACATTGCGCTTGGAATGAGACGTGCGCAGGCCGTCACTGACTACCTAGTCAACAGTGGCGTGAACCCATCTCAGATCAACCCAGTAAGCTACGGCGAAGAAAGACCGTCTCAAGTGGGCAGTCATGAGTCAGCATGGTCTTCTAACCGAAGGGCTGAGTTCGTTTTAATGACTCAATAAAATAAAAAGCAGCTCAGTGCTAGAAAAAGAGGCAGTTTTTGCCTCTTTTTTTTATGGTGCAAAAAAAGATCTCCTAAATCTACCTGGGAGACCCAGTTTGCAACTTGGCGTGTATTTTTAGAGGTGCCTCAGTTATCCTCTAGGCCCACGTGAGCGCAACGCTCTCGTGAGTCGAGGAGATATATTTGTGAGTGCATTACAGAATCCACTAGTCATTGTCCTCTGTTGTTTAGTGACAGCAGTGGTAGCTAGCTTTGCGTCCACCTTTGTCTTCCGCTCTCGTATTCGTTCACTTCTACAATCAACAGAAGATGAAAATAAAAAAGCTCTTGAAGAAGCTGGGCGTGACGCCGACGAAACCCTTCAAGTAGCAAGAGATGAGATGCGGTCGGACTTCAAAAAGCGCAAAATAAAATTAGAAGACGAAATCAGGCAGCGCCGTTCGGAAGCTCAAAAAATTGAAAAAAAGATCAAGTCCAGAGAACAGTCGCTTGATCAAAAACTAAAGATCCTTGAGGGGCGTGAAAGCGAGCTTGAGAAAATACAAGGCAGCCTTGAGCAAGAAGAAAAAAGATACAAACGTTTGATTCAAGAATACGAAACAAGCCTTGCAGCCTCGCAGAATACTCTAGAGAAAATATCTGGTCTTACCACTGCCGAAGCCAAAGCTGAGCTAGTCAAATCGCTTGAATCCAAAGCACGCGAAGAGGCTCGCGAGCACCTTCTAGAAATAGAAGAAAAAGCTAAGAGCGAAGCCGAGCGCCGCAGCCAAACTATCCTTACCAACGCCGTGCAAAAAATTGCAGGTAGCTTTGTAAATGACGCGACGATCACAGTCGTAAACTTGCCGAGTGACGAAGTAAAAGGACGAATCATTGGCCGTGAAGGTAGAAACATCCGTGCCATAGAACAGTCGACCGGTGTAGATCTGATCATTGATGACACGCCTGAGGTTTTAATTATTTCCTGCTTTAACCCGATGCGGCGTGAAATCGCTAAGCTTGCGCTCGAGCAGTTAATTGAAGACGGCCGCATCCACCCTGCACGTATTACAGAAACCGTAAAAAAGATTGAAGAAGACTTTGATACAGTTCTTATGGAGTACGGCGAAAAGGCTGCGTTTGACCTTGGTGTTTCCGATATTCACCAAGAACTCGTTTACCGCCTGGGCAAGCTACAGTTTCGCTCGAACGGAAAACAAAGCGTATTGAACCACTCTATAGAAACCGCCTATATAGCCAGCATGATGGCCAATGAGATCGGCTTAGATGCGACCATAGCAAAGCGTATGGGTCTGCTACACAAAGTTGGGGTCGCTGAAGATCAAGACTTTGAGGGGCATCACGCCGGGATTGGTGCAGATCTTTGTGAAAAATACCATGAGCCGGCAGAGGTTTGCGCAGCGATACGCCTGTATTGCAGTGACGAGCTAGAGACGGCATCTCCTTACGCACTCGTTCTAAGAACAGCTAATGAAATCTCGACGGCTAGACCTGGAGCAAGAAGAGAAAGACTGAAGTCTTATATTCAAAGGCTTCAAAATATGGAGACAGCGGTAGAAAACTTTTCTGGTGTTGAAAAAGCATATGTAATGCAGGCCGGCAGAGAAGTTGCTGTTATGGTTGAGCCCTCTGGAATTTCTGACTCCGAAGTAAAAGGCTTGTCGCAAGACATCGCACACACCCTAAGAACAGAGTTTAGTTTCCCAGGGCAAGTGCGGGTAACAGTTGTGCGAGAAAACAGATCGGTCGACACAGCGACCTAGAAACTGAGAGTTTATAATAGAGATTAAACAAAAACCCTCTGACGCCTCTATCAGAGTCTTAGCTTTTGGAGACTTAGTTGGAATGCCCGGCATACGGGCGTTCGAGCAATCACTAGAAGAGTGGGCAGAGGCGTCGCCAGACATATTGCTTGTAAACGGCGAGAACTTGTCGGGAGGCTCTGGGGTTTCTCGCAAAGCTTTTATAAAGCTTACAGAAAAACTTGGCGTACACCTGATTACAACCGGCAACCACTGGAACCGAAACAAACAGATTTATGATCTGTTAGATACAAACAAAATAGTGCTGCCCGGCAACGCGTGGAATGTAGATGATTTTCGGCAGGGTTTTAAAATTCAAAGAACCTCTGCTGGGCAATCCTTTGCAGTTTGCAATGTGATGGGTAAAGCTTTTATGTATGGAGATAACCGGTGCTTGTTTGAATACGTAGATCGCATAGAGCAAGAAATCCCGTCTTCTTGCAAGATTAGAATCTTGGATATTCATGCAGAAGCTAGCAGTGAAAAACAGGCAGTAGCTCAATACCTTGCTGGAAAATGGAGCTTGATTTACGGAACTCATACCCATGTCCCCACAGCTGATGATCGAATTTTAGGCAGTGGGACTGGTTACCTCACAGACATAGGAATGTCTGGCAGCTACGACTCGGTCATTGGTATGGAGAAACAATCGGCTATTCAGATGCTTAGAGGCGAAAAACAGCCAGAAAAGCGAAAGCTGGGACAGCACGATTTATGGGCTAATGCTCTTCTTACAGATATTGACGCAGAATCCGGTAAATGTATAAATATCCAGCGCTTACAGCGCAGATTCTAAAGGATATAAACTACCTTAAGAAAGTTATAACGGCATCACTGCCCTAAGAAAGGGGAATCGCTTTGCGCCCGACGTTAACAAACATTTGGATCTATGTTGCACTCGCTTGTTTTTGTATTTCATCTAGTACACAAGCTTTTGTACTAACTGGTGAAGGACACCTCAGCTTAGAAGCTCAGTTTCGTTCTAAACCAACCGCACAAGACGGGGAAGACAGCCTTCGAGGCATCCGCCACAACCTCAGGCTTAGCCTCGAAGGTGTGATGAGTGACAAAGCTAGTTTTTTTACCGAGCTTCGCATCTCCGAAAACTTGCGCGATGCCTACCTCGGAGACGATGGTGTTGCACGCGAATGTTTAAGCGGCGACGACGCTCGTTGTTCCGCCAGAAACCAAGACCCGGCAGAGCCAGGGTATGAACCATACAGGCCTGTTCTTACGCAGATGTATGCACAAGTTGCCCTTGAGTACTGCATTTTAAAAGCAGGCCGCCGCAGCAGAGACTGGGGTATAGGGCTACTGTATGACGACGGAGATAAGCCGTTTGACACAGAATACAGCGTATTCGATGGCCTGAGCTGCAATCTAAACCTAGATAAAATGCAGAACCTTGGCTTTGAAGTTGGCTATGACTTTTTAAGAGAGAGCAACCCAGCTTTTGTCGGAACCATACCTGATACGGGTGTGACTTCAAAAGAAGATGACTTGCACCAAATCTTTGCAAGTATGACCGTAGATGACCGAGAGAAAAAAGCGAATGCGTTTTTCCGTAAACATGTAGGTATTTACTTTGCGTATATTTTTGGTGGCGATTTTGACACGAAAATTTCTGTCGCTGATGTTTATACAGATTTATACATAGGTGGAGTGCGCTGGCAAAATGAAGCTGTATTTCGTTTTGGAGATAGTGCAAACCCACAGCTAAGCAGATACGGCGCAAGCGACACTGGAACAGACGAAGCTGAAGTAAACGCATTTGGTGTAGGTGGCGAAGTGTCCTATACCATTTCAGAAAAAGGCAGCTACGATGGCCCTAAAGAACTAGAGCGCGGAAATTACCAAAGCCACAGTGTAAAAGCATTGTATGCCATAGCTTCCGGTGACGACGACGGCTACGAAGCCGCTGCCAGCAGAGACGACGAAGCGCAAGCGATGTACCTACACAGAAACTACAAACCAGCTATGCTTCTTTTCAACGGTCCATCTGCTTTAGACGGGCTGAATGTAGACGGAGTCTATAACGCCGATCAAATCACAAACGCTTATGTTTACGGTCTTGGCTATGAATACAAAAACCTAAAGCTAGGCACCTTTGGCGTCACTATTCTTGGAGCTCAGTTGCAAGACGACGCGACGGCAGCAGCTAAAGCTACTGCTAGCTCGACTAACCCTCGATTTGGGTTCGGCGGCAAAGACCTTGGATTTGAAGCTGATCTTTCTTACAACAAAAAATTGGGTAAATACGCAAACTTTGGTGTTCAAGTAGGCTACCTGCTGCCAGGCGACGCTTGGGAGCTCTATAATGGTTCAGAGCCTGAAGATATATTTGGGGTTGAAGCCGGTGTTCAATTTCAGTTTTAAAAAACTAAGAGCTAAAAAAATAGGGGTGTCTAAAACCACCTCTGGCGCAGCCCTAACTTCAGCATATTTGCAATTTCTGCCACTACTTACAGTGGTGGCAATTGCATTTTTTCCTTCATGTGGTGTAAAAAAATCTCCAATCAACGAATCTGTTTCAGCTATACACAGCATTGATTCCTATTTTAAAAAGATCGAAATCGACAAACTGAAAGAATCTGAAAAAGAAGAAATACAAAAAAAGAAAAAAGGCGAAATACAATGAGTAAACCACATCAAACCTGGGTCCATGGCTGCTCTGGAAAAACAGGTCAGTTTGTCGCGCAAAGCATAGTGGAGGCCAAGGGGTTTTCACTGGCCGGTGGCAGTGGCCGATATATTTATAGCAAAGAGTTAGAAAAAACCGACAAAGCCTCGAGCGCAGACAACCTGGCTGCAGCATTTACCGAAAACAAAGTTGAGCTTGTAATTGACTTTAGTGGAGCCGACGGGAACTCTGTACTTCTGAAAACCATCAAAAGCATGGGCACCAACGGACCCGATCAGATCCTAGTGGCATCTACAGGCCTAGATGAAGCCGCTGAAAAAAGCTGGGCTAGCTTGGAGCAAAGCAAAAAAGTTTTGTTTGCACCTAACACAAGTGTGGGCATCTTAGTGATGAAGTCACTGCTCAAGAAAGCGATTCCAACCTTGAGCAAGCTTGGTTTTGACATGGACGTGCGCGAAGCTCACCACATCCATAAACTAGATTCTCCAAGTGGTACAACTAAATCAATTCTCACAGAATATACCCAAGCTGGAGTCCAAGAAGATAAGGTCCAAGTTCATGTAGAACGTAGAGGTGGTGTTTTTGGCCTTCACTCTTCGATTTTTACTAGCCCTTTTGAAGAAATCACTATTTCGCACCAAGCGTTTTCTCGCAAACTCTTTGGCGATGGCAGCGTGATGTTAGCAAACTGGCTAAACTCACAGCCGTACGGCATATACAGCTTAGAAGACGTAGAAAAGTCTATTTTTAACGCTTAGAAAGAAACTAAAATGTTTACGATCCTCAACTCAAGACAAAAGCTCCACTTTTCTGCTGCGCATATGACTATATTTCAAAACGGCACAAAAGAGTCTTTGCACGGACACAACTACCAGGTGAACTACGAGCTTAGTCAGTCGGAATCTACCTTCCAATTGTTTTTAGACTTCTCTATCCCAAAAAAGTTTGCGCAGCTTGCTTGTGAAGAACTAGATGAAAAAGTGCTAATTGCTAAAAACAACCCACTACAAGAAGTTTTGATAACCGCAGCTGAAGTAGAGGTTCGCTTTGGGAAAAAAAGATACGTGTTTCCTAAAGACGAAGTTGTTGTTCTGCCCACTGATAATATCACAACAGAGAGCTTGGCTGTTTTTGTGTTTAAAAAAATGCAGCAAGGCTTACGTACGGAGCTAGCAGAACAAAAAGAAATTTTGAATACCCTTAAAAAACTAAAAATAACTGTCTGGGAGTCTGTCGGGCAAGGGGCTGCTTTTGAGGGAACACTTTAGTGGGCAACAAACAGCAAATGGATAGACTAGAGCTCACAGCCGGCAAGCTCCCTATGTTCCTTGGACTAGCTAAAGCAGAGCGCCAAACCTTCCAGTGGGTAGATTGGCACATTGTTTTTGAATTTGATTCTGAGGTGTGTGGGAAATCAGGAAACCTTAGCGACAGCATCGACTATGTTACAGCCTTAGGCGAGATGAAATTTCTTTTATGGGTTGCAAGGTTTTACCTGTTAGAAACAGCTGTTAATTTTATTGCGGAATACTTCCTGCAACGCTACCCATCCCTGCTAAGAATAGAGGTGGCTGCCTCCAAAAAAGAAGCCCTTAAAGAATTCTGTCACCCAACCCTTAAAGTTGTAAGAGATCAAAGCTCGAAGCAGCGCGAAGTCTGCAAAGTTATAGACTATCCAGATCTGCAATGTGTTGCTGGGAAAACCCAAGAGGCGCTTGCTATTTCGAAAACACTGGGCGGCGATCAAATCTATGCCCTGGCTCTTTTAGGATCTTCAGAAAAAAGAGGGAAAGCGCAGAACCTATCATCTACTGGCGAAGGATTCCTCGAGGGGGTTACAGAGGTTTTAATCTGTAAGCCGCTCGAGACGGCTTACCCTAGTACGCTGATAGAGTCTTTTCCTCTAGCTAGAAACAGGCCTGGTGAAAACGCGTCCGTTGACAACCTCTTTGAGATTTCATTTTTTAATCCGGTACTGCACACATACGTGAAATAGGAAAACAAAATGAAGCAATTACAAAAACGCCGTGACTTTGTTTTTTTACTTCTATCTTCTATTTTTCTGGCTTGCATGGTTATGTTAAACATTCTTGGAATTACGCGCTTTATTCAAGTCGGCTGGTTTCAGGTAGCTGTAGGTGTCTTGCCGTACCCTATTACCTTTATTTGTACGGACCTTATTTGTGAATTTTATGGCAGAGACAAAGCTAACCAGCTAGTTTTTATAGGGTTTATTACAAACATACTTCTTTTGGCCGTGATGTATGCCGCCTTTATTCTTCCTAGCATCCCTGCCGCTAACCTTCCTCCGTGGCAATACTTTGAGCTTAGTAGCGAGGTTTTTTTTCCTAACGGAGAGGTTTTCAGTGGTAGAACTCAACTCTATGACCTTCTTTTTGCAACCACTTCAGGAGCTGTTGCAGCATCAATGGCAGCTTACCTTCTTGCGCAGCTTTGCGACGTCCGATTGTTTCATTTCCTTAAAAAACTTACTGGTGGCAAACACCTTTGGCTGCGCAACAATGGCAGCACGGTTCTAAGCCAGTTTGTAGATACTGCGGCTGTAATTTCTATCACCTTTGGAGCAGCAATTTTTGCCGGAAAGATGAGCCTTGCCCAAACCAGTGCACTTTTTTGGGGGAGCTACTCGTTCAAAATATGTGTTGCCCTAGCGGACACAGTCATCATTTATGCATGCGTGAGATACTTAAAAAGCTATCTACAAATAGACCCTTCTAAAATAAGGTAGGATTTTATGGAAAAAACATTGGTTGTTACAGGTGCTTCTAGCGGTATCGGCAAAAGAATCTGCGAACTCTCTGGTCAGTACGGGTTTAGTAAAGTAGTCGGCGTTGGACGTAGTGCAGAGGGTTTAGCCAAAACCAAATCAAAGGTCGAGGACCAGGGCGGGGAGTTCTTAGGCGTTCAAGTAGACCTAGCAAACGGCAAAAACTCTATTGAACTTATTGCAAAAAGCCTTGAGGGATTTTCTAACAAAGTAGATCTTGTCGTAAACAATGCAGGTGTTTTACACGAAAAACCAATAGAAGAAGTAAGCTGGGACAACTGGAAAGAGTCTATGACGGTGAACCTGGCGGGACCCTATTTTCTAACCCAAGCGATGCTACCTTTTATGCGCAACGCTAAAAATCCTGTAGTTGTAAATATAAGTTCTACTTTGGCCAAAAAGCCCATACCGAATACCTCGGTCTATAATATTGCAAAAGCTGGCATAAACATGATGACGCAAACTCTTGCACTTGAGCTCGCACCCAAGGTTCGGGTTAACGCAGTCATGCCTGCAGTGGTCAATACCCCAATGTACCAAAAAAGATTTGCCACGACAGAAGAGATGAAAGCTGCAATGCCAGACATAGAAAGCATTCACCCTATGGGGCGAATAGGCTCTGTGGATGATATCGCAAAAGCTGTGTTCTTTTTGAGCTCAAACGATGCAGGATGGATTACAGGCACGGTATTGCCAGTTGACGGCGGAATGCTCGTCACTTAAAAGTTTTTATTGGAAAGTAGTTTTGCTGCCAAGCCCTAGAACACTGGTTGCATCAGCATAAACGAGAGCTGTCTCGGCTTGGAGCCAATCGCCGCCTTTATCTTTTAGCACTACCATGTATTGTCCAGGTCTTAAGTTAAAAAACGAAAACTGCTCGTGGTCTTTATCAATAGCCGAACTTGAACTAACAGATTCGATACGAGAGCCTTTTTCATCATATAGCTCAGCTGTAACTTGGTCTGTTTCGCCGGCAAAATAACCGTATCGCCCAAACAGGCTTCCAAAACCTTTTTGAATCGTAGATTGACTCTTCAGGGCCAGATCTTCCATAAATCCACGCGGAAGTATATCAGCCACAAAAGAAGTGTCTTCTTTTTCCATCGTATAAATCGCCGGTTCTATATCGGACCCCCGCGAAAACAATCTCACGCGACCTTCCATGCGGACTACCTCATAGGTAGAGCTAAACACACCTCTTTGGTCTGCATTAAAAGGCAAACTGTAGCCGAGCGGTATCATATCAACGTCACCATTTGCACCGTTGTATACTGGCAAGTGCGACGATGTCGAAGCGACCGTACGAGCAGCTAACCGAAGACCGCCTACCCCAGCAATATCAAGTTCTTTAAAAGATGATGAATGCGCCTGAAAAGTTGTCGGAAGATCGACAAGATGCGAACTCCCTTGAAACAAGCTTATAAGTTTAATACCTGGGTCGACATTAAACATGCAAAAAAGACCGTTGCTACCCGTAACGCGCATCCTTGGATCTAAAACCCCGCTTCGATCGAAGTAGAAAGGTCCATCAAATTGAGCATTTAAAGCAACGGCAACACTGTCGAGGTTTATACCTCTTCTACGCACTACGCCGCAAAGATTTCCAGTCCCTGCAAACGGCTTTACAGCTGCTGCTTGCATAAGTACCTGCATCTGGTTTTTGCGATACAAATTAACCCGTTGTAGGCCAGCAGCCGCCTTTACCTCTACTAGTCTTGAGGCTATGCGTCCGGAAGGATCTTCTACTCTAAGAAAAAAACGTGAATTCATTGGCATGCTTGTAAGCTGAATCTTTCCGTTGGCATCTGCTGCCATCTTAAGATCGCTACCTACCAAGTGGACATGAACTCCGCCGATTGGGTATACCTGACCAAGGCCTGCATTACTTCTATCGTCTACAAACTGAATGTCTACTTTAGTGTATTCAGCTTCGCGGTCATTAAAATGAAAAGCCAAGTTTGGATTTAAGGTCCTATCGACAAACGTTTTGGTTGTGCCCGCTAGTTTTTGCGGCGACCCTGGCCGGCGCCCTAAGGCCACATCACCACCCCTTCTATTCACAATATTAAGAGCGTTTGTTAGCACGTCTTTAGAGGAAGGCTTAACGGCATCTATAGTGCTCGGTAAGTTTAAACTAGAAGCAGGCTTCATATCAGCCTGTGCCAACTGAGCTATAGGCCTTGCGGCTAAACTAGGGACTGAACCTACGGCTGTTTTGGCTACTGGCGCTTCGGCAAGAGGGTTCTGCACCGTTTTGGAAGTTTTTTGCTGCGGCAGAGCTTTTGCTAATGATTTACGTACAGGCGAAACTGGTTTTTTGGCAAAGGCTCTGTGGCCCTTCTTACGAGCAAGTCCCGTTTTCTTGTTGAGCTTGCTAAATTTAATACTTTGGCTGTTTTTTGAAGCTGCATTTAGTGTTTTTCTGCTAACTGCCCTCTTCAACGGTTTCGGAGAAAATTTACTCATAAACATGTCGCGGACAGAAAAGTTTTTGTCTACAATCCACTGTTTTTCTTTTTTCTGAGGTCGTACTTTGCTTGTTGTTTTTCTTTTCTGTACTTTTTTAGATTGTTGAACTTTAGCTAAAGATGGTTTAGTCAGGCGGCGCTGGTTCTTTAGTAAAGGCTTCGCCTGGCCTGCCGTTTTAAGGGTCTTGGGGTTTATAGATGATTTTACCTTCTTTTTGCTTGAGCTCTTTAAAAGCCAAGCTTCAAGATCTTTAGCTGCAGACTGCCCAAAAGCAGGCTGACAAACTAATGCAAGCACACCGCTAACAACAATTATTTTTCTAAAAATTTTATTCAAGCAACTACCCGTATCATTCCATTTTTGGCTTTGATGTTTTAGCTTCCTAGTCATATTCGACACTATGCGCACTTATATAAAAAAATCATGAGCAGTGATCCCTATGACATCTCTGTATATCTTGCCCTCCAACGCCTCAAGAATCGAGCGCAAGGCATGGATAATTTTCCCAGGCACTGCATGAACAGCACCTGCAGATAGGTTGTTGGTTTTATTGACTGACTATAAATTTATGGGAAAACTGAAAGTTTGGCCAAAAAGAGGCCCCTAAATTCCCTAGTTAAGAGCTGCGCGAACAAGAGTACTTACAAGCTTTCCGTCCGCACTATCTCCAAGCTCTTGCATCACGGTTTTGATGACTTGACCCATGGGTGGCCCGTTCAAGCCTGCCAAAACTTTGGCAATAGCCGCTTTGGTCTCAGCCTCTGTGGCCTTCTTTGGTAGATACGCTTCGACTATAGCCACCTCTTCTCGGATTTCAGCTTTCTTTTCTTCATCAGGGTAGTCTGCAAGAGATTTATTAAGTCTTTTTGCATATCTAGACAACACCCTGAGCACCAAGGGGTCTGTTATCTCAAGTTTTTCTTTGGCTGCAGACTGCTCATAATTAAGCTCTGACAACAGCATCCGCAAAACAGATAAGCGCCCTTTATCACGGGACTTCATGGCAGATTTTACATCTTCGTTAAGTTTTTCAAAAAGTGACATGGCCCATTCTCCCGCATTGTAGTGGTGAAATACATTAAAATAGTAATAGGAGGTCTGCAATGCTCAAACCAATGTTTAAACTATGGATGGTCGTTTTTCTGGTACATTTGGGCTGTGGCAGTGAAGCCGGCCTAGACGGCACGTTCCCGGAGCCAGGTGATATTGACTCAACCTCGACACAAGCACCTGTTCAGCTAGAAAAGCCCGAGCCAAAGTTTGCAGATCCGCACGGTGTAGCAACGAACCCAGACACAGCTACCGCAGATGCGCCTACCGAGATAACCTATCTCGACGGCCACCCAAGACTTGATGGCAGCTACATCATTTCCTACAAAACCCCAAATCAAAACCCACTTTTACGCGGCACTTACTTTTCTTCCCATCAAGATGAATACCAGTTTTACAAAGAAGAGATGGCTCACGAGCTTGGCCAGCTTAGCGAAGGTACAGAGATAGAAAGCTATACGCTTTTTGGGACCTATGACATGAACAACCGGATTCCGCTCGACTATGACAAAGCATTAAACTTCAGATCCGGGATGGACCTTACCAGTCCTTTTGATTTTGTAAAATCAAGCATCGGTGTCATTGCTCGAGTTGACTTTAAAAAAGATGAAGATGCCAAAAAAACCCTTAACTCCTGGCAAGAAGCAGGCAAGCTTTGGTTCTCAGAGCCTAACTATGTAAATGAGTTATTTCAAAACCCTGTAAACCCGTGTACGAACCAAGTCGTAGGGACCACAGGTGCAGGGCTCTTCGCAGAGTGCGCTATGTACACCCCCCTTGCTGAAGCACAAGAAGTTCAAGCACCTGCAGCCTATCTGGCTCTTCAAGGTCGCCCTTTGAAAGCAAACAAGAACGACGACAATACCTTGATCGAATTTCCGCCGATTGTTGCAGTTTTCGATTCTGGGATTGACGTTCAGCACAGCTTTCTAAGCAACCGAGTTTTCGAAAACTCTGCCGGAAACATCGGGCAATCTGGCTGCAACAACGATCAATTTGGCTGCAATACAACCACGTCTCTAAAAGACAAGTTAGGCGATGGAGACACCTTTCCATTTTCGACTACCGGCTTCGATCAGCAGTGTTCGTCTGAGTTAAACTGTGCGCACGGGACACATGTTGCGTCTATCATTGCAGGCGACCGAAACTCAACACCAGGTATCTGTGTAAGCTGCAGGGTTATGCCCATAAAAGTAACCACTGATATGGACGGCGAAGCAAGAATTCTTGACAGCTCTTTGTTGGCTGGCTTTCGTTATGTCAGCAGATTTCGCAACGACTCGTCTGGCTCTGCAGTTAGGGTTATAAACGCCTCTCTTGGGAAGTACACTCCAAACAGGGCCATCCAAACCATGATCAATGTCTTGCATGACCAGCTCAACATTGTGACTGTAGGCGCAGCTGGCAATGAAGATTCAAACCGAATGTCCTACGTAGCTGGCTACTCAAAAGTCCTGGCTGTAGCAGGACTTACCCAAGGAGGCAGAGAAAAAACCAGGTCCTCTAACTACGGTATTTGGGTAGACGTTTCTGCGCCAGGTGACGATGTCACGGGAAGCACCCCGGGAGGAAGCACTAGACGTGCCCCGGGAACATCGTTTGCAGCCCCTTTTGTTGCAGCCGCAGCGGGGCTAATGGTTGCAAGAGATCCAGACTTAACCGCCGACCAGATCCGAGACGCTATTAAAAACAGCGCCGATGCTAGCATCTACAACAACAATCCAGTGTATGCGCCAACCATTACAATAGATGGCGAGGAGACAAGAGTCGCCCTTCTAGGGCGTGGCCTTTTAAATGTTGCAGCAGCCGTAGGCCTGACCAAAAACCCGAATCAAATACCAGAGATTAACAACGAGAGAATCACGAGCTTTTGTGGAGTTGTCGGCTCGTCAGATATCCAAAAAAATATTCCCATACTTCTTTTGATTCTCCCACTATTGTTTTTAGTCGTAGGCATCTCAAAAAAGCGAGGATATTAGTCTTAAACTAAGTTCTCCATAGTCTCTTTTAGGCTTTCTAGCTGCCCAGATAAGTTCTGCTCTTGGGCCCTGGTCTCTGCAAGAACCTGAGGATCAGCGTTTGCTACAAACTTTTCATTGCCAAGACGTTTGTTCAGTCCACCCAGAATTTTTCCAAGCCTGCCAACTTCTTTTTCTATTTTCTTTTTTTCAGCCGTAGCGTCAAACTCAGGTACTTTGCAGTAAAGCTTAAACCCACTACCTACGCTTGCAACCATATTCTCTTTTACTACATCTTTTACAAGCTCACTGTTGGTCAAATTTTTTGCCCAAGCACCCAAAACTTCAAGGTCCAAGTCGCTGTCTAAAACCGCAGAAAACTGCATCGAATCTTTGCGGTGAAGCTGACGAGATGCCCTAACAGATCTAATCGCAGAAAGTGCGCCTTGAATTTTAGTCCACTTTTCACTTGCGCCCCAGCCAATATCAGAAGAAGCAGTAGGGTAATCAGAGACCATCAAGTGCTTTTCTTTAGACTTGTCGACGCCAGGAACGCGCTGCCAGATTTCTTCAGCTATAAACGGCACAAAGGGCGAGGCCAAACGCAGAAGTTTTTCCAAAGCATGGATTAGAACGCTTAGAGCCTCTTGCTTTCTATCGCCCTCCAGGTCTTTTTTCGCACACTCGATACCCCAATCACAAAAATCATCCCAGATGCAATGATACATCTTGTGAATAGCATCGTTGACCCTATATCCATCAAGCATTTGGGTCATTTCGGTAGCGCAATTTTCAACGCGCTCTAGAAGCCATTTTTCATGAAGCTCTAAATTTATTTCTTTAAGAGAGAGAGGCTTGAACTCAGGCCCTGCAGCGCTCAAGACAAACCGTGATGCGTTCCAAAGCTTGTTGATAAACTTAGAGCCATTTTTAAAATCTTCTTTGGACATGCGAACCCGGCCACCTAGCGGCGCCAAGCTAATGCAGGTGAATCTAACCGCGTCAGCACCGTATAGCTCGACCATTTCAACCGGGTCAATTCCATTGCCAAGTGTCTTCGAAAACTTTTTTCCATCCTTATCACAAATGATGGAGTTGAAATAAACATCTTTAAATGCAAGCTCGTCCTTAGCAAAATAGCCAAGCATGATCATCCGTGCGACCCACAGGTAAATAATATCAGCGCCAGTGACCAGTACGTTGGAGGGGAAAAAGGCTGATAGATCATCTGTTTCTTCTGGCCAACCAAAAGGGCTTACAGGCCACAGCCAGCTGCTAAACCAGGTGTCTAGTACGTCTGCGTCTTGCGTCAAGCTCTTGCCGCCGCAGTGCTTGCAGCCTTCTGGCTCATGCAAGCTTGCAAACTCTTTGGAACAGTCGCCGCAATACCAAATAGGTATTTGATGACCCCACCAAAGCTGGCGAGAAATGCACCAATCTTGCACGTTCTCAAGCCAGTACAAGTACGTTTTTTTCCAAAGCGGAGGGTGAAACTTAAGCTCGTCTTTTTTTGCGGCTGCGATAGCTGGCTGAGCAAGTTCTTGCATCTTTAAATACCACTGTTTCGAAAGCAGTGGCTCGATGACAGATTTGCTGCGCGATGAAATTGGAACCGTAAGTTTGTGGCCCTCTATTTTTTCCACAAGTTCCAAAGCCTTTAGATCCCTAACTATCTGCTCGCGAGCTTCGTAGCGATCCATACCAATGTATTTTTCTGGGGCGGGCGCACAAATCTTTGCCTGCTTATCTAAAACCGTGATCATCTCTAGTTTATTGCGCTGTCCAACTGCAAAATCATTAAAGTCATGCGCCGGTGTAATCTTAACCACGCCAGTACCAAACTCAGGGTCAACGTATTCATCTGCAATGATAGGAATTTTTCGGCCACACAAAGGAAGGTCAATCGTCTTTCCGACCAAGTGCTTATAGCGCTCGTCGGTAGGGTGCACAGCAACCGCCGAGTCACCAAGCATTGTTTCGGGGCGAGTTGTTGCCAGCACCAGGTGTTCGGATGTTCCAGATATGGGGTAGCGAAAGTGCCAAAAGTTCCCTTGCTTAGGCTCGTTTTCAACCTCGTCATCTGATACGGCTGTTTGCAAAACCGGGTCCCAGTTTACGAGGCGATTGCCACGATATATTAGGCCTTTTTCATAAAGCTCGACAAATATCTTGCGTACAGCCTTCGATAACGAAGGGTCCATCGTATAGGCTTCGCGGTCCCAGTCTGCGCTTGCTCCAAGGCTTTTTAGCTGGTCGATGATGATCCCACCGAACTTTATCTTCCACTCTTTCAACATTTCAAGAAACGCCGGTCGGCCAACGTCTTCTTTGGTCTTCCCTGATTTGGCCAAGTCTTTTTCGACCATCATCTGCGTTGCTATCCCAGCATGATCTGTACCCGGAAGCCAGCAAGCTTCATACCCCTTCATGCGTTTGTAGCGCACTAGGATATCTTGAATCGTGTTGTTTAGTCCGTGCCCCATGTGCAGCCTGTCGGTTACATTTGGTGGCGGGATCAAGATCGTAAACTTTTCTTTTTTGCTCTTAGCATCGGCGTGAAAATACTTTTTATCTTGCCAGGTTTGATACCACTTAGACTCATAGTTTTTTGGGTCTACAGACTTTTGCATTTCTTGCTCGTTTTGCACTGGTTATGCCTTTTTCTTTAGATGTTTTTCTATATTTTTAGAAATCATTTCTACTACTTCTTCTCTTCTTTCTGCAACAAACAAAGACCTCGGGGAGGTAATGTTGATTTCAGAAACCTTGCCGCCAATCATATCGACGCCAAGCATTTCTATGCCGCGCCCCCTCAAAGAAGCCATGACGTTAAAGACGGCATCTTCCTCTTGCTGGGTAGGGCTGTAATCTTCAATAGTTGCACCAGCACTTGTGCCTGCTAAAAAATTATTTTCTTTTGGAACTTTTAAGCACCAGCTTATGATTTTGCCATGAAGAGCAAAAACTCTGACCTCGCCTTTGAAGACGGCTGGATCAAACGGCTGCACGATAACGGGAGCTTGGTTTGCCGACAGGAACTCTTCTACGTACGACCCAGCTTCTTCTTCAAGCTGCTCTTTATTCAGGTGAACCACACCTCGCCCGCCATACCCGTCAAGGGGTTTGAGCACAATGCCGTGCTCTCCAAAAGCAGATGCAAACTGCCGCAGCTGCTGAGCGTCGGAACATATAAGGGCTTCTTGTATGAGCTCTGGGAACTCAAAAATAATGGCTTTTTCATTTAAAGCTCTAAGCGCCTCGGGATGGTTGAAAACTTTTAGCTTTCTAGACATCTGCATCGCTCTATCGAGCATCCAAGTCACCGCTAGAAACCTGGTGTCTACAGGCGGCTCCTTGCGCATGTAGATTGCAGAAAACGCGTGCAAAGGTTTTGGTTCTAACTCTTTATTTTGATCAGGCAAACCGCCCTTGTTCTTTTCAAAGGGAAAGCACTGAGCCTGCGGTATAGAAACACTTAACTCTCTTCCGCCTGACCACCCTAAGTGCTCTGGGGTAGTCCAATATATATTTTCAGAGACCAGGCTAGCTGCATCCAAAATCTGGAGGCTAGTATCACGGACAGGGTCCATCTCATCAGCGCTATCTATAACGACTAAAATCAAATCTTGCCCCTTCAAGAAGCTCTTAAACTATTCTTCTTCGTTCTGTACTAGGCTGTATATTAACAGCGTATTCTTGCAGTGCAGAGTATTTTACACCCTTCGCGGCAAGACGCATTTATTTCATGGCAAGAGAAGCTCACCACCACCACCCCATCCAAGCGATAGGGGTAGAGCAACTGCCGGGCCAGTATCTTCGCCCACCCCTGGCCTGAAGATAGCCCGGGAATCACCGTAAACGCTTAATATTGCAAACCTATCAACAGCTTGGCTCACAAGCCATAGAAGCTTCTAAGCAAACCAAGAATACGCAAAGGTGCCTGGAGAAAACTTGGTATTTCTAACCATGCAAAGCGCAGCTGAATCTGCTATGGTTCGCGCCTAAGTATTAAGCAGCTCGGCCAGGCAAACAGCTCTTACAATGGGCGGCGATGAAACTGGCAAAGCAACGGTCTTCGGAGAAATAATGCGCCTACACACACTCGAACAACTAGGTCAAAACGGGGGCCTCGAAGGGGCCAGAGTTCTTTTACGTTTGGACCTCAACTGCCCTGTGAAGCCAGACCCAGAAAACGAAGGAGCCTATGTTGTATCTGACGATACGCGGGTTCGTGCCGCGCTTCCGACTATTCGCTACATCTTGGAGCAAACAGATAAGCTGGCTGTCATTAGCCACTTTGGCAGGCCAAAAGGAAAATATGATTTAAAGTTTAGCCTAAGCCCTGTAGCAAAGTGCCTGGCTGCACACCTTGGCAAAGAAAATGAAGTTTTATTTGTGCAAGACTCGGTCGAAGAGCCCGCTTTTCACCTAACCCGAAAATCACGAGATCAGCTGGTGCTTTTAGAAAACCTAAGGTTTCACCCGGGAGAAAAAGGAAACGACAAAGAGTTTTCAAAATCTTTGTGTGAAGGGTTTGATTTTTACATCAACGATGCCTTTGGTGCATGCCACAGAAGCCACGCATCCACAGTCGGTATGCCAGAGCACATGGGGCGCGGCAAGATAGGCGTTGGAAAACTTGTTGAAAAAGAGATTAGCGCTCTTGAGCCGCTACTTCGCGGACCCGAAATTCCATACGTTGTGGCTATGGGAGGCTCTAAGGTAAGCGACAAGATAGAGGTTTTGATCAATGTACTAGAAAAATGCACACACCTACTTATTGGCGGTGCGATGGCTTATACGTTTTTAAAAGCAAACGGGATCGACGTCGGAACTTCCAGAGTCGAAGAAGACAAGCTAGAGCTTTGTCTTCAGATACAAAAAAAGGCTTCCGAGCGCGGCGTAAAACTTCTTTTGCCACAAGACCATGTGGTTGCAGCTGAGTTCAAAGAAGACTCGCCTGCGGAAATCACCAGTGGCGCAATGATTGCTCCCGGCAAAATGGGTCTTGATATTGGACCTCAAACACGTATGCAATACAAAAGCATCATTGCCAGTGCGAAAAATGTCTTTTGGAATGGTCCTATGGGCGTATTTGAGTGGGAAAGTTTTGCTGGCGGCAGCAGGGCTGTTGCAGAAGCAATGGCTGAAACAAGCGCTTCAACTGTTGTTGGAGGCGGCGACTCTGTGGCAGTCGTGAACAAGTGCGGGCTCGCTGATCAAATGAATCATGTCTCAACCGGAGGCGGTGCATCGCTAGAGTTCTTAGAGGGCAAAGTTCTACCTGGACTATGGGTCATGCGAGACTATTAACTAACCAAGCGAATCAGATTTAAAAAGCTGACTATAAAAAAAGGCATGAAACATGACATCTATTTTAGCTGCTAACTGGAAAATGAATCAAAGCTTAGGCGAAATCGAAGCTTTTTTTTCGGCCCTAAAGCCTCAGTGGAACCAGCTCTACTCTGCTGATACGCGGGTCATCATCGGCTGCCCTTTCATCTATTTACCTAGAGCTTGTGAGCTTGCAAAAGAGATGACTCCAGGCCTTCAAATAGCTTCGCAAAACACTTGGGGCGAGCAAAGTGGGGCATTTACCGGGGAAGTCTCTGTACCTATGCTCAAAGAGTTCGGGATAGATGTTTCCATTATTGGTCACAGCGAACGCCGGCACGTTTTTGGAGAAAGCAACGAGCTGATTGCAAAAAGAGCTGCAGGCATACTATCGCAAAACTCTAAAGTTATTTTTTGCGTGGGCGAAACCCTCGAAGAGCGCAAAACAAACCTAACCCAGCAAACCCTCCGCAAGCAGCTTGCTTGGCTTAAGGAACTGCAGGATCTAAGCATTTTAAACGACCTAACCCTTGCCTACGAACCTGTCTGGGCCATTGGTACTGGCGAGACTGCTACGCCCGAAATAGCAGACGAATCGCATGGCTGGATTCAACAAATTCTTGCAGAGATATTTTACGAAAAAAAATGTGCGCCTATTTCTATTTTATATGGCGGATCAGTGAAACCGGCGAACTTTAAAAGCTTACTTACAAAAGACAACATAAGTGGAGGCTTGGTTGGCGGTGCATCTCTTAAAGCCGAAAGCTTTATGCAGCTTTTAGAAATTGCACACAACGAAAGTAAGGCGAAACGCTCGTGACAGATACTTTTAAAAAACCAGGACTTCATATTGTCGGCGGTGGACTTGCAGGGTCTGAAGCTGCATGGCAAGCAGCCCATCAGGGCGTGCCCGTCTTTCTTTATGAAATGCGAGACGGCAAAAAATCAACGCCAGCCCACAAAACCTCTGGGCTGGCAGAGCTTGTATGTTCAAACTCCTTTAAAAGCATTCGGCTTAACTCGGTGCCCGGGCTTTTAAAGTTTGAAATGGAGCAGCTAAATTCTGTCATCATCGCAGCAGCAAAGAAAGCTCAAATACCTGCAGGGCAGGCGCTTGCTGTAGACAGGCTCATACTCTCAGCGACTGTTGAAGAGCAGCTTGCAAACACCGGTTGCATCACAAGGGTGGCAGCTGAAGTAACGGAGCTTCCAAGCAAAGAAGAAATGGAAGAGCGGGGCCAAGCCTGGATTTTAGCTACGGGGCCTTTGACCTCTGAGCCGCTTTATAAATACATACAATCAAACCTTCTTGCAGAATCCACGGATCTTGCTTTTTACGATGCGATTGCGCCGGTCATCGAAGCAGACTCGATTGATTACGAAAAAACCTATTTTGCAAACCGCTACGAGCCTGAAAAAGACGACTACCTAAACATTCCTTTAAATAAAGAAATATACGATCAGTTTATCTCTGACGTACAAACGGCAGAGTACTCTCCTTTGCACGCGTTTGAATCCACTCCTTACTTTGAAGCATGCTTGCCGATAGAGGTGATGGCAAAAAGAGGCCCAGAGACCCTGCGGTTTGGGCCTCTCAAGCCTGTTGGCCTCGAAGATCCTAAAACCGGAGAGATCCCGCATGCTGCCATCCAGCTTCGGCGAGAAAACGCTGACGCAACCATGTTTTCGATGGTTGGGTTCCAGACCAAAATGAAGTGGCCAGAACAAAAAAGAGTCTTTCAAAAAATCCCTGGCTTAGAAAATGCTGTGTTTTACCGCTATGGATCCGTACACAGGAACAGTTACTTAAACTCTCCAAAGTGCTTAAATGAAAACCTAAGCTTTTGTAAAAACAATCGCGTCTTTTTAGCAGGCCAGATTAGTGGCGTAGAAGGCTACACTGAGTCTACAGCAATCGGCCTTCTGGCAGGAAGGCTTGCTGCAGCTATGCTTGAAGAAGCTGAATTCACCCTTCCGCCACCAAGCTCTGTGATTGGCTCTTTGCACCACTATGTCACCAAAGGCGTGATTGGGCCGTTTCAGCCCATGAACGCAAATTTTGGCCTGCTTCCTAAGCTAGAAAAAAGCGACATTCTTAAAACAGGGAAAAAAAGAATGGGACGGCGAGACCGAAGAGACCTGCAGTGCGTACTTGCAAAACAAAAATTTGAACACTATTTTGAAAATTCTCAGGATAAGAATTTAAACTAAATAACCGATTGAGTCTTACTAGCTTGCTGCCTAGCTGCTAACGCAGAAGCTTAGCATTGGATTTAATTCTTTGGATGCGGTCTTCTGTAAGAGGGTGCGTGCTTAGAAATTCACTAAAGCGGCTAGCTGTCTCGCCTTTTTCTTTTTGTTCTTGCAAAACAAGCTCAAAAAACTCTGTAACCGATTCGGTCTTATCAAAATTGCCCACGATATACTGGAGCCCAAAATCGTCTGCCTCATACTCGTTTTCACGCGAATGTTTTAAAACAGAAAGTCCTATGATCTGCTGAGAGATAGCGCCTGCGACCGAATCGCCTGCTCCAAGTATTTCTAGCAAAACCCCTGTGCTTAGGCCTGAAACCAGTCCCTGCATTATATGGCGCCGCTCGTGATGACCAAGCTCATGGCCAAGAACCATGGCAATGCCTTCTTTTGTCTTTACAGAGTCCAAAAACCCCTTAGTCAAAATAACTTTTCCACCTGGCAAGGCAAATGCATTAAGCATCTCCCATTGAAGGCACTCTACTCTGTAATCTAGTTTTCTGGTCGCAACCTTCTTGACCATGTCTTTGAATAACTCTGTCAGATATGGGTGCTGCTCGGTGTCACATTCTGTAAGGCTCGACTCACTAAACTTGGTTAAGCCAGCTAGCTTGGTTTCCCACGAATCTGGCATATAGTAAGCTGCAGCTCCCATCAAGCGCCCTAGTATAGCAACCACCAACACGACCGCTGCAAGAAACGCTAAAATAAGCTTTAAATGCGACGTCCAGCCCTGGCTGCTAGCTGACACGTCGGCAGCTTCACCCATGTCTTTAGGAACAAACTTCACGACTTATACGTGATGGCTGTTGCATAGGCAAAAACCTCAACCGTGCCAGTACCACCTTTAGCTGAGGTAGAGATTTTTGCGGTTTCAATCTTCAAATTTACAAACTTATCTCCAAAAGGTGCAGACTCCATCATTCTTAGCATTGCCTCCCTTCTACCTCTGTCAAGAAGTGAAGAGTAAGCCTGAACCTCGCCGCCAAAAACATTGCGAATACCCGCCATCACTTGTTTGAACCTGTCTATAGATATAACTACAGAGCCGCTTACAAGCATGGATTTGCCGACTCCTTCTTTTCGCAGGCTTGTTTTACCACTCACCAATGGCTTTGAGCGTAAAACGAGCTCGCGCTGTTTGATCGATTTATAGTGCTTCTTTTCGGCGTAGCTACCATAGAAGTAACCGACAACAATGAGAACTAGCCCGATGATAAGTCCCATAACTAGCCTAACTCTTTACTTGTACTTTTCGCTTGCACCTTAACAGCGGTGCCATAAGCAAAAATCTCTGCTGCACCAGCTGCAACCGTAGAAGTCGCAAACCGAACATTTACAATAGCGTTGGCTCCGACAGCAGTTGCTTGCTTCATCATGCGGTCTACGGCCTCTGCCCTGGATTCTCTTAGTAGTTCGGTGTAGCCTTTGAGCTCGCCGCCGAAAATATTTTTAATCCCTGCCATCATGTCTCGGCCAGCATGCTTTGCACGTATGGTGCTTCCACTAACCAGGCCGTAGTGTTCTATGATTTCTTGTCCGGGGACTTCTTCAATATTTGTCAATATCATGGCTCTAACCTTCACAAATTTGTTTGTGTAGTCAGATCGGTAAGGGTTTTGGTTTTTGGTAGAGGATATCGATAAGTGTTTGTTTTTAAATAAAAAATATTCAGTAGCACTGCGGGCTATTTGTTATCTAATCTGCAAGCATCAAGGTTTAGCTGGTTTCTTTTTCTAGAGAACCCCTCTTTATACATAGACTCTACCTGGTGCTTGTTTAAAGGACCTGTATTTTCATATTGCATGTCGCCCTTGGTCATTTTGTAAAGAGAGTCTCTGTAAGAGGCAAGAAGGTCTGATTCAGCCATCCAAGACTTATAAATCTCATTGTAATCATCTATAAGTATTTTTTCCTGCTTGGTGTCTGACTTTTCATTTTCTGTTGAGCCCAATAATAGGACCAAGCGCTGAGAAAACTTAACGTCAGCTTCGAAGATTTTACTGCGCTGTTCTACAGTTAACACGGAATCCAATGCAAGAAAACTTATAGGCACTTTTCCATGCTTAAAATATCCCGCAGCATGTAGGAACTCTAACTTGTTCAGGATAATGTCAGCACCAAAAGCCATCTTAGATATGCCTATGCCAAAGTGATTACTATGAATGTTCTTCTCATTTATAAACGTATCCGGAAGATCGCTATAATGCTCCAAGCCTAAAATAAACAGCTTAGAAACCTCTTTAATAAACGAAATATCCGCCATTCCACCGCGAATCTCGAAATCCAGTCCACCGGGAGAAAGTAATCGCTCCCTTATCGTTGATGCCCTTCCAAGTTTGACAAGAATCAGACGCGGCTTAGAAACAGTGTTTGTATACAAATGGAAAAATGGTTTTTTAGTAGCAGCCCTATAAATATGAATATACATACCAAGACGAAACATAAAAGCCCTAAGCTTAGAACCATATACTTCAATACCCTTCTTCTTTAGACCTTTGGGGTTTACTCTAATATGTAAGTGAAAACCTCGGATCCCTCTGGAGCGACCTTCACGTTTGAGGGTAGTTTTTATAGCCTTCATTTTCTCTAAAGCTTGTTCAAGTGTTGGATAAACCTTCGAGCGGATCTCTGTGTTTCCAGATTCTTCTTCATAGTCTGAGTCTTCTTCGAAATCTAATAAATGTTTGCCTTGAACTTTGTCCTAATGAACGACATCTGGGTAATAGCCTTTGAATTCCACTTCGAATCCAAAAGTTAGAAATTCTTCCATCGAAGCCTGCAGGCAGGTTGGCCAGAAGAGCAAAACAAAGAAGAAGCTAAATGTAATTTTGCTGAGTTGCATACCCTATGATTTTACCATCTTTTTTAAGTACTGTATGAAGGTGCGCCATAAGAAAGAAACCTGACTTTAGGCAAAAAGCTCCGCAAGACCTTCTTGCCAGCTCCTACAGACCACGCCACCGATCACCTGAGTGTTTGAATCACGTGACCACACTTCACCCTGAGCTTCTTGGTCCCAGTCTTTTACTAGATTTTTAACTTTACTTGCATCTGCTGGGTTAACTTGGTCGTAAGACTTTACCTCTACAAGAAGATCTGGCTTGCCAGGTCTATCAATCACAAGGTCGATCTCTAGCTGATCTTTGGTGCGCAGATAAGACAGGCGAAAATCGCTTTCACAGTATTCATTTAAACGAAAACACTCAAGCAGAACAGCATGCTCAAAGGCTTCTCCAAAAGCGAAAGTTTTTTCTACAAGGGGCACTTTTAAAGTTCTTTGCAAGGCTCTCTTAACACCCACGTCAAACAAATAAAATTTAGGCGCAGCCCGCTGCTGTTTTCTGATAGAGCGGTGAAAAGACGGAAGTTTAAACCCAACCAAGGTCTCTTCTAGAATCTGATAGTATGACCTAACGGTTTTATCGTCGACCCCTACATCGCGGGCTATTTTTGAATAGTTAATAATTTTGCCATTTAACTGCGCGGCGATTTCTAAAAAATCTCTAAAAGGATCTATGTTTCGGACTATCTGCTCGACAAGAATTTCTTCTTTAAGATAAGTTCGCACATATGACTCTAAGTATTTTCTTTTTTCTAGCTCCTCTGTAAATTCCCAGAGCTTGGGCAAAGAACCCCACTGCATGCAGTGATTAAGATCAAAACTTTTACCCAGCTCATTATATGTAAAAGGGAAAAGAGAGTACTGAAAGGCGCGGCCACCTAAAAGGTTTGCTCCACCTCTCTTCAGTTTTCTTGCGCTAGAGCCTGAGAGTACAAATTGTATTCCACGTTTTTTTTCGATTTCCAGATGGACTATGTCCAAAAGCTTTGGGTTCTTTTGAATTTCATCAATCACTACCCTGTCGTATTTTTGGGTGTCTATCTGGCTCGACAAAAGCTGAGGACGCTTGCGATACTGCTCCTCGGTAGAGTCTTCGAGCAAGTCTATCCAAAGGGTCCGCTCTGAGTTAAAAAGCTCTTTCAAAAGGGTGGTTTTGCCCGTACCTCTAGCTCCAAACAGAAACAGGCTATTGTTTTTATTGAGTTTTTGGATGCGGTAGACCATACTCCGAAATTATCGGCTATATCCGGAGTATGGTCAACTATTTATTAGGTAAGTTTTTTATCGTAGGTAGGAGTTAGGGTGCAGCTAAAAGCAATGCCCAAAAGGCATAACTTGCTACTTTTTGGCTTCAAGCTCTCGCGTAACCAGGTTTAATAGCTCGGAAGAAACCGAAATGATTTGCTTAGACTCGCACCCTTCGGTTTGAAGGCTTTTATAAATGGCGCCTGCAATGTCGCGTAGGTCTTTGTCAAAAAGCTGTGCTTTTTTATCTATAATCTCAGCTGCTACATCGGGAGTATCAACTTTATCCATATCTGTTTGTTTTGCGTTATTACCGGCAAACACACTTTTTAGTTTAAAACTCATATCAATCCTCTTTTTCCCTGTTCTTAATACACAGGCCATCTACGTCAGCAGGAGATAACATTGTTAGCCTCTACAAGCAAAGACGCTTTACATACGGTACCTAAAGCACCTATCGGAAATAAAGTGAAAATGGTTTGGAGGAAAAAACTGCCTAATTATTAGGTACTTGGCACGAATGGCGACAGTGAGCATAGAAAAAGGTGGAGCCGGGAAGCCTCATTTACCTCTAGACCACCCACTCAGACGAAAAAAAGGGTTAGGGCAAGGGTTTAAGGGATTTACGAACAGTGGGCCAAATATAGTTGGGCTTCCTGACTCCTATTATAATCATCGCTTTTTTGCCCCGCAGCATAAGATATCGAGAAAAATCATCTATTAACAAGGGTTTAGCATGGTATATAGTAGTTCTCTACGGGAACTAAGGGGCAAAGAATGACGGCAACACGCAAGACCAGGATTTTTTCTGCTTTGACTGCAGGTGAAATCTCAGACTTTCTCTCTTCTGACCACAAAGAGAAGGAACACCTGGACTTTGTACGGGTAAACATCGCAGATATAAATGCAGAAACCCTTGCGAGCTTCGACCCCAATACATCTGACAGCTGTGGGTTAGTAATTGATTTTTTACCAAAGTCCAGAGCTCAGATTACTGGTTTAAACGAAGCTCTTTACTTTAAATCTGGACAGACAGTTCACTTACAAAATGCCGACAGCAAGCCAAAAGAAAATCACATAGCGCTGCTGTCTGAGGATTTTGAAAATCTTTTTGGCCCCAATGAAAAAGTCTACCTGGGGTTTGGTGGCCTTGCATGCAGTGTCCTAGAAGACAGCAATAGTGCAAAATCCGACTGTGTGTCTTTGACCGTAACTCTTCCAGGGTATCTAAACCCTGACTCCTATGTTCACGTCCCAGGAACAAAACGGCAAAAAAGCCCGGAAGAGCTCGTACCCGAACTCCCTCAAGGAGTTAGCTGGGAGAGCATCCGAAATTCAGCAGCGGCTTGTGTCGTTCCCGGATACTTTGGAAAAGAAGATATTGAAAAGCTTGCAGGTAAATTAAAATCTACTGGAAATGAAGGACCTTGGATATTTTACAAAATTGATTCGGAAGAATCACTCAAAAACTACCGCGTTCATCTAGATAGTTTCCGTGGGGTTCTTTTGTCAAGACGTGAGCTAGCACTTTCGATTGACCCAGCACTTCTTCCAATCGTCACAAAAAAAGTTTTAGAAACTTGTCATGACCACGCAAAAGTGGTTTGGGTAGCATCAGAGATATTTGGGACCATGGCCGTAAAACCGATACCAACAAGAGCGGAGGTTTCTGACCTGGCAAATGTTGTCATTGATGGTGCGCATGGCGTTATGCCTTCGCAAGAAATCAAACGCGGCGAATCAAAGGACAGCGCGCTTCAGCTCATGCATGAAGTAATCATGGACATGGAAACCAATGAAAGCATAGAACCAAACTGGCAGATAGGCAGCCCTAAGATGCGTGAAGAGATGGATGCCATCGCTGTCGGTGCACACACTGCCGCCAAACGTGTGGGTGCCAAGGCCATTGTCTGCATTACTGAATCTGGCAACACAGCATGCAAGCTGGCTAGTTTAGGGCCGACACTTCCTGTTGTTGGCGTTACCTTTGATAAGGTGGTAGCCAAACGGCTTCATTTAGTCCGAGGAGTTCAAGGTGTTTACATCAAAGGAAACCCAAAGCTAGACGAGGTGCTCGCGATTGTAAAAAATAAAATTAAAGAGCGCACCTACTTGGAAAAAGGTGACAAGATTGTATTTGTTTCTGTAACCCTAAGCTCTGTTAGCACTAAAAACAGCAACTTATTCACGATTCAAACCATCTAGGCTGACGGACTAGTAATACAGTCTAAAAGGGCAGCCTAAATAATCCCAATACGCACAAACACTTCGGGCTTTTTGCCAAGAAGATCTTGAAGCTGCATCCGCAGGTGACGCGCAGCTGAACCCTCGATGGGGGCGACGCCAGTACCCTCACGGACGCTTAGTTCTTTTTTAGATGCCTTCGAATAAAGCGAGTCTATACCGTCTAACATCGAGTTAAACCACTTTTCTTCGCTCATACTCGACGGCCAACCAACTCCGATTAGCTCTAGCTCAGGCTCTTGCACCCACGAACGGTTACTTTGCCGAAAACATCCAGTTACCAGAGCCAAGCCTTTTTCACCGATGCGAAGTCTTTCTTTTAACTCGCCATAGTTCATGACGCTGCCAGAAAAACTGTCCACAAAAAGATGTTCAATATCAAAGTTATCTACTTTAGAAAATTTGGCGTCTCGATACTCTAGCAAATCTCCAGATTCGATTTTATCCGGCAGATCCTTACTGACGATAGACTCGAAAAGCTCTTTATGGCTGCGAAGGTGAAAAAAGGTCCCATGAATTGCCAAAAAGGTTTTGGGTTTTAGCGCTTCCATCACAATGGACAAGTCTTCTTGATAGCCGTGACCACTGACGTGGATCTCTGGATTTTCTTTGGTCGTCAAGCTTTTACAGCCCATATACTCTAGCTTGTTTTGTAGGTCTAGAATCGCTGCCTCATTGCCAGGGATCATCCGAGATGAAAATATAACTTTATCACCCCGGCTAAGCTTCACTTCACGCAAATGGCCGTTCGCCAGTCGCGAAAGACCCGCAAAACGCTCGCCTTGGCAGCCCGTTGTTAAAACAATCAGGTTTTTCTTTGCAACACTTCGCACCGAGTCTTGATCGACAAACACAGATTTATCGAGGCAATCAAACTTTAGCTCTGCTGCAATCTTGCATGTTTTACGCATACCGCGGCCTAAAATAAATATTTTCTTATTCAGGTCTTTTGCAATCTTTGTCATCGTAGCAAGGCGCCACAGGTTAGAACTAAAAGTTGTTACGACCGTCAGCCCTTCGCTACTTGCAATCTCTTTTTTAATGGGCTCTACAACCTCACGCTCACTACCACATCGCCCCTCTTTATGAGCATTGGTAGAGTCAGCCAAAAGAACGTCAACCCCTTCTTGGCCAAGAACTTTTAGGCGCGCTACGTCTGCTGGCTTTTCATATAGCGGCTCATCTTCTATTTTAAAATCACCGGAATGAAAAATACGCTTGCCGTCCATCTCAAGGCATAACCCCATACTGTCTGGAATCGAGTGATTCAAGTGAATCCACTCCACCCCGAAAGGGCCCAGCTTTTTTCGGTCACCTGCGCGCACTACTTGGATATCAGGAAGCGGGATGTTGTAGCCTTCAAACTTCCCAACTAACAAACTATGTGACCATGGTGGCGCAAAAATCTTGCCCTTAAGCTGCTGATAAAGAAAAGGCAGTGAACCGATATGGTCTTCATGGCCATGCGTGATCACGTAGCCATAAAACTTTCCAAACTTCTCTACAAACCTCTCGAGGTTTGGAAAAACACAGTCAACACCTAACTGGTGATCCATAGGAAACTTTGAACCGGCATCGACAATGATAAACCCTTCATGGGTAATATAGGCGGTTACGTTCATCCCAAACTGACCACACCCACCAAAAGGAAGTATACGAATGCCACCTTTGCGCGGACGCAAATCTTTTGCTCTTTTTGTCATTTAGACCTCTTATTTACTGTGGCCAAGTAACGGCCGAAAAAATTCTTTAATCATCCCAAACCCAGATAGTTTGGATTTTTCTTTTCTCTGCGTATAGGGCTTTTCAGATCGAACGGCCCAATAAACCTCTAAAATATTGTTCTTCATAAAACCAGATGGTAGAGAGCCTGTTGCGACAGAGCCCAAACCATCTAGGGATATATAGTTGTTGCCTGACTTTACCCGGCTGCCAAAAGTTTCTACCAGATGCGAAAAGTAGACCTTCCCTGATTTTCCTTCTACTTGCAAGCTATCTTTACTCTCAGTGAGGTCAGAAATGGCCTGAAGCTCAAACTTGGTAGGCTCCCGGCTCGATGTGACTAGCTTAAAGTTTGTGCCCAGACGAAGCGATACTTCATCGATACAAGCAGAGCGTTTATAAAGTTTCAAATGAAGGTGGAGCTCAGACATTACGATACCTTTTTCAACCAGTTTTCAGTTGCTACTTGTTTATGGCCACGCGCTTCATTCATAAGCCGCATCCAGCTGCCATAGTGTTCGGCATACCTAGATGCTTCTCTTAAAAGCCTGATGAGCACATACACTGCAAGCGAAAAGGAAAACGCCAAGGAAAAAATACTAAGCCCATAATTTTGGGTCAAATTACTGAGCACACTTTTGACGATAACCAAAGGGTTCCACTTAGTGGCAAGAAACCCGGAAGAGCCAAGGGAGCTTGCAAACAATGCATATAAAGAAAAGAGGTGTACCAACATAAGCGCCGGAAGAACCCACAAGGATTCATGTATTTTTTTACCAAATTCAAACTCTAAGTACTGACGTTGATTTTTGGCAATGCCTTTTTCTGCTACCTGTTGCATCGTAACTGGAAGCTGATTTAAATCGCGCACGCGTTCAAACACTGTTTTTTCTTTCCACTTAGAAAGAGAGACGCTCGGCAAGTACCTGCTTAAAAGTGCGCGCCAACGCAAGCAAATATAGACGACTGCTATAGAAAACAAGCACGCGGTCAAAAGCGTAGAACATAAAAATACGTTGTACCAAAAGTCATATGAAGTGTTAGTGGATATCATCTACATATTCTACCAGTATTTGTACCGGCAGCGTTAATCTACTTTACGCAGCCCTTCTTTGCGAAGTGCTTCATCACCTTGATCGGCAGACCTACTCTTTGTGCTTGTTTTTAGGGTTAGCGTGCCGTTTTCGTAAGCTCTTATAAAGGTTTTGAGAATTTCTGGGTCAAAAATATCTTTTTCGTTCGCAAGTCTTTCTACTGCTTCGGTTTCATCCATAAAGCCGCTGTAAGATCGACCAGAAACCATCGCATCAAATGAGTCACATATACCGATGATACGGCCAAAAAATGGAATTTTCTCGCCTGCAAGCCCGTCTGGGTAGCCAGTCCCGTCCCATCTTTCGTGGTGATATTTAATCCCCGAAAAAAACCTGTGGGCATCAGGCATATGCTTGATTATGTCAGAGCCAATAGTAGGGTGCAGTTTCATTTCTTGGTACTCTTCTGCACTAAGAATATTCGCTTTTTTAAGGATATTATCTGGAATCCCAATTTTACCGATATCGTGACATAAGCTGCTGATGAGCAGCAGTCTTTTGACCTCACGGTTTAACTTGAGTTCATCTGCAATAGCCATGGCATACCTTGAAACCCGTTCAGAGTGGCCACGCGTATATGTATCTTTCGCCTCTACCGTGTTGATCATGGTCTCGATCATACCGACCATCCACGAATCCATTTCTCGGCGAAGGATCATGCTTTCAAAGGAAGAAGCGCAACGGTTGATCAACGCTTGCAAGGTAAAGATTGCGTTATCTTTGAATACAGAGCGCGGATCGTCATCTTCAATATGAACGACTCCAAGCGTTTCTCCGTTGTGGATCATCGGAAGCACCAACCTGCTACGATGAGAGTGGGTTGCTTGGTTTGTCTTTGCCTGTAGAAGAACGCCTTGCGACCTAGACAAAACATCTTCAAAAGATCTTTTGCTAAGCAAAAAAGGCTGGCTCTTTTTAAACTGCTTTTCAGCGAGGGGCTGAAGCTCTTTCAAGCTCTTTTTGTACAAGAAAAAGCAGGCTCGTGAGCTTTGCGGCATGATTTGTCCGACAAACTTCAGAAGGAGGCTGGCAGCCTCTTTAAGCTCACCAACAACCATTACATGCGAATGATAGCTATAAATAGAGCCTATCGTGTCTGGGCGAGCAAGAAACTCAGATGCAGGAGGGTGTGGGTCAAGTCGCCGGGGGTTAAATAGTTTATGTATATCGCCTGGAGTCTCTTTCGAAGAGCTGCCCAAAGTGTGAGCGTCCTCAGATACAACCATATCGAACTTATCAATAGAGTCTGCGAGCTTAATACTAGACTCAGCACCAACAAAAGAAAGTTCAGTAGAGCCAACCAGGATACGATCGCCATTAGCTAAGATAGCGTTCATGACCTTATCGCCGTTGATGTAGGTCCCGTTTTTGCTATCAAGATCTTGTGCGACAAGGGTTTTACCACGGGCTTTGATGCGCAGATGAAACCGAGACACCTCTTCGTCACGAATCGTAATTGTGTTTTCAGCGTCTCGACCAATGGTTACAGGAAAGTCTACAAGTGTAATGCGCTTGCCTTTATCTGGTCCACGTTCGATTGTTAAAATAGCCATCGTTTTAGCCTATAGTTTCGGTATGTTTCCGCATGAATACCTCATCGCCAAAACCTATAGGTTGCTCAAGCTGCATCAAAATTTAACTAGTAATTTCAGATATATAAAACACAGGAAGACCCCCAACAGTCCATCCATGGTCGCGTTGCAGGTCCCGCTTTGTTCTGACTCTTGTTTGAAGAGAGCCAGTACGGCTTCTAGGTTGTAAGGCTTAACCTATAAAGAACCTACTAAGAATTGGCTGGCCAGTCAATTTTTTACGTAAAAGTAATAAGTGAGGTTGCCAATTTTCTTAGCAGCCAGCTGCTCACAGAATATGCAACACTATTTAGCTGATTAAACTGCTGGCTTTAAACCTAGGACCAAACACCCCTTCAAGGGCCTTCAATTTTTGCGCAACCAAAGCTTTCCCCTCGGTGTGTACAAAGTGAAACGGTCCGCCTTGGAAAGGTGGAAAGCCAATGCCGAAAACTGCACCGAGATCTCCGTCTTCCTCTCTAGAGATGATTCCATCTTCAAAACAAAGGTGAGCTTCGTTGACAAAAAGATAGTGCAGCCTCTCCGAAATCGCTTTGCTATCAACATTCTTTTTTGATTTTGCGTCCGGCCCAAAAAATTTGTAAATACTTTCATCCGGCCCAGCTTTTACAACTTTTCCTTTGGAGTCTTTGCTGTACTTATAAAAACCACGTTGGTTTTTCTTCCCGAGGCGGCCGTCTTTTTCTATGGCTTCCATTTGCGC
>JALZUO010000075.1 GCA_023301565.1 Oligoflexales bacterium
GCTTATGGTATTATTGATAGGTTTTGGATGTTTGAGTAGGCCTTTTCTTATTCTTGCTTTTGCTCTTTCTCTTCTTGCATGCGAAACATTGATTCCAATTGCAATGCCGATATATTCGTGTTTTTTCGTGAATGACCCCGAGAATATTTCTCCTTTATTGTTAATTGTAAATTCCCCTCGCACAATGTCTTGAATTGATGTGGCACCATAAATACCACATCGAAAACTTTTTAGAGATTTTGTTTGCCAATTATAATCAATAATAAAACTAGGCGAAAATACAACAGGGCTTGGGTTTCCGATTGCTGCACTAGATGATATACTTTTATTGATATCTTGTACCGAAAGTTTAGATTTGGCACCACGAAAATTTAAAAATGATATTCCTCCACCGAATCTTATAAAATCATTATTTTTTATACGGCATTTATACTCATAACCAAGTCTTCCACCAATATAACCTATAAAAAAGGAACGAATAATTCCGGTGGGCTTTAATTCAAATCCATAAGAATCAATACCAATATTTATCTCATAGAATAATCCATTAATAGGCCTAATTTTGTTAGGTATGTTAATTTGAAATCCAAAATTCCTTTTAACTACTAATTCGCTTGTTGAAAAGCTATCAAACTTTAGGTTTAACTTTGCAGAAGAATAGCTGACTAAATTTACCCCGTCTACTTGGCAAAAGCACCATGAATTCAAAAAAAGAATAAAAACAACACAATTTAGTTTCAAAACTTATTTATTTCTTAACCTGAAAATACCATAGCTAATGCTTATTCCAAAAGAACTAAATGGTTTATTAAATGACTCTCTAATTATTTCACCATTAGCTCGTTGAATAGCAACTTCCCCTTCATAAGTAGTGTTAAAACTCCTTGAATAGTACATCCCTAAGCTAAATGAAGTACAGCCCATCAAACTAAAATGGTATTCGAAGGATAACTCAGGAGTTAAAGAGAAGTTAGTCCTATCATCTAAATTATTTTCAATATCAACAAAATAGTCTCTAAATGGAACTGGAGAAAATCCTTCTTCGCTAAAGGTCTCAACAAAAGGAAAATATATTACATTCAGGCTTATAGGAATTCTTATAAAAGAATTATTTTTTAAATGTTTTATAAAGTGGCTTCCAATACCTGTTCCAACATAAATGTTGGAATAAAGATCAGTTCCATTAATTCCAATCCTACTACGAGTAACACCTATTTCATTGAAATGTATATTATTTATACTTCTTCCGAATATAAACTTTGAATACAAATAGTATTTAGATTTAAATTTTATAGGTAACGTTAAATGAATACTTGGATTGAATCCAATTATTGGTAGCGTTTCAGGAATTAAATCTTTATTAAAGAATCGTTCATTCCCGCCAATACGCAATTCTATCCTAGCCTGCTTTTTTAAGTTGCACTCAAAAATACCAGAATTTTGACTCACTTGACAAGAAACAAAATTCAACCTAAATAATGTGAATAATAACAGAATTAAAAAAAAATACTTCATTTATCAAATTTTATTACTCTAGAAAAGATTGGCTTCTCTTGACAAATCAAAGAGAAGCCAACTTTGTTTAATTTGCATTACACACAGACCCTAAAATAGCGTTCTTTATCTCACCAGTTGTGCAAATTCCATCATCTTCGAATGCCCAACTTGTAAGAGTTAGGTTGATTTGCGATAAATTTCTATATTTCCTATCTTTAAAATCATCATGAAATTTGTTTATAGTAGCTAAATCTCTACATCCTTCAGTACCATTTGGATTTTGCTCTTCAGTAAAATAAGAAACGGCTTGCCCACCAGTGTTAACAATTTTTATTTTTTGCTTCAATCTTGTCCATGATCCATTATTTCTTTGTCGCTGAGACTCTATCGACCCTCCTTGATACGAAAATAGACCTCCAAAAGGAATAATCGTAGTACTAGAATATACAGTTACTCTCATTCTCCTTTCTCTATTATTAGGATGTATATAAGTTGCAAGTTCGTAATTATAAGGGCAGCATGGACTAAACGGACAAAAGTCTATTTTGTTTGGGCTATAGTAAGGATTACTAAATTTAGATTGTGGGAAATTTGGATTTAGAATTGAGCCAGTTGGATTGGCACAGAAATTAACAATTTCAGTCCCTACAAAAATTTCACACCTTTCATTTATTAAGGTCAACAAATCTAATCCTACTGCATATTGATCTCTCGGATAAAAATCATTTTGAGGATAAGAATTCTCCCATTCCACAATATCACTTTCAACTATTGCTCTTAGCGATTCAAATTCTAAATTGTTTTCAAAATCTATTAGTGGTTGGTTTTCGTCAAAGTTTAAAGAACTAGAATCATCCAAGTCATCCATTATGACTCCTAGGCAATCGCATACATTTTTCAGATGTTCACCGTCTTGTACTTTTAACTTGTCATCAACTTTAATTACTTGGGCAAGTACATCATCACAATCAACACTTGCGCTATTCTTTTCAATAATTTCATCCTGAGTTACTTTGACAATATCCTCTTCGTTACAAGAAAAAGATATTATGCCTAAAAAAAGGGCAAGTACTAGACTGTATCTGAAACTAATAAGAGAATCTTCGAAAAGTGAAATTTGCGGTTTGCGGTTTGCGGTTTAAAAGACTTCATTATTTATATATTGTATGGTTAAAAAATCTAGTTGAGGCATTCAATATGCAACGTAAACATAATTATTCTGATATGAATAAAAAAGAAATCTTCATTTTATTAAGAAAAAAACGCAGCAATTGTCTTTTGAGTAGTGGCGACCGATAGGGAGACAGACTCGAATGATTGCCCGCCTTTTCAGGCGAGGAAACGGAGAGGCCAACCCTGTCTACTCTTGGAATAGTACTAAGATTATTGAAAAGCAATTGAAGGTCTTGAAGATGCGGTGGCAAATTTTGAACGAATTATGAGTTAATTACATCACTCTTCTTGCACTTATCTCATATTCTATCTTTTTCACTTTTCAACAGTACGCCTATATGTAGTCGTACTGCAAAATT